>CAZJRI010000066.1:7918-8660 GCA_964548025.1 uncultured Pseudomonadales bacterium
AATACGCGCTCTTTTTTCCCTCCCAGCTTCTCCTCAAAGCCTACCCGTATCCAATAGGTACTAATCATTTTCTGTGCCTTATGAGCCCCGCTGTCTCCACCAATACTAATCACCTCGTGTGTGAACGACAGTGATTCTCTACTGACCTCTTTGGTAATGTTCTCGAAGTAGGCTTCTAAATCAGAAGCCTGGGCCTCAGTCAAAACATTGAACCAACTTCTAAAGTAAGCCGGGAACGGATCGACTTCCGCTGCGTCTTCATCAATGTTTTCTTCGAAATTGAATATGTACCCCCCTTGCTGTTGCCAGTTCTTTGGCCGCGCTATCACTATCTTCTCTCGATCAGAAATCTCTGGTGTAAAGTCCTCCGGGTAGGGGGCACCTCTGATGACCTGGTTTTGTAGTTCCTTGATTTCCCGGCGCTGGTTTTCAATGATTTCCAGACTGATATCACTGTTCATACCCTGAAAAATTCTGTAAAGGAGAACAGCAGTGACCAGAAAACCTGCAATAGCACCGCTAACAGCTGTATTGCCGGACGTGCCATCTGCTGTCGACTCAAGAATCCCAAAACAGAGGTATGAAACACCTGCACTTACCAATGCTATTATTATGAGGTTTATCCTGGCGCTGTTGACCAATTTCAGGGTCCTCCCATGGTTCGAGGGTAGAAGACTTGGATCATGCTTTTATTGTTTTTCAACACCACAGCGCAAGGCGCTGTAGTTGCCAATTTTATGCA
>CAZJRI010000066.1:8670-10362 GCA_964548025.1 uncultured Pseudomonadales bacterium
GAATGTGTTCAGGTTATCGGCGTGCCGGATAATGGGTGCACACGTCAATAACGCATCAGTATTAGCAAATATCTGTCTCAAAGAATCCTTCGCGCATTCCACAGGCATCGAGTCATTCCAATTTAGGTTAAAGTAGCCAGATAATCGTTTATTTTCCCAACAGGCACATCTCACTTATTGTAACTTGCTGAATTAAAAGAATAAAAAAGTTGGCGCGGGAAATGCACAACGCCTTACCTGGAAAGTTTTGCTTGGATAGTATTGCTCTGAAAATTTTTGGCTTTTGAAAGGGGGAGTTCATCCTCATAAGGTAGTAAAAACATGGCTGGTCTTGTAATACAGAATTTGTCGAAAACCTATAGTAACGGGGTGCAGGCCCTGAAGAATGTCAGCCTGGATATACCCCGGGGTATGTTTGGCTTGCTCGGCCCCAACGGTGCAGGAAAGTCGACTCTCATGCGCACGATCGCTACCTTGCAGGAAGCGGATGAGGGAGAGATACACCTGGGTGATTTAAACGTGCTTGAACAGAAAGATCTGCTCCGTCGCAAGCTTGGTTACCTGCCCCAGGAGTTCGGTACCTATCCAAGGACCTCTCCTCAGGTGATGTTGAACCATCTGGCCATACTAAAAGGTATTGGCAACCGTTCAGATCGCAGCACTCTGGTAGAAAAACTGCTTGTGCAAACAAACCTGTACGAGGTACGCAACAAAAACATCGACACATTCTCTGGTGGTATGCGCCAGCGTTTTGGTATTGCTCAGGCCCTGATTGGAGACCCTGAGCTCGTCATTGTAGATGAACCTACTGCGGGCCTGGACCCGGCAGAACGAAGACGTTTTCACAATCTGCTTGCCCAGATTGGCGAAGGTGTGGTGGTCATCCTGTCGACACATATCGTCGAGGACGTTGCGGACCTTTGCACTCGCATGGCGATTATGGGCAATGGTGCCATTCTGGTGGAAGATGAACCCCAGGCCCTTGTTGAGCAATTGCAGGGGCGACTGTGGAAGAAAACGGTGCAGGGCGACGAGGTGGCGGCACTCAAGAAAGCCCTGTCCGTGGTGTCCACTCGTCGTACCGGTGGACAGATGGAGATACGTGTTGTCGCCGGGGAGGATCCGGGTGAGGGCATGCAGCAGGCACAGCCCACGATGGAAGATGTCTATTTCGCCACGCTGGATCAGCACGACATTGACATAGATCTGGATTAGGGGGCTGACATGTTCTTTGAAGTATTCAAGTTTGAGTGCCGCTACCAGCTCAGATCGCCACTGTTCTGGTCAGTATCGGCCGTTTTCTTTCTACTGGCATTTCTCGCCATGGGCAGTGAAAACGTATCCATCGGCGGTGTTGGCAATAACCTTAATCTAAACGCACCATTTGCCATTCTGATGAGTCATTTCGTACTTAGCGCTGTGGTGATGTTTGCGGCAGTCGCCCTTATAGCTGGCCCCGTGACACGTGATTACGGTGCAAAGACCATGGAGATGATCGTCACTACCGGTGTGCCAAGATTGTCCTACCTGCTGGGAAGATTCAGCGGCGGAATGCTGTTTGCCTTTCTGACGGGGTGTATGGCCATTCTCGGCACCCTGCTTGCGACGTTTATGCCGTGGCTCGATCAGGAGCGTATTGGAGACTTTGTCTGGGCGCCCTACACTTTTTCTGTGTTTATGATCATGCTTCCC
>CAZJRI010000066.1:10372-27376 GCA_964548025.1 uncultured Pseudomonadales bacterium
CCCCCAATCGGCCTCTTAGCTCGAATAAATATCTCTTAAGTATCAATAAAAATAATAAGATAGCATTTATTCATACCAGTAGTTCTCTTTGGAGAAATACCTTTCAATTTTATATTTATGGAACTAAGGGAATTATAGAAATTGATGGATTAAGGGGATATTATGGGTTGCCTATTCTTTTGTGTTGCCGCCTTATCGCGCTCCATGACAGCAGCCTATGTCACCTTTATGGCAATGTTGATTGCCTGGGCTATCGTGATCGCTAACACTGATGCGGAAACCCTGGCAATGACATCTTTGTTCGACCCATTCGGCATTGCAGCATTTGGTGAGTTAACGCAGTACTGGACGGTATTTGACCGCAATACACTTACTCCCGAGTTTGAGGGAAACCTGGCTAAGAGCCGGGTCATCTGGCTGGGTGTAGCGGCAGTTTTTCTGGCAATCACCTTATGGCGATTTTCTTTTTCAATTGCGGCACGAGGTAGAAAAAAGCTGGGGAAGAAGGAAAGCCAGGCTGCAGTTCCTTCAGTCAATCTGAATACGCGGTACCTGCCAGTGTTCAATGGCCAGCTCGTCGTTCAGCAGTTTCTGGCGCAAACCCGCAGCGAGTTCAGGGCGGTGGTGCGCAGCATTCCTTTCTATGTATTACTGCTGTTTGGCATGTTCAATGTTGTTGGCGGGTTTTTCGGCGCGATTAGTCAAATGTTTGGAACACCTGTATTGCCGTCAACACGAATGATGTTGCAGATCATTCAGAGTAATTTTCTATTCATCGCTTCGGCCATTGTCATTTACTACGCCGGTGATCTTGTGCACCGGGAACGTCAGCACAAAGTATCTGAGATTATGGATGCACTACCATATCCAAACGCCATCATGATACTGTCAAAGATACTGGGACTGTGGTTCGTCATAGCAACTCTCCTGACAGTGGTAATGATTACGGCCATAGTGGTTCAGGTAGGGCACGGTTATAGCGACATTCAGATTGGTACCTATTTGTTCGGGTTGCATATCGCACAGGGCTGGCGCATTTATCTTCAAGCGGTGCTTGCCATATTCATTCAGGTACTGGTTGGCAGCAAATACCTGGGCATGCTGGTCACTATAGTGGTTTTCATCGGTATCCAGACACTAAACAGCTACGGCTGGGAGCACACACTTTATAGTTTTGGCACAACAGCCATACCACTTTCAGACATGAATGCATGGGGCCACTATATAACAAGACATGTCAACGTAGGTCTGTACTGGTCGCTCTTCTGTGTGATTCTGGTGGTCTGTGCTCACCTGTTTGCACAGCGGGGAATATCCTCTGGATTATCTGACCGGCTGCGGATCGCTCGTCAGCGCTTTACGTCAGGCGTTGCAGGCTCGTTGGTCCTGGCTTCAGTGGCTATGGTGGCTTCCGGTTCGTGGATCTTCTACAACATGAACGTGTTGAACCGGTATGAAACTTCTGATGATGTTGAACAGCTACAGGCAGAGTTTGAGAAAAACTACAAACAGTATAAGGAGATGAAATCTCCTTCTCTTATCGAAGTAGATGCCAACGTTGACATATATCCTGCGGAGCGGCGTATTGAGAGCCGCGGTAAATATGTGCTTGTAAACAACACCGATGAGCCACTGCAGGAAATTCATTTTTCGATCAATCGGGAACTCACTGTAAATTCGCTCATCGTCCCCTCCGCACAGGTAATTGAGGAGAACAGGCACTATGGATATCACAGGTATGCCCTGGATCGCGCACTTGAACCCGGCAGGAAAATGACGGTTGAATTTGACCTAAGCTGGGTTAATGAGGGATTCAGAAATTCCAACTCGAGTACCCGGGTTGTCCACAACGGTACATTTGTAAACAACACTGAAATGATGCCACTCATCGGTTATACCGGCCTTACTGAACTGGGAGACAACAATACACGGAAAAAATACGGGTTGGGTCCCGTGGAGCGGTCTCCCAAGTTTGGTGATCCGAAGGGATACGGAGTCAATCAGCTTGGCATCGATACTCATATTGATTTCCGCACCACCGTAAGTACGTCAGAAGACCAGATAGCCATATCGCCAGGATATCTGCAAAGAGAATGGACGGAAGGCAATCGGCGCTACTTTGAATACAAAATGGATGCGCCGATCTGGCCGTTCCTGTCTTTTCTCTCTGCACGGTACGACGTGGTCAAAGATAGCTGGCGGGATCGGGTCGCAATTGAGGTCTATCATCACCCGGATCATGACTACAATGTCGAACGTATGATCTACGCAACAAAAAAGGGGCTAGACTACTTCACCGAGGCCTTCAGTGATTTTCAGTACAGGCAATTCCGTATTCTGGAATTCCCGGCTTATGAGCGTTTTGCACAATCTTTCCCCAATACCATTCCATTCTCAGAAGCAATCGGGTTTGTTGCTGATTTATCAGATGAGAAATACATTGACTATGTTTTTTATGTAACCGCTCACGAACTGGCCCATCAATGGTGGGCTCACCAGGTAATCGGGGCGAATATGCAGGGCGCAACCGTAATTGTTGAAACGCTCGCACAGTATTCAGCGCTGATGGTCATGGAGCACGAATATGGCCCAGAAAAGATGCGGCGTTTTCTAAAATACGAACTCGACAATTATCTGAGAAGCCGAGGAGGCGAGCTGATAGAAGAGCTGCCCTTAAGTCTTGTTGAAGGACAGGGTTATATTCACTATCGCAAAGGCAGTGTTGTAATGTACTCACTAAAAGATGCGATTGGTGAGGAGGCGGTGAATCAGGCGCTACGTAATTTCATTGGCAAACACGCTTTCAATGAAGCGCCATTTCCGGATAGTCAGGATCTGATCAGTGAATTCAGAGCTGTCGCAGGAGATGATCACCAACAGTTTATCACTGATCTATTTGACAAGATTACGCTGTTTGACCTGCGTGTGACCGAAGCGACAAGTGAGCCCACGGATGATGGGCGTTGGCGGGTAAAGTTTGACGTCACATCGTCTCAGCTCGAGGCAGATGGCAGTGGTAAAGAAACAGAAGTGCCCATGGCTATCAAACTGGATCTTGCTGTCTTCCCCGCCTCAGGTGATGAGCTTGGGGATGATGATCTACCTGACCCCATACTGATTGAACAACGGGTGATCACGGGGGGCGAGTCAAGCTTCGAGTTTATTATTGATACCGAACCTGCCCGGGTAGGGATAGATCCTTACCACAAGATGATCGATAAGAACCCGAGTGACAACCTGAAATTGATCTGAATTGGAGTAAGGGAACTAAAACTTGTATCTGATCCCCAGTCGATAGGTGCGTGGTTGGCTCTGTCGACTGTAAAAACCTTCATCGCTTAGCGCCGAGAGTTCAGGCAGGGCGTGTTCGTAGAAATAGACGATATCCTTGCCGTCTTCGTCGGTCGCATTGATTAGTTCACCATAGAGCGTCAGCCTCCTGAAGCTGCGAGCGATCCTAAAATTCAGTGTGGTTAACTCCGACGCTCGCCTGGAGTTATCTGGTACCAATGCATATTCACCCAGGTAACGAAGGCGAGAGCTGACATCCCAATCGCCATACTTGATGGTCAACCCGATCTGACCTGAGTCTTCGACGGAACCATCGACATATTTACCGCCCTCGGCTGCTGGGTCATCAAATCGGGCCTCGCTCACCGCATAAACTGCATCGATGGCTAACCAGGTAACAGGTTGCCAAAATCCGACGACTTCCCAGCCATGGCGATGCGAGCCACCTTTTGGCTCGACAGAATTACTGTCACCGACAAAACTCAGTTCACTGGCAATGTCCAGGTACCAGCGGGTGAGCGAAATATTAAAAAACTCCCGCTGGTAGCGCACACCGGCTTCATAGCCTTCGCCTCTCACCAGGCCTGACACCGGATTGACATCATCCACCACTCCACGGGCATCATTGGAATGGAAGCCAAAACCCCAGTTTGCATAGGCTTCAATATTATCAGTCAGCCCATAAGCCACCGAGAGTTTGGGCGAGATGCGATTGTCAGATTCACTGCCTTCAGCACTGATGTCATTTCTTGCCGTGACATCGAAGTTATAATAGTCCGCACGTAAACCAGCCATCATCCGCAGCTTGTCAATTGGTTGCCAGACCAGTTCACCGTATGCAGCGACTGAGCCTTCTTCGATCTCATTGTCGCCGTTATCTGCGACAAAATGACCCTGATCGTAGAATTCCACACCAATACGGCTGACATCGTCATAACGGAATTCGAAACCGATTAAGGCATCGAGGGTCTCACCTAAAATGTAATCCCGCTCCAGTCGGCCACCGAACACGGTCCGCTTATCGAACTGGTTAATCTGCTCAGCAAAAGTTGGGTCTGAACTCATTCGCCAGTCATAAGCCTGCGCGTAAAGCGTGGCTCGCCAATCCTGACCGAGCAACTGACCTGTTGCGATCCATCGGTCGGTTTCCCCGGTTGCGGTTGTGTCGATTGCGCAGAATTCATCACGACACAAAGGGGTGCCGATAGCCAACTCAGGAATCTGCTCGGTGGGGTCCCAGGTCGCCTTGTACCCCGAGAGAGATAGCGTCAACGTGCCTGCCGGGGTTTCAGTATTGTATTTCGCCCAAAGGGAATGATGATGCAGATTTTCGTTACGTTGCCAGGGACCATCGAACATCTTGTACTGCGCAACAGCAGTAAAGGTACCTTCAGCCAGTTTGCGCGTACCGCCTGCTGCCAGGCGTTGCCAGTTGTCGTCACCTGCTTCTATGGTAAAAAAGGGTCTGTCAAACCGGTCTATGGTTATCATGCGTGAAGACCCGGCCATGGAAAAATCCCCGGTATCTGCTCGATAGGTACCTTTGCGATATTCAATCCGCTCGATGGTTTCAGGTATCAGGCCGTTAACGTCTAAATAACCCTGACCATGGCCATGAGAGCGAAGATTGATTGGCGTATCGTCGATATAATTTGTGAAGTCAGTACCGTGATCCAGGTTGAAACCTCTCATAAAGTACTGGTTTGCCTTGCCTGAACCGGAATGCTGGACAGCCACCATGCCTGGCACCGCTTCCATTAGCTCTGCCACCTGCAAAAGTGGTCTAATCGAAAGGTCTTCACCGCCAACCTGGCCTTCACTGGCAGCAGCGGCATAGCCAATCTGCTGACTCCTGCGGCCAACCACCCGTACTTCATCAATTTCAGATTCTTGCAAACCCTGGCTGCGGCGATCAGACTCATCTTCAGCAATGAGGTGAGGGCAAAGCGATAGCAACACCAGAGTCGCGACAGTGGATCGGCCGATTTCCAGATTCGAATGATCAGTATTGTTTAGCATTGGCATTTCGATAACTCAGAAGTTCAGCCTATGGTCGCTCGACAAAGGACGGGTAAAGAGTACATCAGAGGACAGTATACACATTTCTCATAGCCTGATTCGATTTCTTTGGACATTAAATACAGTTCCTTCCGCTTCCATCTCCATTTTGAAATTCATTTATGCCACGCATGTGCAGATACTCGTCCCCGACTATTGGCATCATGTCCCTCACATCTCTATTCGTGAAAAACTTCAGGCATTGCCGATTCTCTAGCTGCAATTCAATTTGATATCGTTTAACGTCTGTAAACGAGTCAAGAATAATAAGGCTGATCTGCTATGAAGAATTATCCATTCCTTCTCACTCTAACCGCCCTATCCTTCATCCTGGTATTGCCCGGGTGCTCCGACACCGTCAAAAACGCGCGGAACAAGGTAGTGCGATCGGTGGCGGCCGCTCGATTTGGCGACAGGTTCCTGGAAATGCCTGCAGATGTGATTAACGCAAACCCGCAAGCCAATGCAGAAAGAAACGCCTACTTTGGCGATTTACATGTGCACACCACATATTCGTTCGATGCTTTCGCCTTTGGTACGCTGGCAACGCCTTACGATGCCTACAAGTACGCCACTGGTGAAACGATCAAACATCCCGCAGGTTTCGACGTTCAGTTAAGACAGCCTCTGGACTTCTATGCTGTGACTGACCATGCGATGTTTTTAGGCGCACTTCGTGCCGCGGCAGATACAACCACGGAGTTTTCGAAACTGGACTTTGCCCAGAACGTGCATAACTTAAACGCACCGGACAAACTCAATGTACAGAGTATCCAGTTGCGGGGGCAAACCTTCCGAACCTTCCTGCCCGGGGTACTCACTGCTCTTTACGATGGCAGTATGGATGTTGAAGTCATCAACGAAATAGCTCGCGACGCCTGGGCTGATACTATCAAAGCGGCAGAAGCCTATAATCAACCCGGTAGATTCACAACTTTTGTCGCTTATGAATACACTTCCTCCAGCGACGACAGGGGA
Organism: uncultured Pseudomonadales bacterium; assembly: GCA_964548025.1. Classification (GTDB taxonomy): domain Bacteria; phylum Pseudomonadota; class Gammaproteobacteria; order Pseudomonadales; family Azotimanducaceae; genus JAHRVQ01. Next base: position 16,700 of record CAZJRI010000066.1, read on the forward strand.
AACCTTCACAGAAATGTTATCTTTCAGGCAGCCGACAAGTTACCCGCCATGCCATTCTCACGGTTTCATAGCCAGGACCCCGAGGGATTGTGGGATTGGATGGATGATCTTCGGGAGCAAGGGATAGAATCCCTTGCCATTCCACACAATTCAAATGGCTCCAACGGCCAGATGTTCAAACTGGTGGATTGGGCAGACGATCCACTGGACGATATTTACGCAAAGAAGCGCATGCGTAACGAACCATTAATTGAACTAACCCAGGTCAAAGGTACTTCAGAAACCCATCCAGCACTGTCTGAGTCTGACGAATGGGCAGACTTCGAAATCATGCCATTTAAGGTAGGTATCAGCGAACCAAGTAAACCCAGTGGTTCCTACGCCAGGGAAGCACTCTTAAATGGCCTGGCCTTCGAAGACAAAGGTACGTCAAACCCATTCAAGTTTGGATTTGTCGGGGCATCGGATACTCATACCGCGGCAACAACCGACGATGAGTCTAACTACTTCTCAAAGGTGGGGCTCATTGATTCCAACGCCGTGCAAAGAGGTGCAGTACCCATGTCAGAAGAACAGCTACTGACTGCGCAAAACAATGACACAATCTCCATAAAGACTGTCAACGGTAAGCACTACTTCACGGGTCCTTTTGAAACCTGGGGAGCCTCGGGTCTGGCCGGTGTATGGGCTGAAGAAAACACGCGGGAGTCCATTTACAGCGCATTTCGTCGCAAGGAGACGTTTGCCACTTCCGGACCACGAATAAAAGTTCGTTTCTTTGCCGGATATGGCTTCGACAAAAACATGCTTAACCAAAAAGACATCGTCAGCGCAGCATACGCAACTGGTGTTCCCATGGGTTCTGATCTATTGGCAAAACAGAGCAACACACCCAGCTTTATTGTCTGGGGTACAAGGGATGCCAATTCTGCGGCCCTCCAAAGAATTCAGGTAATCAAAGGCTGGACAGAAAATGGTGAACATCACGAAAGGGTTTACGATGTCGCCTGCTCTGATGGCGGTGCAGTTGATCCCAAGACACACCGCTGCCCTGACAACGGCGCGTCAGTAGACCTGGGCGATTGTTCGATCACGCCAGATGTTGGGTCCACAGAGCTCAAGGCGACCTGGCAAGATCCGGAATTCATTCCGCAACATCGCGCCTTCTACTATGCGAGGGTTCTGGAAAACCCAACCTGTCGCTGGTCTACCTGGGATGCTTTGCGGGCAGGGGTGCCCCCAAGGGCAGATTTACAGGCGATCATCCAGGAACGCGCCTGGTCTTCTCCGATCTGGTTTGTTCCGGTCTCAGAAAAAGATGACTAGATAACGATTTCGATCCGACGTCCTCTGTGGAGGAAGGAGGGATACTGCATGGCACGAATCAAGTTGCCAAGCGACTTAAAAGGTGAATAATTCAAATATCCTTTCTTGAGGAGTCCTGAAATGAAGAATCGAATTCAGTTTTTGGGCCTTGTATGCGGCCTGCTTTTCACCTTCGCGGGTTATACGGAAATTCCGCGGACATCTGATGGCAAACCTGATCTGTCAGGTACCTATAACATCGCCACCATCACACCGGTTGAACGGCCGGTTGAATTCGGTACAACCTTAACCTTATCCAGGGAGCTTGCCAGGCAGAATGAGGCAGGCATTGCAGCCTTTAAGGCAGCGGGTCTGCAAAAGAGTGATTCGGAACGGGAAGCGCCACCGGCAGGTGGTGACGGTTCCGCTGGGCCGTCGGGCAATGTTGGCGGCTACAACTTCTTTTGGATCGACGCGGGCGACACGGCGATCAAGATTAACGGCGAGTATCGAACTTCAATCATCACCGATCCACCAAACGGTCGTTACCCGGAGATGACACCGGCGGGTGGCAAGAAGCTGGCAAAGTTCTTTGGCGACGTGCTGCATGAAAACAAGGGTGATGCCTGGTGGCTTAATCAGATAGAACCGGGCCCTTATGATGATCCTGAACGGTTGACACTAAGCGACCGATGCCTGTTGGGATTTGGATCAACCGGTGGGCCCCCGATGCTGCCAACGGGTTACAACAACCTGAAACGAATCGTTCAGACGCCGGATTATGTTGTGATCCTGATTGAGATGGTTCATGACGCGCGGGTTATTCGCCTCAACAGCGAGCACCAGGATCCATCGATTCGTCGATGGCTGGGAGATTCTATCGGCTGGTGGGAAGGAGATACGCTGGTTGTTGATACCATAAATTTCCCGGACCAGCCTTCTCTATACGGTGCGAGTCGTGATCTGCATGTGGTCGAAAAATTTAAGCGTACAGACGAGAATACACTGCTGTACAGCTTCACTGTAGACGATCCGACTTCATGGTCTGCACCCTGGAGCGGCGAATATCCCTGGCCCCAGTCAGATACACCTGTATATGAATACGCCTGCCATGAAGGCAATTATGCCATGGAGGGCATACTGAAAGGCGCGCGCATTCTGGAAAATGAGAAGATGGGAGCGGGTAATCCCGGGTCTGAATAGGGCGCGAATTCCTTCAATGAATGGGAACAAAATTATAGAAGAAAAGAGAAACACTGATCTTTTCAAACTGCACTTATGACAATGAAAACGTTCACTCGCTGGTACGGCAGTCTTTTCAATGGACGAGTTGAAAAACGATTGCGGTCAGAAAGACATGGATTGCTAAGTCAGAGTCATCTTCTGATTACCATGACCGGCCGAAAAACCAGGCGGCAGCTTACCATCCCTGTAAATTATCGCTCGTTGGATGATCACACCGTCGTCATCGGTACGGAAGCAAGCTGGCGTTATAACCTCAAGGATGGGGCAGACGTTGAGTTGGTTATCGCGGGAGAGAAAATGAAGGGCTACGCGCAAGCGATTCTTCATGACACTGAAAAACGTAATCAGGGAGGCAAATTACTTTGTGGCATCACATGGCCCTGGTTCAAAGAGTCATTGATGATCATAGAAATCTTGTTACATAATCCAGGAGCTCAGCAGGATACTGAAACCTAGGGGTTACTGAGAATCCACGGGTTTGGTGGTTATTAACAGATGAATTGCAGGATCTACTAGACCTGGCTCAATTTCTGTTTTCTCAGCTTGTTTTGAATGTTTACATTTTAGCCAGCTAATTCAACTTACCTTCTCAAACGACCTGATTGTGTCTTTAGCCATGGGTGCCCACACCCTGGAAGTGAAGCATTTAAATATCCCATGTGGCTCACAAGACAGAGAACTGTTTACTTTTTGTGCTGGTCAATTGTTGTACAGCAATCTCTTGCATTCTCGCTAGCTCACGTTCGGGAGAATACTTCCAGCAAACGATAGTGTATTTATGAAATAAGTTGATCGAGATCACATTACCGAAACGTGACTGTAGCTTCACGGCAATACCTAGCATTTACCTGCGAGACGGCTTTGGTATCACCTGCACGTCCGGGCCATTGGTAACCACAATGCTTACTGGATGCTCTCGACAGAGGAAATAAAAGAAATAGAAACGCCAGTCGCCATACCAACACTAGCGGGTTTGAAGTTCACATTACACCACAGTGCCAACAAACCCGGGCAACCTGCACTAGATGCTATTACTCAGGACTTAGTAAATGCTGGTATGGATCCGAACGATATTGGCTATAGGCAAGGCGCCGGATTCGGACCCTATTCTGACAAGATTTATATCGGATTTCCGACTGTTGATGCCGTGCAGTTTCAAACCAACAAAAAAGGGGTACCGGTGATTTGGTGACTTAGTGTTTCGTTGTCAAAATCAGGACACTAAAGTTCTTAAATCATCAGTAACCCTGGAGCTGTGTCCCGTCTCATTTCACGTCCTGGATGAGCTGGTTAATACTGTCGAGTTTTGGTTGCAATTTTCTATTCGCATACCATCGATTCAGCAGTACAATCATGATGAAAGCCACAATGCAGACAACAATGAATCGTATCCGGTGTTCCGGTTGAAACGAGGTCACTGCCATTACTCCCAGTGGAATGGCAACCGGTAGTATGTACCACCACAGAATACCTTTGACCGCCCTGATATGATGGATCAACGCATCACGCCTTTTTTCAAGCGTCTGCATGAGTGAATCCCCCTCATGCACAACAAAGGCTCGCGCGGTCAGACGCAATCTAATGAACACAAATGTAATAAAGAAACATCCAGCAGCTAGGAATAAGCGATCCCAATGCACCATCCATCCGGAATTCTGGTCGCCAGGTAGCGGAAAGAAAGCTGCATACAAAAAGAAACCTCCAATCAACACACTACCAACGAGTTCATACCAGTCGCGCCAGCGGAAGTATCTCTCAGATTGACGAATTTCTTCACCCACCAGATTCTGAATCGCTGACTGGTTTAACCGGTATCCAACATGCTTGTCATCTTTTTGCCATAGAGTCTGCAGATATTCAATATCCATCAAGTTTCCTCCGTGTCCAGAAACACCTTCAACCGCTCCTTAATTCGATTAATCTTCACACCCACATTCGATTCAGATGTGCCAATGATTTCTGAGATTTCCCGATAGCTGTTCCCATCAAGGTAGAGGAGAACCAGGGAACGATCGATTGGGTTCATGGTTTTGAGCCGCTTGTACACCCAATCAAGTTCTGATGACTGCTCGATGCTGATATTGGATTTTGAATCGGTAATTTCATCTACTGAATCTGTTGACTCTGTTCGAACAAACCGTTTTCTAACCCCAGATATGGCTGTGTTAAGTGCTACCCTGTAGATCCAGGTGGACTCTTTTGACCGCTCCTCAAAGTTGGGAATGGAACGCCAGAGCGCGAGTGCAATTTCCTGAAAGAGATCCTCGCCATGAACCTGGTCATCGCGGTACAAAATAACCACGTGGTTGATAAGCCGCGCATAACGATCCAGCCAATCCGTCAGAATTTCTTCCTGGGTATGCTTTTGAATCTTCACGCCATCGTGTCCGATGATTCACTATCTTTTAAATATTGGTCGAGCATTGAAGGATTTTCTTACAGTTAATTCAGAAATACTCGATATTTAATTCCTCCGGTAAGCTTACAATGTGCATATTCAGGTTTAATTTCATGGAGAAAAGAGCGACACTGATAATTTAATGGAAAAGCTATGAGTTTGACTATCGCGGATATGATGCCTTTTTGTAAGCTAATGGGGCTAGAGATAACACAAGCAGAGAAAGAGAAAATCATTGGCAAACTCAAAGTTACACCTGAGCTTTGTACCACCGGTCACATCATGCACGGTGGAGCAATCATGTCAGTCGCAGATACGTTGGGGGCGATTGGCGCTTCCTTGAACCTGCCGGATGGTGCCAATGGCACTACGACGGTCGAGAGCAAAACCAATTTTCTCCGTGCAGCAAAAGAAGGGACCGAAATTATCGCAGAATCAACGCCGATCCACGTTGGTCGGCGCACATCTGTATGGCAGACTCGGCTCTCCCGTCCTGACGGAAAGGCAGTGGCGCTGGTTACACAATCCCAAATGGTGCTATAGAATCTGATTAGCAATCCAATCAGGTGTTTATTCCTTGTACTCTGGCTAACTTCATCCCCATTAACGAGAGGACAATATGTTATTGCTGAAACCTGGCTGTGAGTGTTGTGATGTGGACCTACCCCCAGACAGCAGTGAGGCGGTGATCTGTAGTTTTGAATGTACGTTCTGCAGAAGCTGCGCTGAGTCCAAATTGAATGGTATCTGCCCAAATTGCGGTGGCTCATTTGCACCCAGACCCATTCGCCCTGCTGCGCTACTCGATCAGTTTCCCGCATCAACGGAGCGGGTTTTCAATCCTCAATCGAGTTAATGGAAGATTGTTTCACTGCCAATCGCAATCTCGTGATCCAGATTCGCCATCCCATAATTGCTGGACTCAACAAGCTTGCCGTTATCGGATGCAGCCACCGAGCAACCTGGCGACGAATCAAAATCTGATTTCTCGAAAATTGGCGGAACGGGGCTCTCACTAACAACTTCACTTTTCTCACAACCACTCGTTAGCTCAGCGAGGCTGAGTACCATTGCATTAACAGTTTTCACAGATGCTAAAGGTTTGGGATATCGGCATATGTTAACAGCATGTAATCAGATAACAGTAGGGAAACAAAACAGAGGGTGTCAGAAAGAAACCGCAATACTGGTGGACGACAGCTCTTTTCACCAGCTTGATTCAATTCCCTGGAACGGGCAATGTATACACAACGGTTAAAGGGCTTTTCTCTGGTGGTCTGCAGTTCCGGATTATCCACTCTGACCAGAACGTAATGCGCACCTGCAGGAGCACCTGACGCGCAGAAATGCGAGACTGGCTGCAGCTTGAGCTAACTAACGAGCATCAACAGTCTCGGAATCCTCTTAAAATACAGGGAACATTATGACATTTGATTTTAAAGATCTCGCCGAAAGAGCCTGGCAAGGCGATCTGGATACAGTTTTTGAGCATCACCCGGTGCATACCACGTACCAGGGCAGTCAGGAATTACAGGACGGATTGCTTGGGATGAAGGGAATTGCTGGTATATTCGCAATAGACACAGGCGATGGGCTTGTCCTGCTGGATGCGGGCACACAACTTGATGTGGACCGGACATTTGACGAGGTCAGGAAATGGCGACCAGAAACTCCCCTTGTCGCAGCGATATTCTCTCATCACCATGTGGATCACATCTTTGCAACTGCCAGATTTGAAGAGGAAGCCAGAGAAAAGGGCTGGTCGCAGCCAGTGGTCTATGCGCATGAGTTAACCCCCAGGCATTTCGATCGCTATATCAAAACCCGTGGCTACAATACTGCGATCAACAAGCGGCAGTTTGCTATCAACATGCCCGGCTTTCAATGGCCCGTTAACTTTCGTTATCCAGACGTAACTTATGCCAGTCACTTGACGTTCAGCCGAGGGGATCTGACTTTCGAATTGCATCATGCCCGTGGCGAGACTGATGATCATACCTGGACCTGGATTCCTGAAAGGAAAATACTGGTGCCCGGGGATATGTTTATCTGGGCTGTTCCCAATGGTGGCAATCCACAGAAGGTACAACGGTATGTATCGGATTGGGCAGATGCATTGGACGAAATGGCTGGTAAGAATGCTGAACTCATGATCCCGGGCCATGGTTTTCCAATCTTTGGCGCGGAACGTGTGCATGAAGCACTAACAGTCACTGCAGGATTCGTTCGGGATATTGAGGACCAGACCCTAACGATGATGAACAGGGGCTGGCCGCTTGATCAGGTCATGCATGGGCTCAAACTGGATGAAGCTTTGATGAAAAAGCCCTACCTTCGACCTGTCTATGATGATCCAAGGTTTCTGGTGAGAATGATCTGGCGCCGTTATGGTGGCTGGTGGGAAGGTGAGTACGATAATCTGCTACCGGAACCCAAAGCGCGTCAGGCTACTGAGTGGATCAGGCTTGCAGGTGGTCTGGGACCTGTCCTTGAGAGAATCGGGGAATTGATCGCAACCGGGGACGAGGCACTGGCCTGCCACCTTGCCGAGATGGCCTACCACGCTGCACCAGAGGATGGAGATGTCCACAAGGTGAGGGCTGAAGCCTACCGGGCTAATTCAAAGCTTCAGGTCTCATCGATGGCGCGGAATATATTGAACCACGCAGCCCTCGCCAGTGATGAGAGGAAACGGGATCTGGCCGGGTCTGATTAATGATGATTTCAAAACTTCGCGGGAAACGAGGGGCGCTGATCTGGATTTAGATCAAACTGAGTGAGAAAAATTTGGTTTGTAACACCGATGAGGAATGCTTAAGTCATTAACGCATCAGTGTGCCGAATTCCTAATATTTTCTACTGACATATAACCTGGACGAGACATCTCTGGCTGAACAGTTCACCCGTAGTTTGGCAATTTCTGTTATGGTTGTCGCAGTCATGGACTTCAAAATACTTATGGACAAGTTGAAAACACAAAAGGATATATTCTCGCAACATGGCTGATATTTTCCTGAGTTACTCATCCAACGATAGAGATCGAGTTGGGCCAATAATCGCCGCGTTGGAGCGTCGGGGCTGGAGTGTGTGGTGGGATCGCGAAATCCTGCCGGGTGGTTCTTTTGAAGAGTTGATCGATGAAGCCATAGCCGAAGTGAGGTGTGTGGTTGTGGCCTGGTCGGCGACTGCGATTCAATCCCGATGGGTTAAGAATGAAGCTTTAGAAGGATTGGAAAGAGAGATTCTGGTGCCGCTGATGCTTGATGAAGTTCGTATTTCGGTAGCGTTCAGGCAGACTCAGGCGGCACGTTTGTTCGATGATCAGTTAGACCCGGCAAGCGATGGATTCTTACAACTGTTAGATGGCGTTTCAGCCGTACTTGGCAAAAAGGCAATCGAGTCTGAACCAGGAGAAGACCTCTCAGCTGCTGATGTACCGAGAAAGTCCATAGCGGTTATGCCCTTCAAAGATATGAGTGCTTCGCAGGAGTTCAACTGGCTGGGTGATGGTGTTGCGGAAGATCTGATTAATGGTCTGACACAGATTTCAGATCTTTATGTAAGTCCGCGAACTGATTCATTTGGTTTTCGTGATTCAAAGCAGCGCGTAACAGCAATCGGAAGAGCCTTAGGTGTTACCAATGTACTTGATGGCAGTGTCAGGGTCGCTGGCGACAAGGCTCGCATTTCGGTTGAACTGGTCAATGTCGCGGATGGATTTCAGCTCTGGAGTGGGCAATTTGATGGCGCGCTTGACGATGTGTTCAGTTTCCAGGATGAGATTACTGTGAAAGTAGTTGACGCCTTGAAGATTGCGATGACCGAATCCTTTCGAAGTCAACTGAAATTCCTGGGTAGCAGCAATATTGAGGTTCATCGATTAATGCAACAGTCAATGCTTGAAAATCCAGCCGAGCGTGTTCGTAAGCTTGAGAGAATTATTCAGATTGAACCAGATAGCATCGGACCACGCAGGGTACTGGCAGGATCCCTATCTGCTTTGCAGACCGCTGAAGGTGTCGACCCGGAAGATAAACTAAAGATTCGACAGCTGTTGGAAGACATATTTCAGGCGGACCGAAATAATCTTCGTTCTGAGAGCTGGCTTGAATCGTACCAACTGTTATCGATGGATTGGAAGTGGCGTGAGGCACTGGAAATTCTAGTGCGTACAATCAAAACCGGGGATTTTCAAGCACTGGATCAGGGTGCTGGCCCAAATCCGAACCCGGTATTATCTCTAATCCGGATGAACCTGGAGGGCGGCAATTTCAAGGCTTGCCGGGCGACCCTTGAATACGTGAGTCGTTTTAGTCCAAGAGCGTCTAACGCTCTAATCTGGGTTCACCTCGCCGCAAGGGATATGGAAAAAACGATAAAAACTGCCTTGTCGACGCTGGCCTCACAACCCGCAGATGCCTTTGTCGTTAGTGGTTTGATGACCGCGTATATCAAGACAGGTCGGATCGTTGAAGCAAGGGACCTACTAGGCAGATTCAATATGTTGGGTACGGTACACAGAGCAAAGCTTTTTGAAGCCCTCATTGAAATCGTTGGCGGGGATATACAAAAAGGTGTGATGTTAGCCGATGAGTTTGAGAAAACGGCACAGGGTCTGCCGTTCTTTCGTGGTATCTTGAAGATGCACATGGGAGAAATTGATGATGGATTCGACAGGTGGTTTGAGGCTGTTGAGAAAAAAGATGACCTCGTTACATGGGTCAATTTCATGTATGCCTATGCACCGGACGGCATTGTTGACGACCCCAGGTTCGAGGAAGTACGCAGGGCCGCTGGACGCGACCACGCCTGGAAATTGGAACTTGGAGAAGTGACGGCCAGCTTGTCAGCTGATATCGGCATTGAATATGAAATCGATACCAGCCCGCAATTTCCTCAGTGGCCTGGGTCTCAAGTTTAAAACTATCTCTAACAAGCCCTTTAAGTCCTGATCATATTTGCAATTCAGTCGCCAGCCTATTGGACAGTCTGCTGTTATTACTGGAGTATTCATCTACTCGGGCACGTGACTTTTTTGTGTCCCGGGTTTCTCAGTTATTGATGTGGTGGACAGCTCCCTGGTCACAATTTAACATGTCAATGATCCTCGCATAATCCCTGACCCCTGGAGCTAATAATGACAATTAAGTCAGTCCACCTGATCGCTATGCTTACCAGTTTGATACTCTTCGGCTGCACAGAGAATCAGGCGACAAACGATGCTGAACCAGTGAACTACTTCGACAATACAGATCGTGACGATGTATTAAGTGGCGGCGTGAAGTTAATTCCAATTAAGACGTCGAAGGGCACGTTCAACGTGTGGACACGAAGAGTGGGTAACAACCCGTCAATCAAAGTATTGCTCCTGCATGGCGGGCCGACCAGAGAACAACTGACAGAGGCGCAGCGGCAAACCGATCAACAGGCGCGGCTGATTGTCAGTGCAGAAATCGGCCACCAGCGCGAGCAGATTACCGCGGTTTATCTGGGTCGATAGCCATGCAGATCCAGCCCCGCCTGATCCGCCTCCGCGATGCCCCGGCCTACCTGGGCATGGACAAAAACCGATTCAATCGCGATGTTCGGACGAAGCTGACGGAGATTCCCATCGGCAAACAGGGTATCGCCTTTGACCGCCTTGAAATGGACGCCTGGGCGGAGCAGTATATACACCGCTGTGGGTGTTCGCCTAAGCATAGAGGAGATTTCCTATGTCAAAGCGAATC
>CAZJRI010000067.1:0-13136 GCA_964548025.1 uncultured Pseudomonadales bacterium
AATAGCAGCAACACCGTCAACAGGAACACCAGGATACCGTCTCGATTGGTTAACAAAGCATTCTGAACCAGTTGCTTAATCTGGGTATAACCTGGCGGCACGGGCACCACTTTATTATCCACGGTGTATTGATGATAGGCCGACAGCATACGCTGGAAACGCACTGTGTCAGCCCCAGATAAATCGTTAGTCTCGCCCGGGTCGGTGACAATATTAAATAAACGCCATTGACCATCTCCACGGGGCGGCTGGTTAATCACCAGCTTATAGTCACCCTGAAATAACACACCGTGGTCGGTCAGCTCGTAACCCACGGTATCATCAGGGCCATAAACCCTTTCAGCGGACGCAGAAAGCAAGGGGGTTAGATCCCGACCAGTCATCGGCAGTATCGGGCGTCCCGCAAAGCGATCCCCGGGTGCTGCTACACCGGTTAGTGACAAAATGGTTGGCGTAATATCGGTGGCCCAGGCAAAGGCCCTGGTCAGTGACGACGGATCGGCAACCGGTTTACCGCTAATAATCAGGGGCACACGCATACCGCCCTCACCGGCATGGAATTTGTAGTAAGCCAATGGACTGACAGCGGCGCTGGAAAAGCTGGGACCTATAGTACCGTAGCTGCCTTTAAGACCAAGGGTTTCGTAGTCCATGTTATAACCGAGACTCTGTGGGCCCAATCGCTGTGGAAACCCTCGCGGATCATCGGGGCCATTGGCTTCACTGCCATTATCCGAGGTAAAAATAAAAATCGTATTATCGTATTGACCGCGCTGTTTAAGAAAATCAACCAGGCGACCAATATGAAAATCCATGGCCTCAATCATGCCGGCATAAACCGCCATACGTTTTGACTGGTAGCGCCGGTCCTCATCGCTAAGTGCATCCCAGTCTTTGGTGGTATGCATTCTTACCATGGGTGTGTTTTCTGGAACAATACCCAGCGCTTCTGCCCGCTCCTTACGCTGCTCTCGTAGCACATCCCAGCCGGAATCATAGACGCCCATATAGCGGTCAATATAGGGTTGCGGGGCCTGTACAGGGGAATGCACAGCCATAAAAGGGAGATAGGCAAAGAAGGGGTTTTCATCCTGTAAATTGCTGTCGATAAACTCAATCATTTTATCGACTAAAAAACGCGAGGAATAAAAATCTTCCGGCAGCGTATAACGCTCACCGTCAGCAAACCAGTTAGCCTGGTCATACAGTGGAAGATAAGGACGCTGCTCCCAGTTATCGGCACCTGAATCCATCATTGCCATGGTGCGCTGAAAACCACGCCGACTGGGTCGTTTGTCCGGATCCATACCCAAATGCCATTTACCCGCCATATAAGTGTGGTAACCGGCTTCTTCTAACAGTGTTGCCACGGTAACTACATCGCTACCGAGTACACCTTGATAGTTAGCGTGCTTGCGTTGCTCGGGCGCTAACATTTCAGGAATATTGGGAACCCCGGCCAGATGGCTATCCACGCCAGTGAGCAACATAGCCCTGGCAGGCGCGCAATTGGCGGCGGTGTGGAAGTTGGTAAAGCTCACACCCTGCTCCGCCAACGCCGTTAGAGATGGTGTATTGACTTCGCTGCCATAGGACGCGATATCGGTATAACCCAGATCATCGGCGAGGATAAAAACGATGTTGGGACGTACTCTATTTGCAGAACTCTGCACCTCAGTGTCTACAACGGTATTCGCTGATGCTTCAATCCCAAACACGCTGCTACTCACAACGCTTAAACACAGGCAAGCGCCACAAAAAATCTGAGGTAAAGAAAAACGTCTCACTTGTTCAGCCTTCTTTTGGCAAGCGGCGGGATGCAAGCAGCAAAATAATGGCCACGACCACTTCTGTCATGATCTGACTAAAGGCCAATGTGGCATCGTGCAACAGCCAGGCGACAATTCGCCCCAAGGCTGTGATCGCCAGTAACATCATCGGTGGGTAGTACCAGCTTCGACGCCCACTGATCAGGGCGATCAACATACAACTGCCCAGCACCAGAAAGAAGCCAGCCATATTACCGATTTGGGAGCTGAGTCCGATGCCGTCACTCAGCGTCAGGCCAAAATTAGGTGCTACGCCAGCCGGTGCCACCAGCCAGCGAATTCCCATAACCACAAACAGAATCGCAGGTATCAGTACCAATAACTTTACAATAATACTGATTGGGCTCACCTTCATTTTTATTTATCCCTTTCAGCAATTACTTGCATCATTTTGTGTGCCGTCTCCAACCCTGAATTTTGGTTCTGGCCGGTCACAAATCGTTGCTCTTGATCAATCACCACATGGGTAGCAAACACATCACGGAAAGCCGTTTGGCTTTCGTAAAGCGCACCGGCTTTACGCAGTTCGGTTTCCGGGTGTTGCGGGGTAATTTCAATGTTTAGCTCTTTAATTTGCTTGTCACTAACCCCGGTCATGGCTCGTCCAGCGATCAGCAAATTGCCCTGAGTGCCTTTTACATTGATAAAACCCAACACTCCGTGACATACGCCGCCGAGAACAGGTTTGTGTTCCGCATAAAAGGCGTCGCCAATTTTCTGTGCCAGAATTTCTGAGTAACCCAGGTCATAGGCTGCACCCCATCCACCGGCGAGAAAGATCAGGTCGTACTCGCTGAAATCCACATCATCAATTTTTATTGACTTCTGAGCTTTCGCGGTAAAAACAGGATCGGCAAGGAAACGCTCATCGAGAGGGCTTCTCGTCACTCGACCAAGGCTATCAGGGGCGATAGGAATTTCACCGCCTTCAATACTGGCTACATCGACCGACATACCGCCGTCTAAAAACGTGTAATAAGGGTGTGTCATTTCAGATGCCGCAACACCGGTAGCCGGACCCTCGGTTTCACCCGGCGCCGCCAATACGCTATGACTGGTGGTAATAATCAGTGCACGCTTACCCGCCAGTTCAAATTCAGGGCCATGATACTCAGGGTGCAGACCCAACTTGTGCACCAAGGTCGGTAACGCCAATACAACGATGACGGCAAATGCGACAAGGGCAGCCAAAACTTTCATTATTTTGCTCATGGATTCAAATCTCTCTGTACATTTATTTCAAATATTTCAAATTTTATTCCGCCGCCAATGTCCCTGGCGTATCATTTCCGGACAAATGGCGTATTAAGCCATATCCATAACTCTGGCTTCGGCTTTGACAATGGAGCTGGTCAACGCCCTCTCGCAGATCGTTACCAGCACGCAGTAATCTGGCCCGCGACAAAGGCCGGCCTATGGATTTAATGCTGTGACAGCAAAGCCTCACAGCCGGTTCCGGTTATCAATCTATCAACACGTTGCTTATCGGTTTGCGATAAATTCTGGTATTCGTCATTAATCCACTGAAGACACTTGCCCTGATAAGGGAAGCTTTGCTGGGACCATAAGCCACCGTCGATCTCTGTTTGCCATTGCTTTTCACAGGCTTTCAGCGCTTTGGCGTTGGCCAGTAAGGCGGGGACATAGGTTCTGCCGATTTCTGTAAGAATGTTCTTCAATGTTGCAGGAGCGGACTCCAATGAGGTCCAGGTTTTTTCCTCAGATTCCAGTCCACTCTGATCTTCCAGTGTACTCACCCAGGCTATGGTACGAGGCGAGACTTTATGGGCAATAGCTCGGGGGGTAGGGTCAAAGCCGATAAGCTGGCTAAACTGACCAAACAAGGCAAAGTCTCCAGAACCCGGTTTATCGCCAAGCAAGAAAGGCTGGCTCTTCAAGTGCTCTTCCAGTAGCGACAGCAAGCGACGATAACTGGCATCTATAATGGGGGCTGTGGTGTCGTTGGAACCCACATAACCCAGGCGTCCAATCTGACGGTCAGCAAAAAAAGTTTTCACTTGCTGCAAGGCTTCTTCACCCATCGTAACATCCATAATCAAAGGGAGCTGGGTTCCAGCGTTGTCGGCATCTTCAGAAAAATACCAGCGATAGTGGAACATAAATCTTGTACACCATTCGTCGCCAAAATCCTCCAGCAGAAAATTGATAAACGCCAGCGCAGGATCATCGGGAATCACCGAGCGAGGTGTAAAAAGCTTCTCCAGACGGTGAATGATCGGGGTGGAATCGCAAACGGCTTCACTCTCACCGCTATCATCTTTGAAGATAAAGGTAGGTAAAAAAACCATTTTCGGTTTGCTAATACCTAAACCATCCAGCGCCGCTGCCGGATCTGCCCATATCATGGCATGCGGAATACGGCGATATCTCAGCAGTGATAACATTTTTCGCGTATAGGGTGATCCAGTAGCGCCAATAAGACGCAGAGGGTTGTCTGTGGTATACGTTGTTGACACGGTACATTCCTTATTAATTTTGTTAGCTGGTGGAATAGACTAAATTTAACCAGCTGGTAAATCTATTATAGTGAGTGCCGACCACCTTACGGGATCATTTTCGGCCAATCGGATTGATCTTGACGAAACCCCACCAGCAAACAGTTAACCTACCGGAATAAGCTGACCGAATATGATTCCATAATACTGTTTTCACCACTCTATATTCGCTCATCACAATCACCAACTCTAATGATGACCTGACTGCATTATTGAATATCGGAGTGCCTGTTAAATGAAGCGTATTGTTATTACTGGAGCCGCCAGTGGCTTGGGGCTTGCCCTGGCGAAAAAATATGCCAGTGAAGGCTGGTCTGTTTGTCTTGCTGATATTCAGGATGAAGACGGAATCAGGACTGCCTCGCAACTAAGTGCCATCTACAGCAACGATTGTTTTTTCCAACACCTGGATATCACCAGTGATGCCCAGTGGCAGGAGCTGGTTGCTATCATTACTGAGCGATGGCAAGGGCTGGATGCCTTAGTCAATAATGCCGGTGTGGCTGCGGCCGGCGATATCGATACTTTTTCGCTAAAAGATTTTCAGTGGGCTTTGGATATCAATTTAATGGGGGCTGTAAAAGGCTGCCATGCCTGCGTGCCACTCTTAAAAGAAACTAAAGGGTTTCTTATCAATGTAGCTTCTATGGCCGGGCTATTACATATGGGGTCGATGTCTGCCTATAACGCCTCAAAGGCAGGCATGGTCGCCCTGTCGGAAGGTTTGCTGAGTGAACTTGATCCTTATGGGGTAAACGTGTCTGTGGTATGCCCGACTTTCTTTCAAAGCAACCTGGCCAAGAGTATGCGCAGTGACAACCCCAAAGCGGCCAAAATAGCGGCCAAGCTACACGCCAAAACAGGGATTACCGCAGACAGTATTGCGGCAACCGTTTACGACGATGCCCAAAAGGCTAAGCACTATATCCTTGCAGGGACTCGACTTAGCGACAGAATCATGTGGCGGATAAAGCGTTATCTTCCCCCCGTCTATCTCTATATGATGAAAAGTAATGCGCGGATACAGCATGCTGATAAATACCCTTCTTCAGCCAAGGAAGGGTTATCCGCACGCGTGGTGCGTTTTATAAGAAGCCAGGTATTAGACTAAGACGCCAATGGCATAACCGGGGAAACCATGAATATTTGAGTATAAGAAGAATTAGACACGTTTTCCTGACGGTTACCAAGTATCTTTTTCAGAAACGCATTCGTCATCAGGAAATGTCCCACAGAAACTTCGGTAAAATCACACTTTAAAGAGACCTTATTACCTGCTTGCAATGAAGAACCCGATGGCAGAGTGGGGGCCGCGCGCGTGCCGCGCTACCGGAACCGGGGAACCCGCGCAACAATTGGCTGCTGAACGCGAATATACCGGGATGCTTGACGCACTGGAAATACAGCTCGGCTCGACGTGTTATGCCCTTGGCGACCGACCGACTGCAGTCGATGCCATGATACTCGGAGGCCTGCGTGCTCACACCAATGCCGATCCCATTCCCGATCTCAGTGGCTACGCCCGTGTCTTGGCATGGGAAGAGGCATGCCAAGCCGGCTGGGACGGTAAAGGTGAACTGGCACCTTTTCCACACAGCACACCTTTTGCGCAGCACATG
Organism: uncultured Pseudomonadales bacterium; assembly: GCA_964548025.1. Classification (GTDB taxonomy): domain Bacteria; phylum Pseudomonadota; class Gammaproteobacteria; order Pseudomonadales; family Azotimanducaceae; genus JAHRVQ01. The sequence continues at coordinate 5,965 of CAZJRI010000067.1, forward strand.
CTGGCTATCGCACGGCAGGAATACAAGACGTTCGTCTATGCCAATGGCCGCGCGCTTGCGGCGGGTGATAAATTCTTCGAGATCGAAACTTATGGTGAAACGACGAGCTATCTTGCTCGCGAATATCCAAAACGCTCCCGGCGTATTTTGCACGCCCAGGGCTTTGACACATTAAATGAACAAGACAGTGAACAGGTCCTGAAATGGCTCAAGGCCGAGGAGCTTTCAGATATTGTCTTTTCGAGACAGTAGCCTTGTAAAAAAGAATAAGAACATTCGCGATAGACATCGTTTTTCGTTTCGATGTTCATACATGCGCCAAAGGAGTGGAAACAGGACTATGATCATGAAGATTTTTGAAGTGTGTTCTGCCGTTAAAGATGCAGAGTCGGAAGCATACTCTGATGGAGTGCACGAAAAATTTCTACGCCTGAATCAGTGGGAGCATAGAAAATGCTATGGGATTCTACAGAGTATTGGAAATAGTAATTAATATCCGGATCAAAGCGTCTACCCAGCTTGGAGTTGGCGGCTAGATCCCTAAATACCTGCTCAATATCATAGATATACTGCTCTGCACGCACAAAGCCAAACTGCATACGAAATGATATCAGGTGGGAAACGGTGTCTTTTATAAGTATTCATTGCCCGAGTCTAACATTGCCAATGAGCTTACATGGCAAAACCTTATTACTGCATTCTTCTCATTCTATCCATATATGTCTTGATAAATTGACGGTGCTGTTGATCCCGTTTGTTGTGTACGTTCGAACACGACCCAAAATTTGATTGGATGTAACTGGGGGACTAACAAGTGCATATTGTCGGTAACGCAAATTACCGGCTGCCTTTGGGTGGTTGCGCCATTGCTTCGAGCCAGGTACCCAGGATATTGGTAACGCGATCATCGAGCTCATTGGGCTTGATCCCGACGCGCTTGGCGTAAGGTAAGCGGAAAATGCTATAGCCGCGCACAAATGCAGAGAGTGCTACCTGTAATGTATCAAGATCATGACCTTTATCAATGTCTCCATCGATCACGTCCTGCCGTAGTTGGCTAAGTTGCCCCTCGAATAGAGGAATTGGATCAACCGTTTTGTCCCCATCAAGCACGAGCAGCGCGCGTAGCATACTGTCATTGGTGTCATTGCGTACGTTAGAACGAAAAGCACGAAGCCGTCGTGCGACGAATCCCGAGGGTGTTTTAATCCTCGTGAAAGAGTCAACCATCGCGTCAAATTGCCTATTGATTGCAGCGCGAAGGAGCTCTTGTCTCGAACCGAAATAATGGTAAATATTACCTCGATTGACTCCAGCGCCCTCGGCGACTTGACGAAGATTAAGTCCCGCCAGAACGCCGTTCTTGCGGATGAGTTCAAGGGCGACATCAATAAGCCGCAATTCCGTTTCCGGTCGACTTCGCTTTGACTTTGTCCCTTTCTTTGCTTGGCTCTTTTTTAAGGTTTTGACCATAGATTCAACCTACTGTTATGCCTGGCTTGCGAAGCATCCATTCTACAGTTATCATCATGATAATCCAATTTTGCATAATGCTAATTAAGATGAATGTAAAAATCGCACTAACATCGCACTGATAAAAAAGGTGGAATCAGGAAAATGGACCAACGAAGCATACTAGTTGTTTACAGCCTCGCAGGGTTGTTGCTGGCGAGTTGTGGTGGCAATAATCAACAGACGAAAGAGCAGCGTGTGGCACTCAGGCAACCTCTGTTTGAAACCGAGCACAAGATTATTGATCGACGATTGGATAACGATACAGTTGTCGATCGACATCACACCTTAGATTACAATCCACAACGCAACGCCTACTTCGGTGATCTGCACGTGCATACAAAATACTCGTTTGACGCATACGCCTTTGGCACATTGGCCTCACCTTCTGATGCCTACCGCTTTGCCAAAGGCGAAGCGATCAAACATCCAGCAGGCTTTGAGCTGCAGCTGCGCGAACCGCTGGATTTTTATGGCGTCACCGATCATGGTTTTTTTATGGGCGTATCCCCAATTGCGGCTGATACCAATAGTGATTTTTCCAAGTATCCTTTTGCAAAAGTTCTGCATGATCTGAATGCGCCAGACAATATGGATCGCTGGAGCACACTGGACAGGATGAGAAGTTTCGCGGTCGCACGAGGAATCGCTGCAGCCATTGTCGATGGGACACTCGACCCTGAAGAGCCATTAGCCATCACCCGCAGCGCCTGGGCAGACTCCATTGAAGCCGCCGATAAACATAACGATCCTGGCAACTTTACCACCTTCGTTGCCTACGAATACTCAATCACAGCAGAAGATAATGGCAGCCTGCACCGCAACGTGATCTTCGAAAGTAGTGACCAGGTGCCTGAAGTGCCATTTTCACGTATGCACTCTCTCAACGTCGAAGACCTGTGGGATTGGATGGATACATTGCGCGAAGCAGGCGTGGAGTCTTTGGCCATCCCGCATAACTCCAATAAGTCTAATGGTCATATGTTCAAGTTAGTGGATTGGGCAGGCGACCCAATTGATGATGAGTACGCCGTAAAGCGTATTCGCAATGAGCCACTGGTTGAAATCACCCAGATCAAAGGTACTTCTGAAACCCATCCAGTCTTGTCCTCCCGGGATGAATGGGCAGGTTTCGAGTTAGTGAGTACGAGAGGGGTGGGCATGGGGGTGCCTGTAACCAGTAAGCCGGACGGAAGTTACGTGCGACAGGCGATGCGCAGAGGACTAGAAATGGAAACCCAGGGCATTACAAACCCCTTCGCATTTGGGTTTATTGGGTCCAGTGATACCCACACGGGCACATCACAAAATGACGAAGCAAACTTTTTTTCTAAGTTGGGCCTCTTGTCGGCAGATGCAGAGCTGCGTGGCTCAGTTCCATTAAGTTTTTTTGAAAGCATTCTGGCAAGCATAATACCAGGTCAGTCGGTAACAGAAGTTGATGGTGAGAATTACTTAGGTAGCCAACAAACCGAATTTGGTGCGTCGGGTTTAGCGGCGGTATGGGCAGAAGAAAATACCCGCGAATCGATCTTCGCTGCTTTGCGGCGTAAAGAAACCTTCGCCACTTCAGGTCCGCGCATGCGACTACGATTTTTTGCCGGATACGGTTTGCCTGAGAATTTGCTGGAAACTACTGACGGGGTAGCTCGTGCTTATGCTACGGGCGTCGCTATGGGAGCCGACCTTAGCCCCGATCCTGCAGGAAGTAAAAATGCACCACAGTTCGCCATGTGGGCGCAGGCTGATGCCAACAGCGCGCCACTGCAAAGACTTCAGATCATTAAGGGTTGGATCGATACTACCGGCGAAACCCATGAAGAGGTAATCGATGTGGCGTGCGCAGGCGGTGTTGCGGTTGATGCGGCCACAAACCGCTGCCCGGACAACAATGCCAATGTCAATTTAAACGACTGCAGCTACAGCGCCAATACAGGCAGTGGTGAGCTGCGCGTCGTGTGGACCGACCCGAACTTTAATGCCAGTGAACGCGCCTTTTACTATGCTCGTGTGTTAGAGAACCCAACCTGCCGATGGAATACCTGGGATGCAATTCGCGCTGGTACCAAACCGCGCTCTGATCTGGCTGCTACCTTGCAGGAGCGTGCCTGGTCTTCGCCGATTCAGTACGTACCCGGTACCACTGAAGAACAGTACCGTGAAGAACAAAAGCCAACCTTAATAGGAAATGACTCATGAAATTTGTATCAAAATACCCGGCGGTGCTATCCATGGCGCTACTCTTGGCCTCATGCTCCGATGAGGGAAGCTTGAGTTTTCCTGAGGACATGCACACCAATGAAAGCGCGATTGCCTCTACTGCTGAAACTGATGCTCAATTAGAAGAGCAGAGTGTAGATGGGGCCTGGGGGGCAAGCGTTTTTGAGACTGAAACCGAGCTCCTCGAACGCGAGCAAGCACCCTCCTCCATCACAAGTAGCAAAACACCAACAGAACGCAAAGCGTACTTTGGCGACTTGCATGTGCATACCACCTACTCTTTCGATGGTTATGCGTTTGGCACGCTTGCTACGCCCTACGACGCCTATCGTTTCGCAAAAGGTGAGGCGATTACTAACCCGGCTGGTTTCAAAATGCAGTTGTCACGCCCGATGGATTTCTATGCTGTGACCGATCATGCAATGTTTTTGGGCGTGGTGAAAGCGGCTGCCGACACGACAACAGAATTCTCGAAAAAGGAATTCTCAGAGCCCTATCATGATCTCAATGCACCTGAAAATATGGGCACTGGCCTAATCAGCATATTAAAACGACTCTCGACCTTCTCTACGTTCTTGCCTAACGCCATTGGGCAGATCACTTCCGGCGAACTGGATCGCAATGAAGTACTCGATGTTGTGAGAAGCGCCTGGAGTGATTCAATTGATGCTGCAAATGAGTTTAACGACCCCGGTAACTTCACCACATTTGCGGCCTACGAATATACTTCCAGCAGCGCAGATATGGGAAACCTGCACAGAAATGTCATCTTCGAAGGAACCGATCAACTGCCTCGCGAGCCATTTTCTCGATTCCATTCAGTTAACCCCGAAGACCTTTGGCAATGGATGGATGACCTTAGAGCGAAAGGCGTTGAGAGCCTGGCAATACCCCACAACTCCAATGGATCGAACGGACAAATGTTCAAGCTTGCTGATTGGGCCGGTAATCCGTTGGATGATGCTTACGCCAAGCAACGTATCCGCAACGAACCCATTGTTGAAATCACTCAAATAAAGGGCACATCGGAAACTCACCCGGTTTTATCGTCGCGGGATGAGTGGGCAGGTTTTGAAATCATGCCATATAGAGTCGCGACTAACGCATTAAGTAAGATTGAAGGATCTTACGTGCGCGAAGCTTTGTTGAACGGATTGGCGCTGGAGCGCCAGGGTATGGCGAATCCATATCAGTTTGGCTTTATCGGCTCAAGCGACACCCATTCAGCGGCCAGTCAAAACGATGAATCAAACTATGTTTCAAAACTGGGCTTGATGTCCGGCACAGCAGAACAGCGAGGCTCAGTTCCACAAACCGGTCTCGCGGGAGAGCTTGGCTACCAGGCGATGAAATTTGTAGGGGTCGGTTCGCGAATCAGAATTAACGGGGACATTTATAGTGGTGGTGCAACCCCTACTTTTGGAGCTTCAGGGTTGGCGGCTGCGTGGGCGGAAGAAAACACCCGGGAGTCTCTTTATAGTGCCTTTCGCAGAAAAGAAGTGTTTGCGACATCCGGTCCACGTATGCAGATACGTCTGTTTGCAGGTTTTAGTTTTGATGAGGGTATGTTGACACAAGCCGATGGCATTGAGCGAGCTTATGCCACAGGTGTCACTATGGGAGGTACACTCTTGCCTAGCACTCTATCATCTAACATGTCCACTGAGGGCGAACAATCGGATGAGTTAGCTGTGCCCGGATTTCTTGTCATGGCATCGGCCGATACTGAGAGCGCACCTTTGCAACGTCTGCAAATTGTCAAAGGATGGATCGATGCCGAGGGAACTCATGAAGAGGTCATTGATGTCTCTTGTGCAGGTGGAGCAAGCGTAAACGCGCAAACCAAGCGATGCCCAGACAATGGCGCCAAGGTGGATATCAGTGACTGTTCTATTAACGCTGCAACAGGCGCAGGACAACTATCGGCTCTATGGCATGACCCTGAGTTTAAGCCAGAGCAACGCGCTTTCTATTACGCACGAGTCATAGAGAATCCAACCTGCCGCTGGTCAACCTGGGATGCAAACCGTGCCGGTGTCACGCCACGACCTGATTTACCGACCACAGTGCAAGAACGTGCCTGGTCGTCGCCTATTCACTACTTGCCAGAATAAGCAGGTGGGTAAAAAATCGTTAACGAAAAGGGTGCGAGAGTGAACTGGCTGGTCAAAATTAACAAACCGTGGCTGCATTTTGTTGTGTTGGGCGTGGTCCTCTATCAATTGCAGTCTGCGCTCTTTCCAGAACCCAAGCCGGTGATTGGGCCTTTGAGTGAAAGTCGAATTGATACTCTCAAGAAACAGTGGATGACCAGTACGGGTCGGGCGCCCAGTGCACAGCAGATTGCAAAGTATGTCGCCGTAGAGCTGGATCGCGACATGCTGCTACAGCGAGCCATTGATCTTGATTTTCATCTACACGACTCGATAGTCTACCAGCGCCTTATTCGCAATATGAAGTTTATCCAGTTAGCGCAGAGTAAATCGGATGCTGAGCTGTTTGATCAGGCAATAAAAATGCGCATGCACCTTGATGACGAAGTGGTAAAGCGGCGGCTAATACAACGGATGGAGGAGCGCTTACTAGCCAATGCCCCTCCACAGGCGCCAAGCTTAAAAGAAATCGAAGCCGCTTTCATCAAACGAAAGGATGAGCTGCAACATCCCCCGCTCTATTCGATTGAGCATGTTTTTTTCTCTTCAGAGCGTCAACAAGACGCGGAATCCGTTATTGCCTCAATCGCCAGCCAAGGTTTGAATATTCAAGCGGCGAGAAAACTGGGAGCACCCTTTTTACAGGGTCATCAGTTTCTAAAGCAAACGCCTGCTCAACTGACACGAAATTTCGGGCAACATTTTGTTGTTGGTCTAGATGAAGCCATACAGCAATCAGAAATCGCAGAATTTGGTGATAGCGGATGGCTAGGTCCAATAGGCTCAGCTTATGGACTTCATTATGTCTGGCTCTCCCAATTTGAACCTGCTCGTGATGCCGAACTACAGGAAGTAAAACAGAAAATACTGGCTGATCTTGAATACACCGCTAACAAACAAGCCTTGCAATGCGCCATCGCTGCGCTAAGAACAGAATTTGATGTGCGCGGCAGTACGCTGCAAGAAGCGGATGCAGGGGTAAGCTGCGAATGACGATATGCTCTCGAATGCTCTTCCCACTGCTGCTGCTCATTGCGCTTTTGCATCCAAATAATGTAGAAGCACACAAATTCGCGCCGTCTTTGTTAAAGCTTGTTGAGACCGGTGATCACACCTATAACGTTGTTTGGAAAACCCCGACAGAAGCTACCAGCAATGTCCCGTTGCGACCAACCTGGCCCGTTAGCTGTATCGTAAAAACTGAAAAACCCGTAATGCGTGAAGGGTCCGGTACCGTTTCAAGTTGGACGCTGGATTGTGGGCCCCTTGGCAAAGAGGGTCTTGTTG
>CAZJRI010000067.1:13146-27299 GCA_964548025.1 uncultured Pseudomonadales bacterium
AGAAGCTAGGCATAGCAGGTCTGGCAGAGAACCAGGCCTCAGGCATGGTGATGCTCTCACTAAGTGATGGGCGTAGCTACCAAAGTATTGTTAACACTGAAAAGCCGGACTTTTTAGTACCTGCTCAACCAAGCCAGTCAAAGGTGATGACGGAATACTCGGTTTTGGGCGCCGAGCATATCTGGGGCGGCATTGATCACTTAATGTTCGTCTTTGGGTTGCTATTACTTGTTGGCGGTGGCTCTCGTTTATTATGGACCATTACCGCTTTCACTGTAGGGCACAGCATAACACTGGCCCTGGTTACGCTGGGATTCCTTACGTACCCGGTGTCTCTAATAGAGTTTGCCATCGCGCTGAGCATTTTTGTACTAGCACTAGAGTTATCTAAAAAAGAGCAGGCCGATACTCATCTGCGATTAAGTTTATTCAAACGTCACCCCTGGTGGCTGGCGGGTGGCTTTGGATTGCTTCACGGCATGGGATTTGCGGGTGCGCTGGCTGAAATTGGCTTGCCGCAAAGTAATGTGCCGTTGGCATTGCTCTTTTTCAATATCGGCATTGAGGTTGGTCAAATTGCGTTTGTGTTTCTCGTGATTGGAGCATGGTGGTTGTTCAAGACTGTACTTGGAAGCATATCCTTTGCTGATCGAATGGCCATCAACCAAAAGCAACTACTGCCCATACCTGTATACCTGCTCGGAGGCGCTTCTGCCATGTGGTGTATTGAGCGCGGTTTGGAAGTGCTGGGTTGATAAGGGTAAGGGAACGGGGCTTGCGGAAATCTAATTACGCAATGTGCAGCCAACGGCGTCATCCTTAAGGATAAAACCGCGTAGTTGTTTAAGATTACAATGATTAATAGCTCTTTAAGTTTACAATGATTAATAAAAGGCAGTCTGCCAGAGGTCCATGGTGTTAGAACCAGAAAACAATCCCAACAGATCGTTCATCGTTGATCCGCCTCGCCCGATACGGTTTTTAATGTCCACGTTCATGTCTCGAAACGCCAGCGCGAGTCGGATCGCGAAAAACCGCGCAAAGGCCGAAACAGAACGGAAAACTAAGCGGCAAGCTCACCGCGTGGATTATTTTCACCAACTGGACGATCCCTACTCTCATCTCGTTGCCCAAGTGGTTGCTGACTTTGCGACCCAATATGATATTGAGATTGTGCCCCATCTGATCCGCGCATCAGGTGGCCGAAATCAGCCAGAGGAAGAAAAACTCGCCACTTGGGCGCGAACAGATTGCGGGTTGATCGCACCCCACTACGGTTTATCGTTTCCTGAAAATGCCGGACGAGTACCAGAACCTCAACTACAAAAAGTTGCGGGACAAATTCTCGCTGGTCTGACAGCGCAGGAGTTCCTCGCCAGAATAAAGGATATCAGCACCGCGCTTTGGTCCGCAGATCCGTCGGGCCATCTATCGTCCGCCACATTAAGTGCGAAACCGCAAGAATTGGAGACAGCCCTTGATGAAGGATCTGCGTTACTTGCAACAATGAATCATTATTCAGGCGGCACTTTTCATTATGGCGGTGAGTGGTATTGGGGAGTGGACCGCTTGTTTCATCTGGAACAAAGGCTTCGTGACCTTGATGCATGTAGTAACCCGACTGAGCCATATCTTGTGTCTCGGCCTTCTCATGACTTAGACGGGGTCGATGCCTCTGGTCTAACGTTGGAATTCTTTCCGTCCCTTAACAGCCCCTATACGGCGATTATTTATGACCGCACCGTTGAGTTGGTTGATGCCTGTGGGATCACGCTCAACCACAAACCCGTCCTGCCTATGATCATGCGCGGTGTCGCAGCAACTAATGCCAAAGGCAGCTATATTTTATTTGATGCAAAGCGGGAAGCCGATTTTTTCAATATACCTTTTGGCCCTTGTGCGACGCCGATTGGTACTCCAACACGTCGTTCCTATTCGCTTTTACCCTGGGCAAAGACACAAGGTAAAGATGTTCCCTTGCTCAGCAAACTTTTGAATCTGGTGTTCGCTCAAGGCGTCGGTTTGCATAAGGTGAACAATATCCGTCGCGCGGTTGAAGAAGTCGGTTTGCAATGGCAAGAGGCAAGGCAACACTTGGACCAGCCTGATTGGAAGGCGATTACAGAACAAAACCAGAATGAAATGGTAGATGGCATGGGACTCTGGGGGGTACCGAGCTATCGCCTGTCGGGACCCGATGGAGAACCTGATCTGGCGGTGTGGGGGCAGGACCGTCTGTGGCTTATCGCGGCAGAGATACGCAGACGGGCTGCACTTTAGTAAAAACAACTGTTTATGGACAGGCACTAATTAAGAAAGTTGCAAATCATGCAGACTTTCCTGAATTCTGATTTTGCCACCACACTTCAGGAACGCGCCCAGTCTTCACCCATTCACTGCTTGACTAATTAATCACGAAGCCAACACTTCATCATCCTCTAGCAGCCGGACACAATGTGGGCTATTCAGTTGGCCGAGTATGAATCTAAATATGACCGATTATGATTCCTTACGGCTTGCTTCCCCACTCTATGCTTACTCTCTTTAATGAATGTATAGAACTCTACTATGAATCAGAAGGAGATAGTGCAATGCCAGAACAAACCAAGCCAACGGTGGCAATCAGCGAGCGAATCCTGGACCTGCTGCAAGCAGAAGGTATTGAAACACTTTGGGGGATTCCCGATCCCGGTGTGCAAACACTGTTCCACGCCGCCAATCGCCGCGGCATGAAGGTAGTAGCTGGCCACCATGAGTCGGCCCAGGCCTTTATGGCTGATGCGGAAGCTCGTTTGACCGGCAGACCGACGATTGTCAGTGGCAATCAGGGGCCGGGGGTAGCAAACCTGTTGCCTGCGGCTGTCAGTGCCTCTAAGGAAAAAGTACCGGTTATATTCCTCGCGGAGCAGCGCAATCGTTTTCTGGATAAGCAGGTGCGCAGGGCCAAGTTTCAGTACACCGACCAGCCGCGTTTTTTTGAACCGGCAATGAAATACGTGGGTATTATTGAGCACGCGGAGCAAGCCGAAGACATTCTCCGTGAAGCTTTTCGTCAGGCGATGAGCGGAACGCCCGGTCCTGTATACGTTGAGTATCCACAGGATCATGTCAATGCACAGATTGAAGACAAGCCGGTGCTTGCTCCGGAGGCTTACCGTGTAGTTAGCCAAAAGGCAGAGCAGTCTGCTGTAGAGGCCGCTGCCGAACTTCTCGCTGGAGCCGAGTTCCCGATTATTCTGGCTGGCACCGGAATCCACATGGCCCGTGGGCACGACGAATTTCAGCAGCTCGCCGAGGCACTGCAGTGCCCGGTCATTCCCAGTTGGGGAGGTCGGGGGGTGCTCAGTGATACCCATAACCAGGTGATGCCCTGGGGTACCGAGATCTCCGATGAAGCGATTAAAGCAGCCGATGTGGTATTGGCCATCGGCACTGGCATCGGCGAGCCGCTTAAGTTTGGCCGCGGCGCCATTTGGGAGCAGGGCCATGCCGACCGGAAGTGGATATATATAGAAAAAGACGCTCTCAATATTGGTGTCAATCGCCATATCGATGTGCCGCTTGTGGGCAATCTGAAGGATATCTGCCCACAATTGACGACAGCGCTTGCACCGCGCAAAACCTTTGAGCGGCCACAATTACTGAGTGATCTTATCGATCTGATGGTCGCCTTCCGTCAGGGGACTATCGACGAGGCCCCGGATACTTACCCCGTACACCCCGGGCGTATGATAGTGGAGGCCACGCGGGAATCGCCCGATGACTTGATTATGGTTCGTGATGGTGGCTGTACCTGCCTTTGGGAGGGCATGTTCCATATATTCGATGGTCGCGATTACCTGGCCAATTCCAATTTCGGTCACCTCGGTGTGGGCCTTCCCTATGCGATCGGTGCGGCGGTGGCTACCAAAGGTAAGCGACCGGTGCTGTTAATAACCGGTGACTCAGCCTTTGGCTTTCATACCTCCGAGCTGGAGACCGCAGTGCGGCTGGAGCTACCTATTGTCTGTGTGGTTAACTCAGACAGTGCCTGGGGGATGGAGCATATAGGCTTTAAGACTCAGTTTGGGGAAGACAATGATGTCGGTGTGAAGTGGGGCGATGTTCGCTATGACAAGGTTGCTGAGGGTTTCGGTGCGCACGGGGAGTACTGTGAGCGCACCGAAGAGATTGCCCCGGCGATGGCTCGTGCCTGGGCTGCAGGAAAACCAGCGGTGGTGCACGTGGCGGTAGACGCCAAAGTGAATGCTGAACCCCCTTACTGGGAGCAGTTTGCCGGGGCGTACAATAACTACTATTGAGTTTGACTATTTTGTCTGCCTTGCCCAAGCCTGGATTCAGATATAAAGCAACATCATCCATATCATGAATCCAGGCGCGCCTTTTGACAATCTATCATCTATATTCAGCAAAACTCGTTACAGTACCAAAGATATAGAAATCATAGCGTCAAAGTAGCTGATAACACGGTTCATTTTATGAATATTGGGAGTTGAAGTCCGATTATACATAAACTATACTTATTTCATGATTACCCGAAAAATAACAGCAGAGTTATTACAACTACTGAAGGAATACCCTGTTGTATCCATTCTGGGACCCAGGCAAGCAGGAAAAACGACCTTGGCCAGAATGGCCCTACCCGATTATGACTACGTTAATTTGGAAGTTCCAGAAGACCGAGAGCTGGCAGAATCGGATCCTAAAGCATTTTTAGCGCAGTTTAAAAGACCGGTTATTCTCGATGAAATACAGAGAGTACCTAATCTATTAAGTTATATACAAGGCATTGTTGACGAGAAAAAAAGCAATGGGCTTTATGTTATTACCGGTTCTCATCAGCTAGAACTTAAGGCGGCGGTAGCTCAATCACTCGCAGGCCGGGTGGGTTTGTTACATTTATTGCCCTTATCACTGGCGGAATTAGAAGAGGCAGGTATTGAGCTTGATAGCTTTGGCGAAATGATTTTTAGGGGGTTTTTACCGCGAATTTATGACCAAAAGCAGCGGCCTCGTACAGCCTACTCAAATTATTACCAAAGCTACGTTGAGCGTGATGTGCGCCAACTTATTAACTTGAAAGATGTGTCATTATTTGAAAAGTTTTTGAAGTTATTGGCGGGAAGAGTAGGACAAGTGATTAACTACTCCTCGCTATCTAATGATATAGGCGTTGACCTTAAAACAGTAAAAAACTGGTTATCGATTCTCGAGGCATCTTTTTTAATCTTCAAGTTACCGCCGTTCTATAACAACTTTGGCAAGCGCGTGATTAAGTCACCAAAATACTATTTTACCGATACCGGTTTACTCTCGTTTTTACTGGGTATTCAACGCGCCGATCAAGTGGAACGAGATCCCTTAGTGGGTAGTTTATATGAGAATCTAATTGTTATTGAATGCCTGAAGGCACTATATAATCAGGGTGAGGTAAGTAATTTATTTTTCTATCGCGATGCTAACGGCAATGAGGTCGATATAATCATTGATCGTGGCAGATCAATTACACCCATTGAAATAAAATCGAGCTCAACCTTCACCCCTAGATTCCTTTCTGGTGTAAAGCGTATACAAGAAATTGCCAATAACGTGGACCAGGCTTTTATTGTTTATAACGGCGAGCCGAAAAAGCTAAGTGATAATACCAGCTTGCTGAATACCAGCGATATAGAAACCATATTTAATTAGAAACATTATTAAATGGCAGGTGCTATGGCCCCTTTAATCCCTGCCCTTTAATCCTAGCAGCACTAGCAATAAGAATAGGTTTCATTTTTAGACCTTATATTTCACATTCAATTGAGAGAATGCGAGATATAAAGTCGATGTCGATAAAACCAACCTACCCGACCTGTTGCAGCCGATACTGACTCGGCGCGACACCATTCCACCGCACAAAGGCCCGTCGAAAATTCACCGTCTCGCTATAGCCCAACAAGTGCGCTATATCGGCAACGGTCAACTCGGTTTTGAGCAAATACTCCCTGGCGAGCATGTTCCTGATCTCCTCGAAGGTAGATCTGAAACTGGTCAATTCAGCCTTCAGGCGACGCCTCAGGGTACGCTCGCTAACATGCAGGTTCTCAGCTACCTGCGCAATATCGAGGAAGTCGCCTGCGGATTGGATCAGCAACTGCCTTACGGCGATGGAGGTACTCTCGACACTGTTCAGCCCGCGCAGCATCTCCTCGCACTGCTGATGAAACACAACATGCTCAGAACTATTGGCTGTTTTAACCGGGGTGTCCAGAACATGACCCGACAGAAACAATTGATTGTGCTGAGCGCCGAAAGTCACTTCTGCGTTCAACATCGACCGGTAGCTACTAACATGAGCGGGCTTGGGGAATGAAAAGTACAACTGCGCCCCCTCTATTCGGCCTCGATAAAGCGAGTTTCCAATGAAACTCAACTGTGAAAAACTCAGCTCAGTGACAAGCTGCTGCTGTGCTGGAGTACCCCGAGCGAGGTTCAAACGTAGAATAAGCCCACCGTCACAGTCCTGCGATTCCCAACCTGATTCAAAAAACACTTTCCCATAGCGTAGCAATAGTTCAGTGGATTCTCTTAGATTGGCACAGCTCATCAAGGCAAAACCAAAGGTGCCATAACTGTTAATCCCAATCCCTTGCCCCAAACGCAACCCCAGGCTAGGATCACCTGTTAGCTCGACTGCCGTCTCTAGCAGAATCAATGAATCACTTCCAAATACTACGCTCTGACTTGAAACTGACGCCGACATTCCGTTTCTCCGGCACTGCGTACGCAGCTGTTCAGAAGTAATTCCTGCCTTCTCTAACTCGGACAATAGCTGCGTAAAAAGATCACGCTGAAGTCGATTTGTTCTCATCGTTTGCTCCCAGTGCCTTTCCTTTTCCTTAGATGACGGTAACTAAATGGCTGCAAATGGTCATATAACCCACAAACTGAAACGTGACCGAATATGATTCCATTCCTACTTCGCTGAACACCATACTTCACCTCGGTGGAAATTGGGATCGAGACAACTATAAATGATCAGACAGGCAATACAGACGCATCCAGCCCAGCTACATGGACGGCTCGTCAACCCCTGTTGGTGTGCTAATGAATCTGCCCCCATTAGTCCGAAGGTACTCCAGTGCACTTACGGGCTGGCTTGCACCCGGTTCTAAATGTTTTCCTGAATATCTTTTAGCTGTTCTTCAGTCATGGAGACCTTGAGGCTGAAGCGCCATGCGATTACTAATAAGGGCACAATACCTATACCCATTGCCCACACCAGACCGGTAAGCGCTCCTTGGCCAATTTCCCCGGGCATCACTCCCTCGCTCAAACCTATCGCGTCCAGTGCAATACCTGCATACAAAGGCCCCGCTGCCGCGGCCAACTTGGCGGTAAACGACAGTACTGAATAAAAACTTCCCTCCTGACGCTTGCCGCTGGTGGATTCGTGTTCATCCGTCAGGTCAGCCACAATCGAAGAGGAAGACACGCTGCGCAGCACGAAAAAATATACAAAGAACAGGTTCTGCACCGCCACTAAAGACAGCACCAGAGCGTGCCCATTTTCGGGAAGCAACTCCAACATTCGCAGCGGGTAAAGCCACAGGATGTCCACGATCATCAGCGCAGTGGCAGTTGCCAGAATGCGATGTTTAGGCCAACGTCGGCCGAGAGGACCTAGCGTCCACAGTGCCGCCGGTACTGCCAGGCATACGGGCCAGCCATAACGATGGCCATCTCGGTTGCGTTCAGCTCCCAGTAATAGGTCCAGGCGATGATATTCAGGGTGGCGGTGATACCGTAAGAGGCTGAGGCAGACAGGTCGTAGTAAAGCAGGTTGCGAAAATTGGTGTTTTTGAGTGTACCGAAAAAGTCCTTCGCAATGCCGGTCAACCCCTCGCTGGAAGGCATTTTATGTTGATCGATTCGTGTGACTGCAATGTAGTCGCGTGTACCCCCTATGCAAATAATCGCTGTAACCCAGGTCAGTATCGCTGCGAACCAGCCAAAAGACACATAGTTATTGGCAATGAAACGACCGTCCTCCCCCGCAGCGGCTTCACCGAAAATCAACAACATACTGGCGGCAGGCACGATAATACTGGTAAAAAACAAAAAGCCACTGCGTATTCCTAGCAGGCGACTACGCTCGTGATAGTCTTGGGTCATCTCCGCCGCCAGCGCCAGATGCGGCAGCCCGAATACAGTGATTGCCGTACGAATCCACAAAGAGCATGCCAGCAGCCAGGTGGCGAGATGCGTGCTATCGGCTAGCGCCCACTCTGGCGGATTAAACAGGGCGAGGTAGCCCAAACCCAGGGGCAATGCGCCAGCGATCATAAAAGGGTGTCTTCGTCCCCAGCGACTTTTGAATCTATCCGACCAGGCACCCATCATCGGGTCAGACACCGCGTCCCAAAGCAGCCCCAGAAACAACACAAAACCCGCGTTAGTACCGCCAAGCCCCAGCACCTGAGTGTAGAACAACAATACAAAGATGGTGTATGCAGCTTCCTTGACCTATGCCATAGCTGATACTGCTTGATCGATTGACGGACATAATAAACTTACTCGAAATTCGCCCGGTGGACCCAGCGGTTTGTTTTTCAGAAGGCGAGTCTACGCCTGGGCATTGAATGCAGGGGAATCATATTCGGTCATGCAATGCAGTTAGTGGCAATGAGTTTAGGACGAATTCATCCACGCAAAATTTGTCCGAATATGATTCCAAGATTTCTCTAGCAGTCACTAGGCTTGAGCTCAGTAGAAAGTTGAAGTCTCACAAAGGTACAATATGAAACTACTAACTGGTCTAATTCTGTCACTAACTCTTTTACTGATTCTGCCGCTGCAAGCTTACGGCTGGCAACACCACGCCGGTGATAGTGGTGGCACCAAGTTCTCTGATTTGTCACAGATAACCGCCGACAATGTCGATCAACTGGACATCGCCTGGACCTATGACACGGGTGAAACCGTGAAGCCTGACAAACCGGGTACATCATTCGAACCAACCCCCATACTGTTGCCACCCGAGGCCGGTGGACATCTTGTGCTCTGCACCGCTTTTGGCCGTGCTGTTGCCCTTGATCCGGCAACGGGTGAGGAACGCTGGATTTATGACCCGAAGGTGAATCGCAACGCACATGCCAATATATGTCGCGGTGTCAGCTGGTGGAAAGACCCGCTCGTGGAGAACCAGGCTCACTGCGCTAACCGTATTATCTGGGGCACCCGGGATCGCCGGTTAATCTCGGTGGATGCCCGTACTGGGACAGCATGCCCGGAGTTTGGTCAAAATGGTGAATTGCACCTTGATGTCAAGGCCGAGGAGGCGCAGGTGCCCGGCGGCATTAAAACTTCATCACCAGTGGTTATTGCCAATGGTGTGCTGATGATTGGAGCGGCTGTGCAGGATTTTAGCCACGCCAATGCCCCGACCGGAAAGGTTAAAGCCTTTGATGTAAGAACCGGTGACGCCAAATGGACATTTAGCTCTATTCCTACTGACCCAAATGACCCAGCGTCGTCGAGCTGGCCAAAGAATCCTACGCTGGTGAGCGGTGCCGCCAATGCCTGGGCCCCCATGTCTGCCGATGAAGAGCTGGGGCTGTTGTATGTTCCCACGGGTTCGCCGTCTCCAGATTATTACGGTGCGGCTCGGCCTGGGGATAATCGCTATGCCAACTCTCTGGTCGCACTGAACATCGCCACCGGTACAGTGGCCTGGCACTTCCAGTTCGTCCATCATGATCTGTGGGATTACGATACACCGGCACAGCCGGTGCTCACCGAGATTGAGCGCAATGGCAAAACGATTGCCGCCGTTATCCAGGTGACTAAACAGGGCTTCGTGTTTGCATTTGACCGGCAAACAGGCGAGCCGGTTTACCCGATTGAAGAGCGACCAGTTCCTCAGGGCGCAATAGCGGGCGAGTGGCTGTCACCGACCCAACCCTTTCCAGAGGAATCTCTGCAACTGCTGGATACTCATATTACGCCAGAAGATGCCTGGGGTTTTACCTTTTGGGATGAGGGTAAGTGTCGAGAGCTTATCAGCAGCCTGCGCAGCGATGGCATTTTCACACCGCTTACTACTGAGCGTACACTGTATATGCCCAGTGCAATGGGCGGCGCAAACTGGGGCGGGATCGCTGTGGATCGCAAGCAGCAGATCGGCGTAGTGAATCTCAATAGCATGGCCACCGTTGGCCAATTGGTTCCCGTCGTTGCAGGAAAAGACGGTGCAACCCATGCCGGCGTAGGCTCCATGCTGGCGAGAATGAAAGGGACACCCTATGCAATGAAAATGGGTAATTTGGGCTCCCCTCTCGGCATTCCATGTACTAAGCCGCCCTGGGGGAAACTGGTAGCTGTTGATCTAAAAAAGGGCGAGGTGCTATGGGAAAGTACGCTTGGTTCGGTGCACGATATGGGGCCTGTTACAGCGCCATTTGAAATCGACCTGGGTACGCCAAACCTGGGAGGCCCATTAATTACCGGTAGTGGTCTGGTGTTTATTGCTGCCACGCTGGACAAACGTTTTCGCGCCTTTGATCTAAAAACTGGGGAAAAATTATGGACCCATGAACTGCCCTTTGATGGCAATGCCAACCCTATGGCCTACCAGCATGATAACCGACAGTATTTGGTGATTGCCACGGGAGGCAGTTTTTTCTTGAGTAAGATGACGGGAAGGACATCAGGGAATACGCTTGTGGCTTTTGCTTTGCCGAAGTGAGATTGCATGACGAGTAACAGTTGTTATTTGGATGAAAGAAAAATCTAAGGATTTACGATGACCGATTTAAAATTAGTAGGCACGTCGCCATCGCCCTATACCCGCAAAGTACGCGCACTGTTACGTTATCGGCGCATTCCTTATCAATTCGTTATAAAAGGGGGGCGAGAGTCAGAAAAACTCCCGCCTGCACCGCTGCCAATGGTCCCCTATGTCATCTTCCCAGATCAGCACGGTGAATTGACAGAAGCGATGGGCGATACAACGCCTATTATCAATCGATTAGAGAAAGACTTCTTAGGGCGCCAACTACGGCCAAAGGATCCAGCGCTTGCTGTTATTGACGCAGTGTTGGAAGAGTTCGGCGATGAGTGGTTGTCCAAATGCATGTTCCATTATCGTTGGTCAAAAGTGCTGGACACACAGACATCATCTTCATATTTGGCTTATCGCATGAATATGATGGCCACACCTGAACAGGGAGAGGCGCTAGCCAAGACTTTTGCGGAACGCCAGATTTCGCGAATTGGTGTGGTTGGGTCGAATGAAACAACCGGCCCTGTTATCGAAGAAAGCTGGGAACGCTATTTGAAAGTGTTTGATAAACACCTCCAAAATCAGCCGTTTCTATTAGGTAACCGCCCGGGCGCAGGAGACTATGGCTGCTTTGGTCAGATGACAATGCTGGTGATGACGGACCCAACACCTCAGGCAATTTCTCGCCGTATCTCACCACGTGCATTTGCGTGGACAGAGGCCATGGAAGATCACTCGGGTTTGCAGGTCGAAGAGTCAGACTGGATTGATCTGGATGCGCCACCTGAAACGCTCAACGACTTACTACGTGAGGTCGGACGACTGTTTGTGCCGTTCATGCTTGAAAATGCAAAGGCATCGGCAAGAGGGGATGAAATGCTGGAGTGTGTGATTGATGGAAAACCTTGGGTGCAAGAAACCTTCGTCTACCAAGCTAAATGTCTTAAGTGGCTGAAAGAGCGCTACGATGTACTCGAAGCAAAGGATAAAGAACGGCTCAATAGGGTTTTGTCTGGAACGGGTTGTGACGCACTGTTTACTTCCAGCGATTTTCATTGATTGCTTTATCCAGTGTACCTGCCATAACAGTGAACCAAGTCTGACACCCTTTTAGAAGTAGCCAAGTAGTTTTTATCGTGTCACACACCAAAAAGTATGACTATGAATAAAATGGAAAATTATATGAAGAGCAGAAAATTTTTGCGCAGCGTCATGATAGTGGCTACGGGATTGGTTCTGGCATCCTGTTCAGATTCCAATGTAGAACCGTCTAGCGAAGCTTTTAGTTCAGCTGCAGACGTTCATTCCAATGAGGAGATTATTGCTCAAACCGCGAAATTTGATGAGAAATTGAAAAGTGACCCGGGAACCATGGCTGCAAAAGCTTTTAAAACTGAGACCGAGTTGCTTGAACGTAAAAATGCCTCTGATGCCGTCAAGGGCGAGACTGATAATGACGTACCAAAAGAGCGCAAAGCCTTTTTTGGTGATTTGCACGTACACACTACTTATTCAATGGACGCCTATGCCTTTGGCACGACGGCAACGCCTTATGATGCCTACCGTTTTGCGAAAGGTGAGGCGATAAAAAATCCGGCTGGATTTGATATGCAACTGTCACGACCAATGGATTTTTATGCCGTGACGGATCACGCAATGTTTTTGGGAGTGGTCAAGGCTGCCTCCGAGACCTCCACCGCCTTCTCTAAAAATGAGTTTTCAGATCCCTATCACGACCTTAATGCCCCCGAAAACTTTGGCATTGGTCCGTTCGACATTTTGAAGCGGGTCGGTACGTTTTCGTCGTTTCTGCCGGATGCAGTTACAGGGATTATGTCTGGCCAACTAGATCGCGAAGAGGTGCTTGGTGTCGTCAGAACTGCCTGGGAGGATACAATCGACGCTGCCGATCAGTTTAATGATCCCGGCCGTTTCACCACTTTTGCTGCCTACGAGTACTCGTCCTCTGATGCCAGCAGGGGAAACTTGCACCGAAACGTCATATTTGAAGGAAGCGATCGCTTGCCGCGTGAGCCCTTTTCTCGTTTCCATTCCGTTAACCCGGAGGACCTTTGGCAATGGATGGATGAGTTGAGAGAAAAAGGCGTTGAAAGTCTTGCTATACCCCATAACTCCAATGGCTCTAACGGCCAGATGTTTAAGCTTGTCGATTGGGCCGGAAATCCTTTGGGCGATGACTACGCAAAAAAGCGCATCCGCAATGAACCTCTCGTTGAAATAACACAGATAAAAGGCACATCGGAAACCCATCCCATCTTATCGTCACGGGATGAATGGGCAGGATTTGAAATCATGCCCTACCGAGTAGCAACCGATGCTCTAAGCAAGATTGAAGGCTCCTATGTGCGCGAAGCCTTACTTAGCGGTATTGCCCTTGAGCAACATGGTACGACTAACCCATATCAATTTGGTTTTATCGGCTCAAGCGATACCCATTCAGGTGCGAGCCAAAATAACGAGGCCGATTTCGCATCCAAATTGGGGCTACTGTCCAGTACAGCCGCGCTACGAGGATCCGTGCCAAGAACTGGCATCGACAGTCAACTGGCCCATTACGGGTTAAAAGTTGCTGGGCTAAATTTGCTCACCAAAATCAACGGTGATGTATATACCACCGGCGCCAACCCAACGTTTGGTGCTTCAGGCCTCGCTGCTGCTTGGGCAGAAGAAAACACAAGGAAGTCTCTCTATAGTGCTTTTCGGAGAAAAGAAGTTTTTGCGACATCGGGACCTCGCATACAGTTGCGGTTTTTTGCCGGTTACGGGTTCGATGAAAGCATGCTGACCACAGCTGACGGTGTTGCACGTGCATATGCCAACGGAGTGAGTATGGGCGGGACCATTCCCTCAATCAATTCTACTAACAGCTCCGCTCATGACGATCCATCTGGCGATCCCACTTCACCAGGTTTTTTAGTCATGGCGTCAGCGGATGCGACAAGTGCACCGTTACAGCGTGTGCAAATAATAAAGGGCTGGGTTGATGTCGACGGAAGCACCCATGAGGATGTTATTGATGTGGCGTGTGCAGGCGGTGCTCAGGTAAACAGCGAAACAAATCGGTGCCCCGATAATGGTGCCAGAGTTGATATCTCTGATTGTTCCATTAATCGCGGAACCGGAGCCACGCAGCTATCGACCTTATGGTACGACCCGAAATTTGATGCTGAGCAACGCGCCTTTTACTATGCACGCGTAATAGAAAACCCAAGCTGTCGCTGGTCAACTTGGGATGCAAATCGTGCTGGTATTTCACCACGCCCTGATTTAGCGACCACGCTGCAAGAACGCGCCTGGTCCTCACCTATCTGGTACAACGATTAGTTTTTTCATGATAACTGCGTTTCCTCTATGGCTCGCTAACTGTTGG
>CAZJRI010000068.1:0-13542 GCA_964548025.1 uncultured Pseudomonadales bacterium
GTGTCTCTTAGCTCGAAGGACTAACTGTCCAAAAGGTTTTGACGACGTACAGTTCTGGTTCACTATTCGTAAACGGGGTAACGTATGACGTTCATGATTTTGGTCGAGCAAATGGTGGAGGAAGTGATCTCAGTTTGGATGTTTCCATTGATCCTGGTCGATATCTCGTTGGATTTCTACAATGGAATGAGCAATATGGCTCATCATCTAGTGATTACGATCTAACCCTTACAAACAACGGTGTAACAGACTTACTCTGTCCAGACTGTATTAGCGATGAGATCCAGTCAGGGAATGAAAACCCAATAGAAGCAATTTGCTATTACAATAACTCCAACCAACGTGTTTCAGGAAAATTGTTTGTTGACAGGGTCTCTGGTTCAAACAGAAGAATCGAAATGTTTGTTTTGGGTTCAGGCGTGGAGACTGAATACAATGTCGGGGAAGGCAGTGTGTTTGGTCATTCAGGTGTACCAAGTGTTCTAGCTGTCGGTGCAATCAATGCTGAAGACTCGGGTACGGATAATTTGGCTTACTACAGTTCTTGGGGGCCTGCCAGAGTAGATTTTCCCAGATTCGAAAGCCGACACAAACCTGATTTGGTGGCAATCGACGGCGTATCTGTAACAGGAACTGGAGGTTTCCCTTCACAGTTCTTTGGCACGTCCGCAGCTGCACCACATGTAGCTGGCATAGCAGCACTTTTGAAACAAGCTGCCCCAGAATCAACGCCATCGACTCTTCGAAGCGCATTAAAATCATCGGCAGTAGATCTGGGAACACGAGGAGATGACTTTTTGTATGGAGCAGGAAGAGTGGATAGCATCGCCGCTGTGGGTATACTCCAGCCCAATTTTGTATCAGATTCTGATAGTGACGGTATTGTCGATGCTGCTGATTTGTTTCCTAGCGATTCAAAAGAGTCCATTGACTCAGATGGGGACGGAGTTGGAGACAATGCTGACTCTGACGACGATAATGATGGCATAGCTGATGTCAAAGATTTGTTCCCTAACGATTCGACGGAACATAGCGATCAGGACGGTGATGGAATTGGAGATAATTCTGATATTGATGTTGAATCTGAACTAAATGGGAATGCAGAACAGGCTGATAGAATCACATTTGGGATGGTCGGTCAGCTGTCATCTGTATCAGATGAGGACTGGTATCAAATTGATGTCGATACACCAGGCGGTTTAGTTCTAACATTTGAACCAGAAGAAACCAGTAGTCTGGATTATTGGGAAGTTACGCTCGAAGACCAGATCGGAATTGTCTATGCTGCGATCGACACCGGTGAAGCAGGCTTCTTCATTGCTGGAATAGAGACTAGTGGTAGTTACTTCATCGTTGTAAGGGATGGTAGTGCGTATAGTCATAGTACAGCTTCATACTCCATCCAGATCGAATCTATCGTAGATGGATTAGATACTTTAGAAACTGAGTTCAACGATAGTTCCAATTCATCCGACCAATTGAACTCACAAATATATGGTCAACTCTATACTGTGGATGACGAAGATTGGTTCTACCTGGTGATCAGTCAGCCTACGACCATCTCAGTCGAATTTGAGCCAGGAGAATCCAGTAGACTGGATTATTGGGAGATCGCTCTCGAAAATCGGAAAGGGAGCGTTCTCGCTGCACTAGATACTGGGTCCGATGGTGGTTTTTCAGTGGGAATTGAT
The DNA here is from genome assembly GCA_964548025.1 of uncultured Pseudomonadales bacterium. GTDB lineage: Bacteria > Pseudomonadota > Gammaproteobacteria > Pseudomonadales > Azotimanducaceae > JAHRVQ01. The sequence continues at coordinate 1,692 of CAZJRI010000068.1, forward strand.
ACGATTGGCACTTACTACTTAGTGGTTAGGGACGGAAGTGCTTACAGTCACAATACTGCAACCTATAGTTTAACTGTTAGTTGTAGCAGCAATAGGGTCGATGATTCTGATTGCGATGGAGTTGAAAATCAGAACGACGCTTTTCCATTTGATCTCAATGAGTCCGAAGATACAGATGGTGATGGGTTAGGGAACTATAGTGATGACGATGATGACAATGATGGCATTACAGATGCAGTGGAGCTGAGAGTAGGTCTTGACCCACTTAATCCCAATGATGTGACAGGTTCATCCCGTGAGATTCTATGGCGGCACAAAGAGGCAGGTTTTAATGTTCTTTGGAGCATGGAAAGCCAACATCGAGTCGGATTAACTAACCTGAATACTGTTACAGATCCGAATTGGGTTGTTGAAGGTATGGCTGATTTTACGGGTGACGGAATGGATGAGATATTCTTTCGACATCAGACAACTGGTAGCAATCGTCTCTGGTCCATAGAAGACGGTTTCAGGACATCATCGAATGTTGTTCGTGGTGTACCGCTAGATTGGTTTGTTTTAGCAATGGCTGATTTCGACTCAGATAGTGATGCTGATCTGATATGGCGTAATCGAAACACAGGCGACAATAGTTATTGGGAAATGGATGGCAATACAAGACTAAGTTCAGTTCCCATAAGATCCGTGCGACTTGATTGGAATATGGTCGGCACTGGTGATTTTGATAATGATGGTCGTAACGATTTGTTGTGGCGTAGTAACACTGGGAGGAACGTTGTTTGGTTGATGCATGGAGAAACCATGTCTGCTAGAGGTGAGCTAGCTACCGTGATGTTAACCTGGGAGGTAGTGGGAGTAGGTGATTTTGATGCTGATGGAATGGATGACATTTTGTGGCACGAATCATCTACAGGAAGGAACTCCATTTGGTTACTTGATGGCACAAGTCGCAAATCCCGAGCATCCATACCCGCAACGGGTGTCGGATGGCACCCATTCGGCGTATTTGATATGAATGGTGATGAAATGGCAGATATTCTTTGGCGTAACAACACCAATGGACAAAATCGTCTATGGTTGATGAACGGGACATCGCGGATGAGTAGTCTTCCAATTAGGTCGGTCCCGAATAAGAATTGGCAGCCAGTAGCGATTGGAAATGTATCAAACTAACGAACAGTTATCTAACTAGAGATCCTTCTACCAATCGTATGATGGCCAGGTTATATGAAAGAACAAAATTTGCCTCAGAGTGAAATTGTAGAAGTGGTTTCGGATATTTAGTACTAGGCAATTTTAGGTGAGTAGCTTTAGTTTTAGAGACGTATGTGCAAGTGTTGGTATGGAGTTATTAGTACCCATCCCGATAGGTTCTAGATGTAACTGACTCAGCGCCTCACGAAAAGTACTGGACATCCAACAGGGGGTTATATCCGCTGGTTTCACTGGTGGAAGGCTTGAAATCCGGGCTTCCTGAATTTCTGAATAGAAGATGGATGGGTCGGTGTATCTGTCTCTTTTTTTTGGTCTTCTCACCCTGCTCAAGCTTCTTATTTTTCAGGTCGTATTGCCCGTCCCCCCAATTGAGGCCATGCAGCGGGTGCCCCAGCCTTTTCCAGACACTCCTGCAGCGGCAGATTCTGATCCCAGTGGTAACCGATAAAACGTTGGCCCGTGATCTCGGCTGATGCGTCGGATGACAGCCAGACGATGGGTGCCTGCATGACTTCAGACTGGATCATATCGTCCCGCTCGAAGCCCGAATCATCCGGTATCAGGTCTGTATTGGTCATCCCGCCGGGCACCAGGACATTGGCCGTGACACCCGTATCCTTAAGTTCTCTCGATGCCATAGCGGTCAATGCCTCGTGGGCAGCCTTGGATGGACCATAGGGTGCACCACCTGCGCGGTACATACTGGTCATACTGGTGGTGACGCCAATAATTCTGCCCCAGCCCTGTGCTATCAAATGCGGGACCACCGTGCGGGTCATATAGAAGGGTCCGTTGCTATTCACTGCGATTATCTGGTCCCACTCCTCAGTGGGGATTTCCCAGAAGTTGTTCTTCGTACCGCCCCCCAACAGCATTTTTTTCGGCGCGATACCGGCATTGTTCACCAGAATATGAAGACCACCGAGTTCGCTGATAGTCCGTTCGACGGAACGTTCGACCTCATCGATGGATGTAACATCGACCACCTGGCTCATGACACAGTCGTTACCACCTATATCCTGCATGTACCGGGCAGTCTCATCCAGCCATTGCGGGTTGATATCCATCATCGAAACCCTTGCTCCCGCTCTGATCAGTGCTTCGGTCATTGCCCGACCAAGACCGCGGGGACTGGCGGCACCGGTGACAATGGCAATCTTTCCCTCAAGTTCTTTTTGTTGCATGGCATGCTCCATCAAACAGGAATTAACAGAAGTATATGAGACATGACTACCGATATCAGTCTTATGCACACCATTCAGCTAGCTTTTTTTGACAATTCCACCATGGAGTGAAAACAAAAAAAGCTGCTATTCGCCAAAAGGATAACCCTGGCCTGTTCGCTTCTGGCTGATGCTGTGTGAAAAACTCTTTTAAATTTATAAAATACGACCTCCCTTCAATTGTCGGTGAGATGTGATGTAGCAATGAAGAGTGAACGATCAGATTGATGATGTTAACCATCTCAGGATAAGGAGAAATGCGATGAAGAAACTGATCCTCTTGTTCTTATTTCCAATGATCGTGTGCGCAAAGCCAGGGCCGGTTACGCAGTACCTGATGAATGAACCGGCTTCATTGTTCGATATTGCAATGATTCGCCTGCAGCATTCAATGAACTATTGGGAGAAGCAATCAACCTTTAACTATAGGCTGAAATCGCAGCCTGATGCATTTGGTAACGTCAATGTCCAATATCGAGCCGAGGATGATAAAATTTATGTCTCGTTCACTGCAATGGACAATTCATCTACGGTTGAGCAGATGGAAGCAGGGTGCCGCTTTGTCATGAGGCAGTTGCGAATATACATAAGCAAAGGTTTACCCAAATTGTTTCAGCATGTCAGTTATCGTGATCCGTCTGAACCACACGCACTCGGTTCTGCAGTGAACGACATGTTTGAGTTTCGTTGCTATGTGTCAGGTGATGACTCGTCAGAGGGCCGGTTTTGGGCAAGCCAGACACTCCGCGAAGAAGAAATGACAATCGGCAGGTGGCCTGTGTTCGAATAGGTTAGAGGATTGAGAAACTTATTGTTGGATGATAATTGTAATGATTCCCAGAACATGTCCAAATAACAACTTCCCTGAATCCCAATTAAGCTGACTTTCCACTATTCAGATACCCACATCAACGGGATTTTCCCAATGTAAAGTCCACCTTTTTTCCATCTTCGACAGTTCGATAATCTGATTGAAAGTAAGGAGTAGTGTAAACCCATGCACGACAACATCGTAAGACCCGCCGAAGAAAGAGATCTTGAAGCAATTCTGCAGTTGACCAGAGCAAACAGAAATCTGCTGGCCAGGTTGGAACCTGTTTATTGGAACCCATCTGACAATGCCGATGAAAACCACGCGTTATTCATGAGATATATCCTGACCAGGTCTGAATTTATAAAACGTGTTCTGGTTAAGCAGGATCAGGTGGTGGGATTCGTGGTTTCATCCAGGCAACCAACATTTTGGTTTGTTGATGATGTCTGCTTGTCGGGGGATGCTGATTGGCAAAAGGATGGTAAGGACTTGTTTGGTGCCATTTCAGAAAGACCCGCGGCGATGACTGCGCCTCACCGTGACGCATCAAGAGTACAGGCCGGGATTGATCTGGGTCTTGAAATTGTCAGTACTCTGAGACTTATTCGCTTTGATCGCAAACAAGGGACACTCTCCCTTGATTCGTCAGGCACGGTAAAGACTTCTGAGCTACCTGATAATCTGATCCAACCACCGCTTCATCCATTCAGTCCCGCCATGACCGACGAGTCCATATCTGTTGTTACAGATGAGGAGGGTGGGTACGCCGTCGTCTCCGGTTCAATCGATGCACCCCCTGTTTACAATCCGGGCGGTACCACCGCGATCATTGACCGGGTTGTCGGGGGCAATAGAGAGTCTCTTCTAACAGACGCGCTGGGTTTCTCGGCTCAGCGGGGAGATATTGGGGCTATTCTGGTTATTGATGCGAGAGATAAGGAGTTGGCACAAATCGCTGACAACTTTGAAGCGGCGCATCCCGTCGATGTTATGAAATGGCCTGAGCCGTGAAATAAGACCTGTTTGATCATTTTTTGTACACATCATCGAACTTGTTATCTGAATTGAGGAAGTGGAGTGCGCTTTATGAGTTAATATCCTTTGAACGGACTTAAGTGAGAAGGATAGGGATATGGTGAAGCGTACAAGCATTTTAATAGTTGTTTCGGTCGCGCTGATTTCAGGGTGTGCATCAACAGGCAATACTGACGATGAGCTCGCGAGATTCCTTGGTAAGAGCGTAAAAGATGTGACAGCAGAAATCGGCAGACCCGATAGCGTATTCAATATGCAGGATGGTACCTGGCACTATATCTGGACAGAAACTTCAGGTTATTCGGGGACGGGTGCAAGCGTCGCTGGGACTTCAATATTCCAGGGGAGTCCGAAAGAGTGCAGGCGGGTGCTTGTGGTGAATAAAGAGAAAATAGTTGTTAACTATAATGTTGAGGGGAGGTGCTGAATCCTTCATGCGCCGGTCGTTTATGACTTGTGATTTCTGCGAATAAATTCGCAATATTGGTGGTGATAGATCAACTCAACATAATGATTGCGGTTTTCTTTGACGATTATGTGTGTTTTGAATGAGTTGAAATGACGTTATAGTTAATCCATTACAGATACTGGAGATAATATGAGCACGACCGCAAACACCGCCCCCTTTCTGTTATCGAAAGCCCACGAACGAATTGGTGAAAAGCTAGGCGTTAGCGACTGGGTCTTCATCGACCAGGTTCAGGTGAATGTTTTTGGTGAAGTTACCAGATGGCGAACACCGGGTCATTGTGACCCCGAATACGCAAAAACCACCCCCTATGGTGGGACCTTGATACACGGCTTTCATATGGTGTCGCTCATGTCACATTTCTACAGGGATGTTGGATTGTGGCCTGAAGACGGCCAGTACCCTTTGAACTATGGCATGGACAAGGTGCGTGTGCTGCAACCGGTAGTAATCGGCGCAGGCGTGCGACTCCGCTCCCACATAACAATGCTTGATGTCACTGATAAGGGTAAGGGTGAATACCTTCTGAAGACGAGTCACGAGATTGAAGCTGATGGCACAACCGATCCCGTACTTTATGCTGAATATCTAACCTACTGGTTTCCTAAGAAATAACACTGACATGGGCTTTAGTGCACCAGTAGCATTGCATATGGTCAGCATATTGCACTCGCTTTCCAATCAAATGCTGTGTCGCGAAATCCACTAGACAATCATTATCGAGGAGATAACATGATTCGAATTACTGCTGCCTTATTTGCACTTATGCTCACAGGCTTAAGTTATGGGGCGTCGATTGATATTGGTAGAGGTGAGATCCCACTGGTTGTTCCGGATAAATATGATCAGGCTACCCCTATACCGCTGGTTGTTCTGGTCCATGGTTACACCTCAAGTGGCGCAGGCCAGGAAGCCTATTTCAAGCTGAGTGCCCTGAGTGATGAGTACGGATTCATCTTTGTCGCGCCAGATGGCACGGTTGAAAAAGGCGGGGACAAGAACCGTTTCTGGAATGCAGGAGAGATTTGCTGCAATTTCCAGGGGTCAGATGTTAACGATGCGGCGTACTTGAAGACGCTTATCGATGCTATCAGGAATCGATATAACATCGATGAAAATCGCATATTCATGGCAGGTCACTCAAACGGCGGGTTTATGGTCCATCGCATGGCTTATGAATATCCGGAAACGATAGCTGCCATCGTTGCCTTAAATGGTTCTGCACCAAACAGGTTTACCAAGCCGAGACCGACTGAGCCCGTTAGTATCTTGCATATACACGGTACAGAGGATCGGCTAAATGCGTATAACGGGGGTGATATTCGGGGTGTACCCTATCCTGGTGCGTTAACAGGCGCACGAAACTGGGCTTACTATGCTTTTGGCTCAGGTGCATTAACAGAAGACGGCAATATGGATCTGGACACGAAGATACCCGGTAGTGAGACCTCAATTGCCAAATTTGCCGATGGAAATATAGAAGTCTGGACGATAGATGCAGGTGGTCATATTCCGGCATTTCCTGACGACTTCAATCGAAAAGTAGTTAGCTGGATGTACGCGCACCCTAAGAAACAGGATGACTTGGGGTTGGAGTAAAACACCTGGAGTTGGATTGTGTAACCCCGGCACCATTCACCGCGACTAATCCCCCGTTCTTCTGCATGATCGGGTGAAGACGATCTGACCGTGATTTACAGCGTGCTGAATTACTAATGCCTGTGTTTTGGTAAAGCAATAGGTATCGATGGGTTCAGGAATTCTTTCAGCTCATTCCACGAAGGTTAATACAAAGAGAGGTATTGTTTTTGCTCCGCCGGATGACAGTTGTCAATGATGGTTAGCCAGTTGGATATTATTGTTCCGCAGTGGTTAACTTGAACGATCTAACAAATGCAACCCTGATTGGATCAGATCAAAGATTGGCAATTGAAATTCAGAAAAAGACAAAGGAAGGGGAGCTATGCGCAAAACATCAGGACACTATATTGGCAAGTATTTAAAAAAACGAGGCGTTGACGCGCTCTTTGGTCTGAGTGGCGGTCACGTCTATCCAATACTCGACGGCTGTGTTGAAAACGAGATTCGTTTTATCGATACAAGGCACGAACAGGCCGCTGCATTTGCCGCAGAGGGATATGCACTCAGGAGTGGCAAACCAGGCGCCTATACGGCAACTGCCGGTCCGGGTTTTGTGAACGCAGTTTCCGGACTGGCCCACGCCTCTGTTACCTTGAGTCCGACAATATGTTTTGCCGGTGATGTAGGTGTGCAGGAAAAGGATAAAGGCGCACCCCAGGAGGTAGAGCAGGAAGGTGTTGCCGCCTACTACGCACAATTTGCAAAGACGGTTCGTACAACCGATAGGATTCCACAATACCTTGAGCTGGCCTTTCAGCAGATGCTGGGTTCGAACCCGGGTCCTGCGTATATGGGGCTACCGCAGAATGTGTCATACCGCGCAGTGAGCGATGAGGTCGAGAATTCGTTTATGCCGCGGAATATTCCCCGCTCTGCCGGGAGTCCTGCTGATGTCGCACAGGCAGCACAGATGATAAAAGACGCAAAGCGGCCAGCGATTGTAATCGGCAGTGGTGGTTTCTGGTCTCATGCTGAAACTGCATTGAAACAATTTGCCGAGCAGACTGCATTGCCCATCTTTACTCGCAATGCAGCCAGAGGACTAATATCAGACGATCATCCTCAGTGCTATGGATCGCCAGGACTCGGTGTGTTCAGGGCTGACCTGGTTGTGGTCATGGGTTCCAGATTAAATAGTGGTTTTTACTATGGGCAGTTTGGAGATAACACCCAGATAATCCAGGTAGACTGTAATAGCGCAGCGATGGCCAATAACCAGGAGATTGATCTCGGCATCTGCGGTGATGTCGGTCTGGTTCTGACCCAGTTAGGCGAAGCACTTCAGGAATTCCAATGCGATGCTGCCTGGATAACAGCGCTTGATGAAGCAAAGGCAAAGCGGGCTGCCAGGTTTGCCGGAGATTTTCAGTCATCCATGACACCTGTTCATCCCCTGCGAATTCTGCACGAATTAAATGAATTTGCTGACGAGCATACAACGTTTTCTGTGGACGGTGGAGACTTTGGTGTTGAAGCTGCGAGACATTTACTCGCCAGGCAAGCTGGATCGCAATTAACCAATGGCAGCATTCTTGGCTCTCTCGGTCCGGGTATCCCGTTTGCGATTGGCGCCAAGGTTGCAGCGCCAGAGGATACCGTGATATGTGTGATGGGTGACGGTGCCTTCGGATTAGGTGCGATGGAAATGGACACAGCAATCAGGCACAACATACCCATTATTGTCGTGATTGGAAATGATCAGTGCTGGGGAATGGTGGAGCGATCATACAAAGAGGTATTTGGTGAAAACCGAACAGTCGGAGCGGAGTTGGGAGACCGACCCTATGACAAGATGGTTGCTGCACTCGGTGGATACGGTGAACGGGTAGAAGATCCCGACGAGATCAGACCTGCACTCGAAAGAGCTGTTGCAAGTGGTAAACCAGCCTGCATTAACGTCATGATGGCAAGGCAATCCCTCCTGGGTTCTCTTGCCAAAGAATCCTGAGGGTGAAAACTGCGACGGCAGTCAAAAACCGGTGATTGAATATGCCTGTTTACAAATCAGGTCCAAATCGAGCTGATGGGAGGCGATAGTTCTGTTCTATTCCAGGTGGCGCAAGAATCAGCTAAAAGCATTGGCTGATGAGAGTAAGGTAGCCAATACTTCGGTTGGTGCAATAGAGTACACGTTGAGCGGTGACAACGGCCCCGTGCTTCTATTTGTCCACGGAACCCCCGGTGGCTATGACCAGGGGATCGAAGCGACAGAGGATTATCGTGTTCTGACGCCATCGCGGCCGGGTTATTTAAGAACACCGTTGACCTCAGGCATGACGCCTGCTGATCAGGCTAAAGCCTATGTTGCACTGCTCGATAGTCTCAAAATCGAGTCGGTTGTCGTGATGGGTGCTTCTGGCGGCGGTCCTTCGTCAATTTCTTTTGCGGCAAATTACCCGGAAAGAACAATTGCATTTATTGCCATCGAGACGGTTTGTCAGACCATGGATTTATTGAAGATTCCCTGGGTACTAAAAAATGACTTTTTCCTGTGGACGATGTTTACCGGGGTGGAAAAACTTTTCGGTCCCGAATTTGTGGTGCGAAAGGTCATACCGAACCCTGCTAATCATGAGAGAGTCCTTGGCAATGAAGAGAAGATGCAACTGTTCCGGTCAATGATATGGTCAATGTGGCCCGCTTCTTATCGAAAAGAAGGGATGGATAATGATGCAATTCAATTCACCGACCTCTCTTTGCCAATCGACAGAATTAAAGCACCAACTCTGATCATTCATGGCACAGCAGACAACAATGTCCCATTTTCCCATGGTGAACGACTAGCGAAGACGATCCCTGACGCCGAGTTCCTCGTGATTGAGGACGGTGATCATATGATGCCCGTCTCTCATCAGGAAGAAGTAGAAGAAGCCATTCAGCAGTTTGTTGACAGACAAATCAGCTAAGTGAACCAGCTTGGGACTTAATCAGCAGTCTCATTTTCGAGCCTTCGATAGAGTAGTTTCACCGGCAGGCGACTGACGATCTCTGAAGAAGACTCGGCATAGGGGTATACGAAGTAATTAATCGGTTCTCCCCGTTGACGTTCAGACAGGATGATATCCCGACCCTGGGTGAATTCGACCCGATCACTCGGCAGACGGCCGAAGTATTGATCGGGTAGAGTCTGTTTTTTTGCTTCACTCGCATCCAGCGGAATCCACCCCTTGTTGTCGTCGAAGAATTCTGCCCAGCAGTGATAGCCGTCGTGACGTCCACTGGACTCAGCCGCTGAAAGGGGGAATCCAATCTTAAATCTCGCTGGTATATTCTTGGATCTTGCCAGTCCGATATAAAGGGAATGAAAGTCAGTGCAATTGCCATATTTTGATTCGCATGCCCATATTGCATCTCCCTGCCCCCAGCCTTCACCCTCTTTGGAGTAGGTCATGCTTTTGTAGACATAGTCGTAATAGGTTCGCGGCAGTTTTTTTGGTGATTCGGCCTTAAGGGCTTCTTCGTCTGCAATTGAGGCAATCAGACCACCGAGGGGAATCATGGACGAAGAAGACAGATATGATCCAGGATCGTCGTTTTCACCCATGGCGCTTATTGGGGTGCCGGACGAAGGATGACGTTTTACAAGATAACGAAGGTGCAGAGTATCAGCGCGATCCTTCCTGGCGGGTAATACAAACTCGGCGACCTTGTTACCACGATTATCAGTAATATCCCGTCTTACCCAGTCTTTTTGTAAGGGCTTTGAATCCGAACTCAGAACTTCCTGGTTTCTGTCATTGACAGGCAGAGGTACCCATAGATTGGTAACTTGATCTCCTGGCAATGAGCTGAGATCAACGATGTAATCGATCTCATAGGTTGCTGTCTCTTGCCATTCATTAAAGCTGCCACCGAAGCAACTGGTCATCCAGGCCATACCAACGATGCAGGCAGAAAATATGCGAATCATGTACTTTTCCATGGGCTATTTTGGAACCGGCGATGTTATCACTTTTTTATACAAATTTGATCTCAGCAAGTTGATGAAAATCACTTTAAAACTCAAAAAGTGGCGATGATCCTCTGTCTTCTGGATCCATGATCGAATCAATGATGGGAGGGCGTCAGTCTACCCCAATAGCCACCTGTTTCTGGATGAGTCGAATAGTGAAAATTATTCACCAGTATTGGATAAATATTAACTCCGCTTGATTATAATCATTGCAGACTGATGTCAGTGGCGCTCAAAATTAAGGTGGTCAGGCCGACAGGAGATTAAACATGGACTTGGATGATTTTGATGACTTGTGGGAAAAGCTGAAAACAGAGAGAGACGAATTACGCGTTCAAATGCATCTTGCGAAGGCGGAAATCAAGGATGAGTGGGCAGAGTTGGAACAGAAGTGGCAGGACCTGGAGAACAAGGCTAAACATCTCCAGGATGAAGCCAAAGAAACTTCAGCGGAAATAAAGCATTCTGCCAGCGTTATTGTTGAAGAGATGAATGAGGCTTATGGGCGCATTAAAGATCGGTTAAACGAATAGTCCTCAAATACAGCCTAATCAGACGGTTGAATCGAGACTGACAGGACCTATGTAATGACATAGAGGATATTGTCTGGCAGTGAAGATTCTGGACCAATAGATGAACTATAAGGACTACTATGAAATCCTGGGAGTAGCGCGTGATGCGACCCAGGACGACATCAAGCGAGCTTATCGCAGACTGGCCCGCAAATATCATCCCGATGTCAGTGACGTCGAGGATGCCGAGACCCAATTCAAAGAATTGGGCGAAGCCTATGAGGTGCTTAAAGACCCGGAGAAGCGGGCAGCATACGATCAGCTCGGCGCTAACTGGCAGGCTGGCCAGCAATTCGAACCCCCACCCAACTGGGACGCAGGGTTTGAGTTTTCAGGTGGTGGATTTACCGGCGGCGATGATTCTGCTTTCAGCGACTTTTTCGAGTCATTATTTGGTCGGGGCTTCTCTTTTGATAGATCCGGCTCTCATCAGCGCGAGGTTCACGCACACGGAGATGACCATCACGCCAGGGTGCTTATAGACATCAATGACGCGTATGAAGGGACTGTTCGCACAATTACACTGAAGGCGCCGGAGGTTGATGAATCTGGTCATGTCGTCAGTAAACAACGCACATTGAAGGTGAAGATCCCAAAGGGCGTTAAAAAAGGCCAGAGAATAAGGTTGGCAGGGCAGGGGTCACCGGGTATGGGTGAGGGCTCTGCCGGGGATTTATATCTGGAGATCGATTTTGGCCCACATCCATTCTACCGGGTGGATGGTAATGATATATATCTTGATTTACCCGTGACGCCGTGGGAGATCGCACTGCGCAGAAAGGTCAAGGTGCCAACGCCCACCGGTCGTGTAGACCTCACGATCCCCGCTGGTGCTACTTCCGGTCAAAAACTGCGCTTGAAAGGCCGGGGTCTCCCATCTGCTCCACCGGGCGATGTTTATGTGGTGTTGAAACTGGTTACTCCCGAGGC
>CAZJRI010000068.1:13552-27283 GCA_964548025.1 uncultured Pseudomonadales bacterium
ACCGAGCATCTGCCCTCCGGAGCCGGCCTGCTCATGGAAAAGGAGCTTGAGTTCAATCCGCGAGCAGGATTGGGGGTTTAGGGATAATGACAAAACAGGTAGTTAATGGCGTGCTGCTAGATGAACGCGTGCAGTTGTCGTTATTGGACCTTTGCCGGGCATGCAGTCGACACGGGGAGTGGGTAGTACAGTTGGTCGAGGAAGGCATACTCGATCCGAAAGGGGACGAACCCCGAGAATGGCGGTTTTCTGCCGATAGTCTCAATCGTGCATACAAAGCCATGCGTTTGCAGCGAGATCTGGAACTCAATCTTGCCGGTGTCGCGCTGGTACTTGATCTGATGGATCAATTGGATTATTTGCAAAACCGTTTACAGCGATTCGAGCAACCACTTTCCAGCGGGATTTAATTTGAACTCAATCCCTGTCAGATCGCGCTATCCTGCTGATCTGACATAATAAGGTTTAGTCCTTCGAGCGCGCATCTTACGGCCTGATTTCTGACAGCGTCCCGATCACCCTCAAATTGATGCCTGGAAGTCTGTATCAGTTCAAACTTGCTCTCATTATTGTTTTTAGCAGCAAATGCAAACCATACCGTACCAACAGGACAATCAATATCACCGCCTTCAGGCCCGGCTACTCCGGTAATTGAGACGGCAAGTGTCGCCTGACTTGAAGCAAGTACCCCGGAAACCATTTCAATCGCGACTTTGTCGCTAACAGCGCCGTATTGGTTTAGTGTTTCAGCACTGACATTCAGAATTCGTTGTTTGGCATCCAGGCTATAGGTTGCAAGACCGCAATCAAACCAGGCTGAACTCCCACTTACCGACGTGCAGGTGGCTGCAAGTAGACCGCCAGTACAGGATTCTGCAGTGGCCAGTCTATCTGAGTTTTTCTTGAGTGCGAGACCCAGATTAGTGGCAAGATCAGACAAAGATGGGTTTGATGGCACGATGAGCAAATTCCTCTCTGACCTGAACTGCGTTTTCTAGATAGATCCATAGGACCTGTTCGATGCGGATTGAAACAAGAATGCCCGTTCCTAAACGTCATTCTGGTGAGATCTAACGATGTTCTACCAGATGATTCAGCAATATAATGAGTATGGATTATGACAGTTGAGTTGTTTCAATGACAACAGATACCAACGAACTCAGGGTATGTTCCTACAATATTCACAAAGGCTTCAGCACCACAAGGATTCGCTATCTGCTGGAAGAAATACGTCATGCCATCCAGTTGGTAAATGCCGATCTGGTTTTTCTGCAGGAAGTAGTCGGTAAACATCGTTCTCGATCTAATTTTCAGGCTTCGCAGTTTGAATTCCTGGCTGATTCCGTTTGGCCTCATTTCGCCTATGGCAAGAACTCGATTTTCCAGGACGGCCATCATGGCAATGCAATTTTGAGCAAAACTGAATTTGCCCGTTGACACAATGTCGATGTATCACGTTGGTTTTTCTCCCAGAGAGGCATTTTGCTGGGAAAGTTAACCAACGATATCTATCTCCTTTGCGTCCACTTTGGTCTCTTCAAAAGGGAAAAACTACATCAGCTTGATCTTATGCTTTCGATGCTGAAGGATGACGTGCCGAATGATATGCCCCTCATTATTGCCGGTGATTTCAATGACTGGAATCTTTCAATAGACAAAAAACTCAGGAAAGAAGCAAACCTGAAGGAAGTTTACTCTGAGATCTATGGCCGTCCTGCAAGAACTTTCCCCTCAGCCTTGCCGATTCTGCCTATGGACAGAATATACTATCGAAACCTGGAGCTCGAGGACGTTGAAGTTCTGTCGGGTATGCCATGGAACAAACTGTCAGATCACTGTGCCATCAATGCCATTTTCTCAGTTGTGACTGATTAGCATATGACCGAATCACGTTATCTATGGCGGGTTCTTTCTGAACTATCCATCAGAAGGTAGATATCCCGGTCTTCTCCATCAACCAATAAATCGCGTACCGGAAACGTCCTGCATCTCTGTATCGTTCATATTCCAGTGTATAGTTTCGATTGTCTTCATTGTTCCACAAACGATGATGCAGATTACTTGCATCCCGAATGATCTCCTCCTCGGGTGCAGCGGTGACGACGACGTCAGTTTCCAGATTAAAGTCATCAAGATTTCGTCGGGTGAAATTTGCAGAGCCGAGAATCAGTTTTGAATCGCCACCCTGATAGTGCACCAACATCATTTTGCTATGACATTGCTCGCCGTGGGTGTTCGCCCAGCGTACTTCGATATCATTCTTCCTGAGGTCGTGCGCTACAGGTCGATTGGGGATTCCTATCTTCTGTCTGCCAAATGCATCCGTATTAATGTCGAGGATAAGTTTGACCTCGACGCCTCTTCTTCTCGCCTCTCTTAACGATCTGATAATCGTACGATCAGAGAGATAGAACAAAATCAGCCTTATCTCATCACCTCGTTCTGCTGCCCTGATTGATTTCAATACGGCATCTTTAATTTTCTTTTCGGTAACAACCTGAATCTGAATCCTGCTCTTTGCTGGTTTTGGCGCGACTTCAATAGTTGGAAGCGTCACGCTAGCCATTTTGAGAACCGCGAGTTCAGTGATAAACAGATCCAATACAGCCAGACCGTTAAATCTCACTGCAACGTTTCGATGAGCGCTGCTGCCATCATGAGGATTTGCCGTCGCGACGAATCCCACCCAGTCATCCCGGCCATCGTCAGCGATGATTGATTTACGGTGATTGGCTTTCAGGTTAAATAGCTTTAAATAGCTTCGTATCGAAATTTGATCCTCGTTAAAGGGGCTTTTAATTATCCCGCCAGGTTTGTTGCCAAATGGGCGCACGAAGAGACGCCAGAAAAAACTGTAGATAGGGTTGCTGTCTCTGAGCTGATCTATATCAGAAATGATAACTGCGATGCCTGCTTCGCGGAGCCTGTCGATATACAGATTTCTGGTTCCGCCATAGATGGTGTTAATAGGATCCGTGATAAAGAATATTTCAAGGTCCGGAAATTTGGCATGCTGCACGAGCAATACTTCCGTCAGTTCACGAGACAACTGACGAGTGCTCTCCCTGAACGCGCCCTGAAAATCGTTAAATAAGAAGAGGTCAATAACTAGTAGTTTGCGGGCCTGTTTAATTACTTTGAAGACTTCATCGAAAATTTGCTGTTCAGTTCGTCGAACTCCAGCATCGTCGGCATAGGTAATGTCATACAGAAAACTGGCATTCGTATATTGTGGGTCGCCCCGATATGAAATACCTTCAGGCAATTCATTGAATCTTCGATACCCGAGCGACAAGCCTGTAGAATCTGAAACTAATTTTCTGGTGCGCTGTATGAACTGGTTCACGAGTCTGTCTCAGTCACCGATAAAGTCAGGGTAGTTCACTTACTGCTCTCCATCCTTCATCGATGGCACAGTCGAGATAAGCCCGGCCACCAGCGTCAGAATTTGCAATCGATACCCTGCCAAAACGTTTTCGACCAAGTTCAAAGGGTGTTTGTCCCTGTTCATAGTTCGGATCAAACAATGTATTTGGCCGATAGGCGTAACCGTGAGACCAACGGTTGACGGTGATGGCAGCGATATCTTTTGCTGCATCAAAACCTCCCTCAGCCAACATGCCGTTTAAGTGAGTTCGGATCTCTTGCTCGATGGTTTCAAACGGCTTGTTCAGGAGTTCGTGTCTTCCTGCCCGTGACTGCTCCTGAGGACTCAAGCCATCTGTTAGAAATGTGCGATTCATATGAAGAACGATTGGGTCGTCAGGGTTTGATGCAAACTGGTAATCCCCCATCGAAACAGGGAAGTCGAGCATCGCTAACTGGTGCCAGCTACCTGGGCAATAGGCCATCCCGATACCCAGCCGTTTGAATGCATGCCAGTTGTTCAGCAGCACATTTGTATAGACCAGGGGTGTTTTCACCAGTTTCTTGAGGTTGACCTTCTGGTTATCCGGCAGCTCAGGGAATATATGAGGCACCGCCATGTTGTAGCAGGCGAGGATGACCTGTTTCGCTTTTATCCGTTCACTTCGACCTTGTCTGACGTAGGTGATGTCGACGGTTTTTGCCGTATCGCTTCTGCCAACGTGATTGACCTGAACAACTGTGCTATTCAGGCGTATCCGAGTTGTATTTTCCTGGTTGTCCAGACGCTGGTAATCGAAGTTTGCAGTCACGACATCCTGCATAGTTGAACCGTCAGCAACTGAAGGGATTAACTTTCTTACAAGTAGTCGGGCAACCGAGGCATTGCCATCCGGGAAATGGTAAATATAGGGTTCCGTTGTCCAGCTTATCGCTTTACGAATGATCCCTTCGAAGGTGCCAAGGCTTGTTGCGCCAAGCCCTGGCAGACCAAAAGCGATGGCCAGAATTGCAGGTACGGTATCGATACCATGCCCAAAGTATGAGCCGGTCGCGCCGCGCAGCATCTCAAGGATTTCTGTTTCTGTTATACCGAGGTGCCTGGTTAGCAGGTCCTGGTAGGAGAGAGTCCCAAGGTAATTCGGTTCTTCAAAAATCGAATGGTCCGACAGTTGATCATCGCTATTATTAATTAATGCCAATATCTCTGACTTTGCTGCATCTGAAATAGGCATTGAACTGATGCTGTCTTTTATTGACAGTTCAGCTCTGGCAAGGGGTAGAAAGAGGGACGGGTCAAATAACTCCGTTCGGATAGTATTGTCTTTATTATAGTTCTGCTTATCGAAGTAAATACTAGAGGCTAAATCATGTCGTTTGTAGAAATCCCTGTCGTAGGCGGCTGCAAGCTGCTCTGTATCAACACCTATCTTTTTTAACAGGTCCATTGCTGTATCACTGTATGCAGAAGGGGCTTCCAGCGACTGACTCCCGCCATATCCAAGAATGGTACGGTCACTTAAGTTAAATTCATTGCGTTTTGCATGACCACCAAAATCATCATGATTGTCAATGATCAGGATTCTGGCGTTGGGATGCTGTTCCGCATAAAAATAAGCAGCAGATAGTCCACTTATACCGGCACCGACAACAATCAGATCATATTCGTCAGCATCTGGTTCAGAGACATTGCCCCAGTTAGTTCTACCTTCCATGGCCAACTGATGGGCAACCTCAAAGGAACCTCTGTGGCTGCCCCGTAATCCGGCGTCGTGTGGTGGGTATATGGATTGATTTACGGTAGATTTTTTATAGCCCACTGAGGAGGAGGCTAATGCGCCTACAGGGCTAAGTTGCGCCGCACCTATCCCTGTTGCCAGAACCAGACTGCCTTCAAGGAAGTCCCGCCGGGTAATACGCCGGTCCATTCCCAGCTCTCTGTCCTTATTGCTGCGTCTGGAAGTCATAAATTGCAATTAACCATGTTTTTGATTTGCAGGCAACAACTCACGGCTGGGCGCCCCCGGCTGGGCGCCCCCGGCTTTGCGCAGCAAAACGTGAGACATTCCAACGCGACTCAAGCACGACAACTATTTCACCGGAATTGGCTGCTAGCTACTAGCTACTAGCTGCTAGCTACTCGAAACTCGAAACTCGTAACTCAAAATTCGCCCTAAAGCCCATGATTAGGCCACTCAGGCTTATAGTCCTTCTCAAGAAAAGCCTGGGCACCGTCGCTGTGCTTGTCTTTGCGAAGCCACATCGACATCATCATTTCAGTCTCGATTCTCAGTCGTTCTTCAAGTGTTCTGCCGATGCCCCGCACTACGGTTTCCTTGTCGGCACGAAGTGCACCCTGAGGGAGCTGGGCGATCTCCTTCGCCAGTTCCAGTGCGCGTGAATAGGCTTGCCCCTCTGGTACGATTTCGTTAGCAAGCCCCATGCGATAAGCGTCTTGTGCATCAACCGTGCGGCCGGTTATGAGTAGCTCCATGGCATGTCCCATACCGACAATTAAAGGCAAACGTACAGCCAGACCATCCCCCGATACGATATTCCAACGGCGCTCAAGTGCACCAAAGACCGCATTTTCAGCGCAGATTCTGATATCTCCAAGCATCGCTGTTTCCATGCCTGCTGCAACGGCATAGCCATTTACGGCAGCGATAATAGGCTTGAAGATATCCGCTCGTTTTGTGTACCCGCAGAATCCGTCTGAATTGTAATAAGCTTGCCGGAAGTCTTCATAATCCATCATCTCAGTGGCGGCTGCGGCATTCTGAAGATCCCAACCGGCACAGAATGCCTGATCACCTGCACCAGTGATGATTGCGACCAGCGCATCCTTGTCATCTCTGAATTTTTTAAATGCATCCTGAAGCTCAAAGTTCATCTCTCGGTTTATGCAGTTTCTTCTTTCCGGTCGATTCAGGGTAATTGTTACCACGTGATCTTCGAGTGAATAGAGCAGCGTTTCATAACTCATGATGTGATCCCTCTGTTGGTTTGATAGTTAGTTATGGAGAATTGAATGTCAGTGTATATGATTTAATTCAGTCGTAACTGCTTCAAGCTCGATCCCTGACTCACTATAACGATATTGTTTATTGTTTAACGTTATGCCAACTTGAGCCTGAGTGTCCTGATCTGAAATGGTTTGAACTTCAACTTCAGGCTGTTTCCATCTTTTTGAGTTCTAATCGCCCGTGGGTTCTGTTCCATAAGATCAACTTCACTAATCTGCTGGCAGTCAGACTGAAATTTGATTGCAGCTTCACAATCTGCACCGGAAGACTCATACAATCGCACAATCAGATCCGAACCGTCCTCTGCCTGTTTGATGGTGTCGATGATGACGTTGTCGACAGAACAGTAAACAAAACTGGCTTCGGATGATTGGGTGCCTGACGAGGAGACTGTTTTGATGCTTCGGACAGGCACGTTGAATTCGTTAGCGATATTGACGACCCGGGCGTCTACGTGATTTCCCTTGTGGGGATAAAGCGCATACCTGAACTGATGTTTATGTCTGTCTGCTCCTGGATCAGGCCTGGTTGGTGAACGCAATAGATTAAGCGAGATGGTATTGCCTTGAATGCGGTGACCGTACTTGCAGTCATTCAGAACAGCGACACCATAGTTGGGTTGAGATATATCAGCCCATTTGTGACCTACTACTTCAAATCTGGCCATATCCCAGCTTGTATTGCTATGAGTTGGTCGTGCGACATGGCCAAATTGAATCTCATAGTTCGCCTCGTTGGAATGAATATTGACAGGAAAATCGACCCGAAGCATTTTTTGTGATGTCTTCCAGTCTACTTCAGTGTCAAATTCAATTATCCGATTGTCTGCGTAGATTCGGATACTTTGAATGATGGTATATTTTTCACCTTCGTATATCTGTTGGATCGTTGCGCGGATCGGCCCCGCTTCCGTAACTTCGGATGAAACCAGCTTTGGATGCACGGGTTCTTTCTCCAGGTAATAGGCGTCAATATCCCATGCTTCATAAGCGAGAGGCAGATCTTCGTAGAGCGAGAAGAGATTGCCGATTCCTTTCGTCATGACATCCCGATTTTCTTCCTTATCGAAAATTTTGCGGATTCCACCTTTCTTGTGAAAATCAATTCGAAGCGCTTTGTTCTCAAGCCTGTAGTCCGAAGCCACTAGAGGATGGTCTGCTGCAAAGCTCCCGTCACGCGTTGGAACATTTCCCGGGCGAATAACACGGTAACCCATCATCGGAACATCTGACCTTACGATGACACCTCCTTTCACTCGTTGGGCTGGCAGGCGAATACCGGTCTGGTCGAGCCATCTTGTTCGTTTTTCACGGTGCAGCATGATGTTCGCTGTGCGGTTCCACGATAACGAGTTCGAAAGTACGAATGGATCCGGGATGCCCCGGGTATCAATTGATTTTACGAACCGTGTGTCTGCCTGTTCGAGCAGTTCATTCAATTGATCCAGAGCCTCGCGGTATTGTTCGTGTGCTTCGTCATAAACCCGTGTAATAGATGAACCAGGGATAATGTCATGAAACTGATTGAGCAGGATGATCTTCCAGATGCTGTCGAGTTGCTTTGAGGGATAGTATTGTCCCGGTAGCCGGGAGTAGGCGAATTCAACCTCGCGAGCCAGCAGTTCCAGCTTCCTGTTCATTTTCTTGACCAGAGCCTGGGTGGTATAGGTGCCTCGGTGATACTCAAAATAGAGTTCACCTACCCAGGTGAGCAGGTCTCTTGAATTCTCCTCCGCTTTTGGGAAGAAGTCTGCAGCTTTCTCCATCGTAACCCTAGGCAAACTCTGCAGGTCATTGGCAAGTCGGGTCCATTCAATATGTGTTCTGCCGGGGCCGCCGCCGCCGTCACCAATCCCAAATAGACACAGCGCATGATCAGCCCTGTCACCATCTTTGTTCTTCGATTCGAAATTCATGAAAGATTGTGGCGTCGCTGGAACGTTGTAGTCGTTGCCTGACATGAAGTGGGAAAAGATGCGACTGCCGTCGATACCCTGCCAATACATTGTATGGTGTGGGAATTGATTGAACTGATTCCAGTTGAGTTTATGTGTGGTGAAATAGTTGATGCCCGATTGTTTCAGAATCTGGGGTAGTGCAGCGCTATATCCAAAGACATCCGGTAGCCAGAGGTGATCAACATCGATGCCGAATTCCTGCTGATAGAATCTCTTACCGTGCAGGATTTGTCTTACCAGTGATTCACCCGATGGTATGTTGCAGTCACTCTCGACCCACATGCCTCCCTGCACTTCCCAGCGGCCAGTTTTGACCGCTTCCTTGATATCTTTGTAGAGTGATGGATAGTTGTCTTTGGTCATCTGGTACAGATGGGGTTGGCTGGCGCCGAAGTGGTAGTCGGGATATTCCTTCATCAGGGCTAGTGCAGTTGAGAAAGTTCGCGCACATTTTCGTTCGGTTTCCCTGAGGGGCCATAGCCAGGCTACATCGAGATGGGCATGACCAATGGCTGATACCTGCAATGCAGAATCGACCGCCGGACGTTTCAGTTCTGTTGATATCCTGGTTCGCGCTTTTATGAGTTCCGACTCATCAAATTCGGAAACCAGATTGCAAACATCATTGAGTGCTCGAAGTATAAGTTGCCCCTGTCTTGCTTCTTCAGGCAATGCATGGAGCATTAGTTCGAGGAATCGGTATTCATGAAAGAGCTTAAATGCCGTATTGCTGAATTCGCAGATTTCAGCCTGATTGATTTCACATCGTCTTTGCCGTCCCTGCAAATGATTGGCACCAGCGTCTAACCAGAGATCGATTTTCTCACCTCCTCTTGCTGTTTGAATTAATCTGACCTCTTTCTTTGGCCCAAGAAAGCCGCCCTGGCGATCATCGAATTTAGGGGTTAGACCCTGCAGGGGTTTTCCTCGATTGGAATAGAGACAGGCTTCTCCGCCAAGATCGATGATTGCGACCACCTGTTTGCCTCTATATTCAGGCGGCACAACGCCGCGAATATTAAACCAGGCGCAGTCAAAGTCACTTCCCCAACTGGTGCCAACACTGATTGGTTTGAATCTGCGATTTTTTACCTGCTCGAACGAAATTGGTTCTTTTGATGGTAAATACGAAAGTTGCAACAGGCTTGGATTGCGATAGATCTGCTTTTGTAGTCTTCGCGTAAATTGTTTAATTCGCTCTGTCGTCAATTTTCTGTGTTTAAGCATATTTTCCAAGGCGGTCGGTTTTAACTGGAGTAAGAGTGTACTTTATTTATGTAGTTGTATTTATGTAGTTGTATTTATGTTGTTGCACTTATGTAGTTGTGATTATCCTGATCTACCTGGAATCAAATGATGATCAGGCTTCAACAAGACGGCTGGAACCTTTTGGTTTCAGAACCGGGCGTATTTTGATTTACTGTATACCGTGGATTGATCTCAAGAGGAAATATTATGGATTTCAGAGAAACTTCAGTGACAGCACTGTCAGAGCAGGTACGTTCCGGGCAGATTTCAGCCAGGGAACTGACCGAGGCAGCACTTCAGAATATCGATCAGATAGATGGCACTATTAATAGTTTCTGTGCAGTCAACGCCGATCAGGCAATCGCTGAAGCAGATGCTGTGGATCAACGTATCAGCAAGGGAGAATCATTGCCGCTTGCTGGCATACCCATCGGGGTAAAAGATCTTGAAGATGCCAGGGGATTTGTGACGACCTATGGTTCCGCTTTGCACGCCGATGATCCGGTAGCAGAGGAAGATTCCGAACTGGTCAGCCGTTTGAAAAGGGCTGGATGTATAGTACTTGGGAAAACCAATACACCTGAATTCGGGCACAAGGGCAAGACAGATAATTTACCTTTTGGGACTACCCGTAATCCGTGGAATCTGAATTACACGCCCGGGGGATCGTCCGGGGGAACAGCCGCCGCCCTGGCCGCCGGTATTATTCCACTCGGCACCGGGTCTGATGGCGGTGGATCGATCCGTATTCCATCTGCGATCTGTGGGTTAAGCGGTATCAAGTGTTCACAGGGAAGGGTGCCAAATGGCGGTAAGAATCCACCAGGCAGTGGTCTGCTTACTGTCAAAGGGCCCATGGCAAGGAAGATACTTGATGTCGCTTATGCACTTGATGAAACAGTCGGTGATCTGCAATCAGATATATTTGGGCTTCCGGATAAACAGGAGAGCTGGTATGAGGCGGTTGAGTCAGCGACCTTGCCAGAGAAAGTCATCTGGTCACCAACGATGGGATTTGCCGAAGTCGATAAGGAAGTCAGGAATCTGTGTGAGCAGGCAATTGAAAAACTTGCCGGTGCAGGTGTCGAGATTATCGAGAATGATTCGATCTGGTCTGAAGATCCCGTGCGGGAATGGATGGTATTTTGGAGCAGCGCGAGAGCCAGGGCGCAACAGCATCTGATGGATACTGACGATTGGGAAAAAATAGACCCGATGCTTCGGATCATGATTGAAATTGGTGTTTCAAAAATGACAGGACCCGCCTATGCGGCAGCAATAGATGCTTGCCACTTTATGAATTACCAGCTCGAGACCGCATTTGAGGATGCGCCACTGATTTTGACTCCTGCAACCTGTGGACATACACCAACCATTGAGGGAGATGGTCTGGTCAATGGCGAAGAAACACCAGGATGGGTTGCGTTTACCATGGGATTGAATATGACCCGCAATCCGGCTGGGGTAATTCCTTTTACAACCACCTCGGTTGGTTTGCCTATTGCCCTGCAGGTGATCGGCAGACAACGGGAAGATTTGAGTGTACTTCGTGCGATACACAAAATGGAGGAAGTTTTCGATTTCTCAGCATTGGCAGATGTGTCGCATTAGCGCTTTTTTTAAAGAGAACCAGCGATAACAAAGATCTGGTCTATGCTGGTCATATAGCTGCATTCCTTGGTGCTGAATGATTGATCATGTATCATCGCATCTATTTCACTACTCTGGTAAGAATGAAATGTCGGATTTGATGTCCCGAGCGGTTGACCTTGTGCTTTACGGTATGGGGACAGTGTTCATATTTCTGACCGTTCTTGTTGGTGTGACCATGCTGATGTCATACCTCGTTCAGAAAGGTCTGGGTCCGGTTGAGCCTGTAATAGCAGATTCAATTGACCCGCTGATACTTGCAGCGATTACAGCGGCGGTGAAGCAATTTCGGCAAGATCGCCTGTAGGAATCTCCGAGTCCGAAGGACGGTCAAAAACAAAATCCTGTTGGTACTGAACATTGTGAGAAGCAAGATTTGGTCAAGTTCACGGTACCCCTGAGTGAAAGATCGCCACAAGATTTTAAACATTTAGTACATAGATAAGGGCTCCGATCAAATGAGCGAAAATAAACCACTCGGTATCACGGAAGTGGTACTGCGAGATGCACATCAATCGTTGTTTGCGACACGTCTGCGCCTGGACGATATGCTGCCCATAGCCGAGAAACTGGACAAGGTTGGATACTGGTCGCTTGAGTCCTGGGGTGGGGCAACCTTCGATGCCTGTGTCAGATTCCTGGGTGAAGATCCATGGGAGCGAATTCGCGAACTGAAGAAAGTCATGCCCAATACACCTCAGCAGATGTTATTCAGGGGTCAGAATATTCTGGGTTATAGACACTATGCAGACGATATTGTAGAGAAGTTTGTTGAAAGAGCTGCTGAAAATGGTGTGGATGTTTTTCGCATCTTCGATGCCATGAATGACCCAAGGAATCTTGAAGCTGCAGTGAAAGCAGTCAACAAGCAGGAAAAACATGCCCAGGGCACGCTCTCCTATACGGTAAGTCCGGTACACAATACACAGGCATGGGTAGATCTGGGGCGACGATTGGAGTCAATGGGTGCAGATTCAATTGCGATCAAGGATATGGCCGGTCTTCTCTCGCCTTATGTTGCCTACGATCTTGTGAGCGAACTTAAAAAAGTCGTCAGCATCCCAATCCACATGCATTGCCATGCCACCACAGGTATGTCGACTGCCACCTATGTTAAGGCGGTAGAAGCAGGCATTGATAATGTCGATACTGCGATCTCTTCAATGAGTATGACTTATGGGCACTCACCCACTGAATCCCTGGTGGCGATTCTGAAAGATACTGAGCGTGATACAGGGTTGGATATAAACGAACTTGAAGACATAGCGGTCTATTTCAGGGAAGCTCGAAAGAAATACGTTAAATTTGAAGGCAGCCTGAAGGGTATCGATTCCAGAATTCTAGTGGCTCAGGTACCTGGTGGTATGCTGACTAACCTTGAGAATCAGTTAAGAGAACAGAAAGCATCAGATAAACTGGATGATGTTCTCCTCGAAATTCCGAAAGTAAGAGAAGATCTGGGGTTCATTCCGCTCGTAACACCTACGTCCCAGATTGTTGGCACCCAGGCAGTCTTGAATATACTCACTGGAGAGCGCTACAAAAATATTGCCAAAGAAACCCAGGGTATTCTTAAAGGAGAATATGGTGCGACACCCGCGCCGGTAAACGAAGAATTGCAGAACAAGGTGCTCGATGGCGCTGAACCAATAACGTGTCGTCCTGCTGATCAGCTTGAGCCGGAATTCGAGACACTCAAGGCAGAACTGCTTGGAATGGAAAAAGAAAAAGGTCTGTCGTTCGGTGAGTTTGTTGAAGATGATGTTCTGACCTATGCGTTATTCCCGCAACCGGGATTGAAATTTCTGGCAAACCGCAACAACCCGTCGGCATTCGAACCAATACCCGAGGTGGAATCAGCCAGCCCCGAGAAGACAGTTTCTTCGAGCACAGCTAAAGGAGAATCAGAAACCTATACCGTTGAGGTGCAGGGGCAACAGTACACTGTGAGAGTCAGTGCAGGTGGAGAGATGCCTGCCGTAACTCGGGCGCCGGTCCCTCAAGCACCAGCAGCAGGCGGTACACCAATTGCCGCCCCGCTTTCCGGCAATGTGTTCAAGGTTAACGTATCCGTTGGTGATCAGGTGGCCAGTGGTGATGTTGTTGTGGTGCTGGAAGCCATGAAGATGGAAACTGAAGTTAGATCAGCCAGTGCGGGGCAGGTGAGTGCAGTGCCGGTCAAAGAGGGTGATGTTGTTTCCGCCGGTGATACCTTGATCGCGATTAGCTGATTAACATGGAAGCACTTACTTCACTCTGGCACTCGACGGGTGTCTACCAGATAGGCCTTGGTCAGTTGCTCATGATTGGCATTGGTCTGCTGCTGTTGTATCTCGCAATATCGAAGCGGTTTGAACCACTACTGTTGGTGCCAATCGGTTTTGGTGGAATCCTGAGCAATATTCCAGGTGTAGATATTGCGGTCGGTGAAGGTATCCTCCATCAGTTCTATGCGATGGGCATTGAAACAGGCGTTTTCCCCCT
>CAZJRI010000069.1:0-26350 GCA_964548025.1 uncultured Pseudomonadales bacterium
ATCTGGCGAACAAATCAATATCAAACTGACACCGAAGTGGCACTTCTACATGAAAGGAATCGGATACGGTCACCCCGAATTCGGTCACGGATCCTACCATGGTGAACTGGCAACCGGATACGATGAATATCTCGTCAAAGATGTCACGCCTGACAATCTGCATATTCAGGCAATGTGCGATGCCATCTTTACATCTGAAACCGGTGAATCAAAGGGTCAGGGTGTACTGGAACAACTTATATTCGGCCCCCACCAACCATCCGGGTTCAAAGATACGATGGACTTCGCTTGATGCTGAAGGCATTACTTAACCCCCGGTTAGCCCCGGGTGAAAGGTCGATGGCAGTTACTCCTGCACTGCCGTATCATTGCTCCATCAAGTCTATATTTGCAGCGGTGACGGGGGGTCGACATGTCTAAGCCTTGGATCTTTATGGGCGTGGATCGCTCACATTTTTCGGGCAAATTACGCCCGGCCTTAAACTATAAACAGATTCACTATGTCGAATACCCACCTAACCAGCAGGAGATTAAGAAACGTACCGGCCTGGGCTTTATTCCTGTCCTGATCTCGCCAGAAGATGAAACATTCCAGGACACGACCGATATCATCGACATGTTGGAAGAACGCTTCCCCGAACCTGCTCTCATTCCAGAAGACCCTTTAGATCTTGCCATTTGCAGGCTGTTTGAATTGTACGGCGACGAGTTCTTCCCGATGGTGAGTATGCGAACAAGATGGGCATATGAAGACAACGAACAGGAACTTCGCAGGGCATTTTCGGCATTTTCAGGGTCAGTAGAAGGCGGCAACGCCGGGGCAGACTTCATGAGTTCGTACTTGCCCATGCTGGGTATCACCGAAGCCACCATTCCAGCCATTGATGCCCATACAGAAGATCTCTTATCTGCACTCTGTCGTCATCTATCAGATCATCGCTTTCTGTTGGGAGACCGACTGTCACTCGCGGATTGCACCCTGATGGGTCCGTTGTACGCTCATCTCTATCTTGATCGTGTCACTCGCAGACATCTCTACGACGACGCAATTGAAGTATGTATGTGGATCGAGCGATGCAATCGACCGGTACCGGAAGCCATGGGCGACTGGTTTAACGGCGAATATCCTGAATCACTAAACGCGGTGCTTGATCTTCTAGGCCAGGATGTTGTCCCCATGCTCGTTGACCAATCCAACGCCTTCGCCAGTTGGGCAGCCACCGAACAAGAATCCGGTAAAGAACTGCCGCGTGGTACCGGCACCTATCAAAGCAGTCTGAGAAATATCCCTTTCGAAGCCGGTACCAGAACCTATGTAAGCTGGAAAATGCAACGCCTGAACGATGCCTTGGGTGCCGCAAATGCAGATGAGCAAACCAGGATTCTCGGTGCAATGAAAAGAAATAACTGCGATGCACTTCTTTCAACAACCGATATGCCTCGACTCACCAAAGATCAATTCAAACTGGTCTTTGAATAACAACGACAGAATGGAACAGTGAAAGCAGAAACACTACTGCCATTGGGTAAACTCGACCCGGGACTGCGTGCACCTGAAACCGGTCTGGACATGTCAAGAATCGAATCAGACTCAAATCTGGTTGAATCACTTGGCTATCATTCTATTCTGATGGAGGAGACCAAGGACGACCCTTTTCAGGTACTCTCGCTGGCTGCAAATTCAACCAGCGACGTACACATTGGCACCTCAGTCGCTATCGCCTTCGCGCGAAGCCCTTTTGTGATTGCACAGGCGGCATGGACGCTGCAGAAGATATCGAACGGCAGGTTTGAATTGGGGCTCGGCTCCCAGGTACGAGGTCATATCCGTCGTCGCTACGGGCTGGATTGGCACCCACCGGGACCTTGGATGCGTGACTATGTAAATGCTGTGCGCGCAATCTGGCAAAGCTGGCAAACCGAATCGCCACTGCAGTTTGAGAGTAAACACTACAATCTGAATCTCAACGTACCCCTTTTTACGCCAGCACCGATTGAACCCCCTAACATCCCGATACAGGTGGCAGCAGTCAATTCATATATGGCCCGGGTTGCAGCGGAGGTCGCTGACGGAGTTCGTCTTCATCCGGTATGTACGCCTCGGTACATCAAAGAAGTGCTGGTGCCTGCCATGGCCCCATACCGCAAAGCTGATTTTGAAGTCTGTCTTAAACCACTTATTGCCACCGCGAGAGATGAAGAGACCTTAATGACCCGCAAAGAGACTGCCCGGCAACGTCTGGCTTTTTATTGCTCCACACCCGCCTATTCAAAGGCGTTTTCAGTATTTGGTTTAGATGACCTCACCGCTACCCTTGCAAGCTATTCCAAACGTCAGGCATGGGATGATATGGCAGCGCTGGTCACTGATGAGCTGTTGGAGGAATTTGTTGTCATTGCACTTTATGATGACCTTGCAGATACGATCCTTGATCGATTTGCTGACTGTATAGACAGAATCGAGGTGAGTATCCCGCTCGAAACCGAGGAAGATCAGACATCACTTAAGCATATCGTCAGTCAACTGGAACAAACATGAAAATCAGACTCATCCCACAGATTAGAGCAGTTTATTTCGCCACAGGACAAGCGTGATGGATTCACCCTTCGGCAAACATATCGCGCCTGACTGGGAAAGTCTGGTGAGGTGTGTTTCAAGGCAGGGAACACCCGACAGGGTACACAACCTTGAACTGTTTCTGGACCCGGAGATAAAAAAGGCAATTTCAGATCGTTTTGAACTCAGCAGCGATCTTAAAAGTGACGAACCATTCTATAGTCTCAAAAGAGAGATCGCTCTTCAGCGCTTCCTTGGTTACGACTATGTACTCTGCGGTCTCTCAGGTGTAGATATGCCAATTAACACGAATTCAACTGAAGATACGGCCGCAAACAAGCGCTCATCCGGCAGGGTTTTTGTGGATGAAAAGCGCGGACCTATTACCACCTGGGAAGAATTTGAATCCTACCCCTGGCCGAACCCGAAGACAGCGAGATCAACCGCTCTCGAATGGTATGAAAAGAACCTGCCGGACGACATGTGCGTACTCGGTGGCCTGACGGGCCACTTCGCTGAAAATCTGTCGTGGCTGATGGGTTATGAAACACTTTGTTATTCACTATACGATCAACCGGATCTGGTACGTGCCATCGCTGATCGCTGTTTTGAAATCGATTGCGAAGTTACCAGGAGGCTGGTGGAATTCGACCGGGTAAAGATGATCTGGGGCTCTGATGATATGGGTTTTCGCACTGGCACGCTCATTGCGCCGGACGATCTTCGAGCCCTGGTGCTGCCCGGCCACAAAGCACTCGCAGAGATCGCTCACGAAGCCGGACGGCTCTATCTGCTGCACTCATGCGGGAACCTTGAAGATATCATGGACGATCTGATTGAAGACGTTTCAATCGATGCAAAACACTCATTTGAAGACACCATTCTGGATGTGCGAGAAGCCAAACAGAGATGGGGTGACCGCATTGCCGTACTCGGTGGACTTGATATGGACTTCATCTGTACCGCTGACGAAGAAGCTATCCGACAGCGGGTTTTCGACACGCTTGAAACCTGCATGCCAGGCGGCGGTTATTGCCTCGGCACTGGCAATACTGTTGCCAACTACGTACCGGTTGAACACTATCTCGCAATGCTGGATGAAGGGAGAAGATTCGCCTGATCAGGGCTGTCACTCACTTCTACGCCAATCCACCGATCACAAATCAACTTTAGTTCGTTTTCAACATTTACCATTTTAGTTGATCTAAATCAGTTACTTACGAGCGTTTTAGCGATTCAATCAGGTGAGGAATGCGCTTATCTTGTTCAACCCTGATCGATTGGAAAGTGCCGATTCGGCAACTCGGCAGTTCTTTAATTCAACCCTTTGAAACCTGCCAAATACCGGGAGTTCATGATGAACCTTATTTCAACCGCGAGAGTGGAAGGCAACTACGATCCGACCAAAAATTACCGAACGATCGTCGTCAACATCACCAACCACTGCAACCTCAACTGCCGACACTGTTTCGTATTCCGGGATGGAAATCCAAACCAGGCACCGGAGTCGATAAGGGATGAAATGAGTGATGACCTCCTTGTAAGCACCATGACCCACCTGCGGGATAAGCATGATCTGCAGGGAGCCTTGTGGATGGGTGGTGAACCCATGCTGAAACCCAAACTGCTAAAAAGACTGGTCAAGTTATTCAAGCATTCAACCATTACAACCAACGGTACTGCGCCTTTGATTGATTTCGGTCCTTCAGTGCTCTATGTCATCAGTCTTGACGGGCCGGAAGATCTGAATGACCAGATTCGCGGCGAGGGTGTATTTTCAAAAGTGATGGCTAATCTCGAACGTCTGCCTGAAGATTTCAGCTCAAACTTCCAGATTCAGAGCGTCGTCACAAAGAGCAACCAGGACAGGGTTGAAGAACTGGTGGAATCGCTAATTCATACGCGGGTAGGTTGGATGACCTTCTCGTTTATCGTCCCCATGTCAGGTGATTATGACAACCCGGATGTCTGGGCTGACAACCATGAGAGATCAGGTGCAGTTAAGAAGATCATGGCGCTCAAAGAAAAGTATCCGGGATTTATCAGAAACTCAACACGGCACCTCGAACTGATGCTGCCTCCCTATGACAAAAGAGTCACAAATTTCTGTCCGCCCAACCAGAATATCTTATCCCTCTATCTCGAGGGAGATCACTTTTCAGTGCCAAACTGCTGCCATGGCAATGATGTTGACTGTGACCGGTGCGGTGCCTGGGTGGTCTTTCACTCGGCTGCCAGAATGGAAGCCATGGGCGTGATGTCCTGGGAAGAAGACGCTAAAGTCTGAACCGCTCTTACTAAATCACACCATCTGCCCGATATCGTGAGATCTCTTCCTGACTGAAGCCCGCTTCATCCAGTACTTTCTCGGTATGTTCTCCAATCTGAGCAAAACCCCTTTCAAGTGCAGCATTGCCATGTGCGAGTTTGAAACCTGTTGTCGCAAGCGTCACCGGTCCTTCCGGACCATCCACGGTCTGCATGTAGTCACGATGTTCAAGTTGAGGATGATTCACTGCCTGGCCAATGGTCTGCACTTGTGCGCAGGGTACGTCGTTTTCGAGTAGCCGCTTTTCCCAGGTTTCTGCATCAGCTTCGGCGAAGATGTCGGATATGATCTTAACCAGGGCGTCTTCATTTTTTAAACGCTGAGCCCAGTCAACAAAACGCGGGTCCTCAAGAACGTCTTCACGTCCTATTGCCTGCATCAACGCGATAAACTGCTTTTCATTATTCACGGCCAGTAAAATACTCCCATCCTTGACCGGGAAGAGATCTGCTGTGGGCCGACCGCTTATTGCACGATTGCCATAGGGTTTGTGCTCCGTGCCTGTGATTGTGTAGTCAGCAACAGCAGGGGCCTGAACTGTTAAGGCTGAATCGTACATGGCTACATCAACCAGTTGACCCTTGCCGGTATGAGTCCGTTGATACAGTGCACTCGCAACGCCAAAAGCTGCCGTGATACCCGCTGTTGCATCGCAAACCGCGAACCCGGCACGCATCGGTCCTCCCTCCTCGTGACCGGTTATTGACATGATGCCTGACATCGCCTGGATCTTGCCATCGTAGGACGGTTCATCTTTCAGCGGGCCTTCTCGACCAAATCCGGAAACACAGCAATAGATCAAACGAGGATTGATACCAGAGAGAATTTCATACCCGATTCCGAGTCGATCCATAACACCAGGACGAAAATTTTCCATAATGACATCAGCATCTACAACAAGACGCCTGATTATTTCGATGGCTTCCGGTTTCTTTAAATCGAGTGCAATATTACGTTTGTTGGTATTTATAGCGATCCAGCCTGGCGTTGTTTTCACCCCGGTCTGACTGATATTCCTTGGCGTTCCGCGCATGTCCTCGCCACCCGGTCGCTCGACCTTGATGACATCAGCACCCAGCACCGATAGTTGATAACTGGCCAGGGGTCCTGCAAACACCTGCGTAAAATCCAGTATCCGAACTCCCTCGAACGGTTTGGTCATATTGTTGTGTCTCCTTCTGACTGATCGCTTCAGCCGAATCCTGCAAACGCTTGCTTTTTCTCGGCACTACGCCTGGCGGTTTGCCATCGTATCGTCGCGAACTTTCTGGCCGATTTCTTTAATCTTGTCGAACTCGGCCCTGCGTCGCTGGATTTCATCCTCGGGAATACGATCGACATTCTGAAAGTCCAGTTTCCAATCCGGGCTAGCAGACCAGACCTGTGGTGACTGTACCGTGGTACGCGCACAGGGAGCAGTCTCAAGCACCTTGAAAGCCAACTCCAGGGTATCTTTTTGAGAGCCGGGGTCGTTAGGTTTACCGGCTGAGTTGCCCAGTGGGAAATCACTGAAAACAAACCTGGGTACGCCGCAGTGTTCCACTATGTCCTTTGCGCTACCCAGGATCACCGTTGGAATACCGTTTTCTTCCAGGTAACGGGCTGTCAGACTCACGGTCTGATGGCAGACGGGTCAGTTGGCAACGAGTAGCGCAAAATCGACCTTGTCCTCACGCAGCAAACCCAGCAAATCAGCACAATCCTGATTAATTGTGGTGACCTGGCTTCTATTGGTTGGCGTGCCATAGTATCTGGACGACAACTCGCCAATACGACCATCACTGACAGCACTGCGCACCGCCTTTAGAGGGAAGAAGGAGTTGATATCCTCGGCTGTCGAGTATTTTCGATCATAGCCCAGGTGTGATATGCCGAGAAATTGATCATCATCAGTGCTGGCTGAATAAACCTCGTAGAACTTCGCCGCTGCGTTGTAGGCTGCACCAGGTCCCTGATCTCCAGCCCCCTCTTTTAAAGGTCCGGCTGTTGTAATCAGCCCCAGTCGTGACTCGGAAAGCGGTTTTTCGACCGGTGTAAAAGGCACATCCGCATACTGCGCCCAGCGATAAGGATTGCCGTACCCAAGCGCAAGATAATAATCTCGCAGGCGTTGCATATAAGGCACTGGTAAATCATGCGTCTCCGTAAATCCAAGAACATCCTTCTCACTATCCATGGCATTCTCCCCTTCGGATTTAGCCCAATAGTACAGTTAGGAGTTACGAGTTGCGAGTTACGAGTTGCTAGTTGCTAGTTGCTAGTTGCTAGTTGCTAGTTTGACTATATGTTTATGTGGATGTGAGTTTGTCAGCGAGAAATCTCATCAACGCGGTCACCCTGGCGGCAGTTCTGAAATCAGGATGGGTCAATACCCAGATCCCCCATCTGCCGGTCTTTTTTGGCAGGGGAATTTCCACAAGTTTTTCTGATGCAGCGCTTTGCGCAAGAAATGATGCACCCAGTCCGGCGTGAACTGCCTTCAGCGCATCACCGTGACAGAGGGTATTCATGATGACCCTGGTGGGATTGTCTTTTTGCAGCAACATCTGCTGTTGATAGAGCAGCAACTCATCAGCAAAATCGTCGGTCTGTGACCAGGTAATCCACTCCTGATATTCATCAGTTTCGAATTCACAGTCTCTGTGTCTGTATGCGCCAATCTGGATGTGCGCAACCTGTCTGCCCACCAGTGCTTCGGGTGGGTCGTTGCTGACAATCACCACCACATCCACTTCATGTTCGATAAAATCTGCCGGTTTTGTGATTGTGCCTGACTTCAGGTTGATTGTGATCTGATCGTAAATAGTGGTAAATGATCTGAATAGCGGCATCAGATCAAACAGTGTTGAATCCGGTACCATGACGTTGAGCTGTCCACCCGGTATGGCGTCCCGGCTCTTTGCTTTTCGCAGTATCTGCTGCACGTTGTTTTCCATAACACGTGCGTTCACAAGAATCTCTTCGCCATCGGCTGTTAGCCGGTAGCCGGTTTTGACATGATCGAAGAGCCTTATCTGAAGTTCATCCTCCAGGCGATTAATCGCCCTCAGAACCGTGGCATGACTGACTTTCAGCCCCATGGCGGCACGGGATACCGAGCCGCTGTCGGCAACTGCGATCATGAATCTGAGCTGATCCCAATTCAGCATAACTATCTGCTTTTAGCCCTCCGGCATACCAGGTTGTTCAATTATGAACAAGAGACATCGATATTTCTACATATGCTTACAAGCTTCGCTTCGCTACAATCTCTTCGTCTCTTGAATTTTGCATAGAGGAATTGCACATCATGTCTCTCTCCAATATCGAAGAAGCCGTCACTCACTTCGCATCCGGCCTGCCAGTCATCGTGGTGGACGATGAAGATCGCGAAAACGAAGGTGATCTGATCATTCCTGCTGAAAAAGCCACCCAGGAATCCGTTGCATTCATGATCCGGCACACCAGTGGCATCATCTGTGCCCCCTGCGAAGACACTCGACTCAAAGAACTCGAACTTCCAATGATGGTTGACAACAACACTGACCCTCTGCGGACCGCATTTACTGTATCGACGGATTTTGTTCGCGGTATGACCACCGGTGTGTCGGCAGAGGAACGAGCCCGAACGCTCAATGCCCTGGCAGACAAGAGTGTCACCCCATCCATGTTTATCCGTCCCGGTCATATCTTCCCGCTGCGCTATCAACCAGGGGGAGTACTGGTTCGGTCAGGTCATACCGAAGCTGCCATTGACCTCTGCAAGCTTGCTGACCTGCAACCCGTGGGCGCATTGGCGGAATTAACCGATACCGACGGTACGATGATGCGACTGCCGAGGCTCATCGAATTTGCTGAAGAGCATTCACTACCTATTATCTCGATTGAGGCATTGATCAGATATCGGGCAGAAAACGATGTTCTGTTGGATGAAGTTTCCAATGAAACAGTGATGATCGCAGGGCAGGCACTTCAGGCTCATATTTTTAAGACCGTATTTGACAATAATTTCATCACCGCACTGGTCAAGGGTGAAATCAACGGCGATATACCAACACTCGTCAGGGTGATAAAAGGCGCACGGGGAAGAGATTTCTTCTCAAGTGCAGTAGCTGATGGCAACGTGATCAGCCGCTCACTCAGACTGATCGCAGAAGCAGATCAGGGCGTTTTCATCTATCTGCCACCAGGTAATGACAAGCCAAGCGAAGAAGAACTAACAGGCGCTGTATGGCGCGAAATCGGACTCGGTAGTCATATCCTGGCTTCACTCGGCGTGCAGCGAATTCACCTGCTCGCCAACAGAGAACTGAGTTATCCAGGCATCGCCAGTTTCGGTCTTAAGATTGAATCAATTATCAAAGAGGTTTGAGAACAGACGACATTATGAGTTCTTTAATTCACAAAATACCTGATCAGGGAAAGATCACTGCTACAGCAGACTTACCGACTCCGTTTGGAGACTTTCAGATGCAATCGTTTCGACTAGAGGGTGAAGCAGAACCTGTGCTCTGTCTCTCTATTGGACTTGAAAACGATCGCGTACCCCTCATCAGGCTCCAATCAGAGTGCATAACAGGTGAAGTGTTCAATTCACTACGCTGTGAATGCGGAGAACAATTTGACAGATCAATGGAGAAAATCGCTGATTATGGGAGCGGTGTAATTATCTACCAGCGTCACGAAGGCCGGGGAATAGGCATTGAAAACAAGATTAAAGCCTATGCACTTCAGGATCAGGGCTTCGATACAGTAGATGCTAACCTTGAACTCGGTCTTCCTGTTGATGCGAGAGATTTTGAACCGGCTGCTCTGGCACTCAAGGCACTCGGCATTAACGAATGTCATCTATTAACTAACAACCCGGTCAAGTCAGATGTATTGAGTTCTGCGGGAATACGCGTCAAGCGTCGAGTCGGCCTCAGGATAGATAGCCGACACCCGAGCTGTCACCAGTACCTGATAACCAAAAAAATAAGAATGGGTCATAAACTCTGAACAGGATCACTATAACCACCAGTTTTGTCCGGTTATTGTCCACTTGAAACGCCACTTACAACAAATCATATTGTCGCTTGTTTGGCGATTAAGATAGCACTATCATTCGTCGTGAAAAGTAACAGCTTTTCTAATTATTGGATGAATTAGGAGGAATTGATGGTTGATGTAGGAAGTACAGCACCTGATTTTGAACTTGAATCCCATCTTGCCGACAAGAGTTATTCTCTAGCGCAATTCAAGGGAGAAAAGAACGTGATGTTAGTGTTCTATCCACTGGACTGGACACCTAACTGAAGCACTGAGATACCCGATTTACAGTCAAAAATTGATGACTTTAAATCGGCAGATACCCAAGTTTTGGGTATAAGTGTAGATAGCAAGTTTTCACATGATAACTGGGCCAGTTCGCTGGGGGGCGTTTCGTTTCCTTTGCTTGCTGACTTCCATCCGAAAGGTGCAGTCGCATCATCCTTTGGCGTCTACCATGACGACAAGGGTATTACGGATAGAGCCACCATTATCATTGATAAAAACGGCGTTGTTCAGTATGCAGAATCTGCGGGTATCCCCGGTTTACGTAAAGCCGATGATCTGCTCGCTGAATGCAGGAAGGTGAATGGCTGAGCCGCAGTATGAGCTCTACTACCACCAGGAATGTGGTTTTTCGAAAACTGTGCTCAATACCATCAGAAATCTGGGTATTTCTGATCGAATTGACCTGAAAGACATTCGGGAACAGGCAGAGTTTGAAAAAGAACTGATTTCGCTTTGTGGGGACGCTACAGTCCCCACTCTGGTGGTGAATGGCGAAGCCATGCGCGAGTCAGAATCCATTAAACGATATCTTGTCGACCAGTTCCTGGATTAACCCCAACCGACTTTCTAGATTCTCTCAAGAACAGCGATCTCCATCACCTGGTGCTGTTCGAAACCGATCTTCTCATAAACACGAATGGCACCTTTTTCAGAAGGACTGCCTATTCTCACGTGTAAAAAGGCACCCTCATCATCAGCGTCAATCTGCCCAAGTACAGACGCGACGAGTCCGGCAGCATAGCCTCGCCCCTGGGCGCTCGGGTGGGTACATACACCACTGATTTCGACCCAATTAGGTGGTTTGAATCGTTCTCCTGCCATGGCAAGAAGTCGATCATTCTCTAAAACACCATGGTAATGACCCAATTCTATCGTTCGTTTACCGAAGGGGCCTGGATCTGTCAGTTTGACCAGTTCAATCATCCGATCAACATGTTGTTCAGACAATTCTATTGAGTCCGGTAACCCGGCAGATACGTCGCCGCTGTGGACCATCTGCACGACCTGGCTATTCTGGAGGTTTTTCCAACGGTTACTCTCTGGCAGGGTTGTCTTTTTGTAGATCAATATGCAAATTCTGCCGGGTGAACACAGTTGAGCGAGATCATCGAGTGACTCCGTACTGATCTCCTTCAGACCACAGAATGGCGAGACCTGCATATCATAAATAGCTGCATTCCCATGAACCTCACCAAGGGAAAGTTGAGACCCGGTGATTGCTTCCCATACCGGATTCGCGAGTAGCTTCGCGCCATCGTCGGTTAATACTCTTGTCACATCTATACCCCATCACTACTGTCTGATTACGCATTCGGCGAATAAGTCAGTATTAGCATTGTCAAGCGCCGTTATCATCTCGCACCCTTTTTGTCTCGTCAGACAAAATAAGACTGGGAAGTTGTTGCCGCAACCACGTTCTGTTGCAGATGCGTCAAAGACTGCATATCTGCGTTAACAAGGTCCAGTCCATTTGCAAGAACGTGAGCATAACTGCGCTGAATCGATGACAATGGCGAGTTAAGCAATTTCTCGTCGTAATACTGATCAAACGCGTGGGGTTTATCAAACCAGCCGAGAAACGGCAATCCTGCAATATGACGCGCTGCTTTCATGGCAATGAGTCCCATGCCGGAATCACGTGCCTGCTGCAAAACGGGTTGCAGTTCTGTTAACGGCCTTGCGCCCTTCACTACATTCTTAGTCTCCCAGTCATACCAGCCTGCAGGTGTTACAGCGATCATTGCAAGATCATACCGACCTGTTTTTGCAGCGCTCTTGAGGACATTTTCTGCATTGCGATGGGTACTGAGACCCAGAAAATCAACCTTTCCGGCTTGTTTCGCTTTCTGAAACGCACGGTAGATTTCCTCACTCTCGATCAGGGACGGATTATCAGATGCCATCAGGTAGTATGCATTCACATGCTCTACCTTCATCTCCTTCAGGCTCTCGTCAAGTCTATTCATCCAGGAATCAGCAGCTTGCCTGGCCTGCCCAACAGATATGATATCTTCCGGTTCCGCCTCAAGGTCAACCCGGGCTTTTGAAATCAGAAAAATTGAATCACGTACCTTTTGCAGAAACGGGGCGAGATTTTCTTCTGCATTTCGATAGTAGCCGCGATAACCCACGTCGAAGACGTTAACACCTGCATCGAATGCAGCATTCAGCAACTCGTCTCTTTCAAAAAACATGAGCGTTGCCCCACAACCGAAGGCGAGACGACTGGCATTGAAGTTTGTCCGACCCAGCTTTCGATAACTCATCTTCGGCCAGTCAGCTTCACTTAAACCAGCATCCTGTGCAGCGGTAATCGCAGCCCGGGCATCACCGGAAGTGAAGAATGTTCTCCCGCCGATCGCCAGCATCACAAGATATTGTGAAAATCGGCGGCGGCTTATGACTCTCCTGTCTATCCTCTTTCTCATGGCATTCATCCTTACGGTTGAATATTCGATAATGAAAATAGATCACACTTTCAGAGTCCGGGCAAGCGCAGGCTCTGCGAAGAGTTTCTCAACCGATGGATTGATAAAAAAGATTCACGTGGCTTCGAAAGTTGATCTGCCGCCCAGGATAGTCTGAACGACTGGAATATCTTTTATCAGGTCAGGATCTACATCATGCGGATCTTCAGCCAACAGTACCATGTCTGCCAGTTTTCCCGGCGTGATCGAACCCTTAATGCCCTCTTCACAAGAAGCATAAGCGCCATGCATGGTGCAGATTCTGATCGCTTCATCAACGGTAATTTTCTGGTTTTCACCCCAGACCTGCCCGAGGTAGTCTTTCCTCGTTACCATCGATTGTATTGCCATCAGCGGATCGTACGGTCCTGGTGTATAGTCAGATGCAGGTGCAACGGGGATGTCATAATCCAGAAATGATCGATGTGCGAACATCCACTGCATTCGATCCTCGCCGTATTCTGACCACTTTTCTCCGTGATAATAGGCATAGGTATAAAAAGGTGTAGGTATTGCCCCAACTGCCTTGATTCTTTCCAGTAATCCCGGGTTTACCAGCGAGCAGTGTTCAATCCTGAATCTGGGATTCTCACCCTGCCAGCCTTCAAGCGCCCGTTCATATGCTTTTAAAACCATTTCAATCGCTTCGTCTCCATTGGCATGGAAACCAATTCTGTAGTGATTGGCAATTGCATCATCCACGGCAGCGTCGATTTCTTCCTGGGTGATTACCAGAATGCCGAAATCGTCCGGACGCCCTTCATAGGCATCTTTCATGCGCATGGTCCGTTCCGACGCCGAGCCATCAACCAGATACTTTGCACCACCGATGCGCAACATATCATCACCATAGCCTGTGGAGATGCCCGCTGTTTTGAGCGTTTCATAAAGCGGTACTTCTTCACCACCAAAGCGGATGCCGACCGGCATTGCCGAAATCCGACAATTCAGTTCACCTGCCTTCAGTGCATCCTGATATGCCCGCAGATTCTGCCCGGTAGTCGCCGCATCTGTGGTTGAGGTAAGACCGGTCGCTGCCATCCTCTGGGTACTCAGACGAGCAGCCTCCTGCATGACCTCCCGGGTTACCACTGGCCAGATACCTATTCCTCGCATACCAAAGGCTGCCGTTTCGGCCAACTTGCCGGTTAGAATGCCATTTTCGCGGTAATAGGCACCCCCCTCCGGATCGGGTGTATCAAAAGTGATACCTGCCAGTTCAAAAGCAGCAGTATTGACTACTGCTGTATGTCCACCACGATGCTGAACAAAAATGGGATGTTCCTGCGATACCGCATCCAGGTCTGAGATATGAAGCGCCCTGCCGTCTTCAAATTTGGTGTCGTCATACATGAATCCAAAAACCCACTCGCCTGGTTTCGTCTCTTCACATTTCTGCTTGAGCGCTTCCTGGACTTCAGAGATCCAGCGATAATTGACGTTCGCCCCAGTTGCCTCGTTGGCCATTAACGGGTGGCAGTGAGCGTCAATAAACCCGGGCAACAAAGTCATGCCACTCGCGTCGACTACCCTGGTATTTTCACCCTTTAAGGATTCAATCTCCGATGTTGATCCAACTGCAAGGATATGCTCTCCCCTGATGGCGACGGCTTCGGCTTCCGGCAAATCTACATCCTGCGTCCAGACCCGTGCATTCAGTATTACCGTATCTACTGATCCGAACACACTTTTTACTTCAGTATTCATATTCTTTTCCTGGTTTTGAGAGACAAGTGCGCTGGTACTCAAATCATAAGAGCGGTATCCCGGGGATATTTACCCTGGTGCGATAGAATCCGGTTGATGCTGTCATAAAGAGGGTCTGCATATCGGATCCTCCCCAGGTGAAATTGGCGCAGAACGCGGGTACCTGAATTGTGCCTAGGTGCTTCCCGTCATCTCGATGATAGACATGCACGCCCCCCGGACCACCGGCATACAGGTTGCCAACGGAATCGATCTTCAAACCATCCGGCGCAGGGGATTCAGTGAAAACCTCTCCGCCCGTGAGTGTATCTCCTTCAATTCTGAAGCGCCGAATATGACGACGTTTTGTATCTGCGACAAATAACACATTCTGATCGAGATCAAAACAGAGTCCGTTTGGTGATTCAAAGTCACTACCCATAAGCTTTATTTCAAGACTCTCTGGATCGACGCTAAATACACCCTGAAACTCCAACTCCTGCTCACGCTCAACGCCATGCATACCCATCCGGCCGTAAGTAGGGTCGGTGAAAAATATCATGCCATCTTCACGCACGATGATGTCATTTGGGCTATTCAGTTCTTTGCCTTCAAAGTGGCTCGCAATGACAGTAAACACACCATCTTGCTCCCGTCTCACCTGACTCGAAGCATGTTCGCAGGAGAGAATCCGGCCAAGCTGATCATAGGTATTACCATTGGCCATGTTGGTAGGTTCCCTGTATACAGAGATCCCATCATTCTCCGACCAACGATACATCCTGCTCTCTGGAATGTCGCTGAAAATGACATGCATCTCACCGGGATGCCAGATTGGTCCCTCGGTAAATCCGAACGTCTCGGCGATCGTCTCACAGGTCTGATCCTGATCAACAATCTCCAGCAAACGTGAGTCCAGTACTTCAATAGTCATATGGCAGTCTCCTTGGTCAATGCGTCAGTGTAATCTCCCGACAAAGAGCCGTCTATTCAGACTTTCAGGCTGGCTACATCACCCGGCTATATCACACAGCCAGCCACCACAATCTTTTATTACATCTTGATCCGTGTAGTATGAATCCCCGGTATAAACTGTCTGGAATCCCACGGATGCGCAAATTTTTAGTTCGTTCAGCGATAATTATTCTGGTATTGGTGTCTTTTGTTGTCGTCAGAACGCTGATGCATGTACCCCAGAGCATAGAGTCCGTACCAAAAGTAGCAATTGAATTAGATGAGAGCCTTATCAGTCGGCATATGGCCAGTGCTATCCAGTTCAGAACTGTGTCCAACCAGTCACGTGACGCCAGAGCTAACTCGGAGTTTGAGGGTTTCATCGATTGGGTTAAGGAGACCTATCCCGCGGTCATGTCAAATCTGCATCTGCAACAGATTGACCATTCGTTACTATTTAAATGGCAGGGAACCGATGATTCGCTGGCGCCGATTCTGGTCACCGCGCACTATGACGTTGTGCCAGTCATTCCAGGGACCGAGGAGAAGTGGTCACATCCACCTTTCGGTGGCGAGATAGTTGATGGCGTTATCTGGGGCAGGGGCGCTCTCGATGACAAGAGCGGCGTCATTGGCATACTGGAGGCAGTGACCTACCTTCTGATTGAAGGGCACCAGCCAGCCCGGACCGTCTACCTGAGTTTTGGTCACGATGAAGAGGTAGGTGGCCGGGAAGGCGCCGGTGCTATTGTGGCTTACCTGAAATCTCAGAATGTGCGGCTGAACTGGTCTCTCGATGAAGGATCGTTTCTCTTCAGCGGTATGTTTCCAGGAATGGACGAGCTGATTGCGTCAATTAACGTGGCCGAGAAGGGTAGCGTAACGCTGGATATTGTCGCAGAGGCTGCCGGTGGACACTCCTCGATGCCCCCAGGCCAGACTGCAGTGGGCAAGCTCGCAAGGGCGATCACAAAGCTGGAGAAGAACCCCATCCCTGGCGGCCTTGTCGGATTGGGCAAGGAGATGTTCGATACTATCAGTCGGCACATGGATTTTGTCCCCCGCGTTTTTTTCGCAAACCTATGGCTTTTTGACGGGGTGATAGAAAATCAACTGGGTAATGTCGTCTTCGCAAACGCAATGATCAGGACTACCACCGCCCCTACCATGCTATCCGGCAGCATAAAGACCAACGTATTACCCATCGAAGCGGTTGCCACGGTTAACTTCAGGATTCATCCCCGGGACAACGTCGATAGTATCATCGAACACGTTGAAAAAACGGTTGCGGCGGATTCAATTTCGGTCAGAAGCCGGGGTGGTAGAAATGCTTCTGTGGTTTCAGATTGGCAATCCGACGGGTTCAGGTTAATCGCAAAAAGTCTGCGGGAAGTATACGGCGATGTTGTCATTACCCCCGGACTGATGATTGCGGCTTCTGATAGTCGCCACTATGGACAGATTGCAGACAATGCTTTTCGATTCAACCCGTTTATTGTCAATCCGACAGATATGACGGGATTTCATGGCACCAATGAAAAGATCAGTGTAGAAAATCTCATGCAGGGTGTTCGGGGCTATATTCAAATCATCAGACACGGATCAGAAAACTAACAGTTTCATTCACTACCGTAAATACCTGCCCGTAACAGGATGACCGATGAAACAAATAATTATTCTAACAGGTCTGCTAGTGACAATATTCCTGCTATGGCCCTATCCGGTCCTTTATCCTCTTAAATTGCTGGTTGTGTTTTTTCACGAATCCTCGCACGCGCTAATGACTGTTGCGACGGGTGGCTCTGTTAAAACGTTAGTTATTAACCAGATGCAGGGCGGTCACGTGATCTCATCCGGCGGTAATCGATTCCTGACCCTGACCGCCGGGTATCTGGGC
Source organism: uncultured Pseudomonadales bacterium (assembly GCA_964548025.1). Classification (GTDB taxonomy): domain Bacteria; phylum Pseudomonadota; class Gammaproteobacteria; order Pseudomonadales; family Azotimanducaceae; genus JAHRVQ01. The sequence goes on from CAZJRI010000069.1 coordinate 17,187, forward strand.
TCGCTCATATGGGGAATGGTAATCTACATCACAGCTATTCGAACCAGGCTGGATAATGCAATGATGGTGGTTCTGGGTGCCGCAATTCTTGCCATCGCCGCCTTTTTTATAAGAGACTTATTTGCCCTGGTCTTTGCGGGTATTGTTGGCTTTGGGCTCATCATTTCAGGCTGGAAACTCCCGGCGAACCTGAATGATTTATTCCTCAGGGTAATCGGCATGACGAACCTGATCTATGTTCCCTACGACATTTACAGCGACACCATTGAACGATCAGAACTGCGCTCAGATGCTTTCATGCTGGCTGAAGAATTCGGTGGTACCACCTGGTTATGGGGTGGACTCTGGCTCGCTGTCAGCCTGATTCTGGTGGCAATAACCCTGTGGATCGATTTCACCACCAAAAAAGAGCCAGCTCCGCCTTCCTGAATTATCCGGGCAAGATTCACCACACTAATGCATAATTGACTTTTTTACCCGGACCAGTCATGCGTGTACTCCTGATCAACCCGTTCTATCCGATGACCGAAATGCCATCACCACCGCTGGGGCTCAGCTATGTGGCAGGTGCATTCTGTGAAGCAGGTGCTGAAGTTAAAGTTCTCGATCTGGTTGTAGAGGCTTACAGCCGTGAAATATTGAGCGAGCTACTTCAGAACTTCAATCCGGATCTCGTCGGACTAACAGCGGTCACCATGAACTTCAATGGTGCATGCGAACTCCTCGAGGAGATTAAAGACATACAACCCAGCGTGCGAACAATCATGGGCGGCCCTCACGTTACTTTCAATGCACGAGAAGAACTGATCAACAATCCGGCACTTGACATGATCGTCGCTGGTGAAGGTGAAACAACCATTGCTGAGCTGACCAGGGCAATGACCAATGGCGGGGGATTAGATGGTATTGCCGGATTGATATATCGCGATGGTTCCTCAATCCGGTCAAATTCACCGAGACCTACCGGGCTGGATGTCAAAAAGGCGCCAACGCCTGCCCGTCATCTTCTACCGATGGGCCGTTACAAGGCACTTGGACTCGCTGTTTCGATGATCACCAGCAGAGGCTGCCCCTTCCAGTGTATTTTCTGCGTTGGGCGAAAGATGTCCGGCGCCAAGGTGCGATATCGTGACGCAATGAGCGTGGTTGATGAGATGCAACAACTGGCCGGGACCGGCATCGTTCAGATCAATATTGCGGACGATCTGTTCACGGCGAAGAAAAAACACTGTTACGCCATTTGCGATGAGATCATCCGACGAGGATTAAAAATTCCCTGGACCGCTTTCTCGAGAGCCAATACCATCAGTGCTGATCTGCTGACGAAGTTGAAAGAAGCTGGCTGCGTACACCTGAGTTTCGGATTTGAGTCCGCCAATGAAGACATTCTTCAGACAGTACAAAAACGCATCACCCCAGACCAGATGATCAATGCTGCCCGGCTCTGCAGCGAGGCCGGGATTACCAGTCAGGCATCGTTCATTTCCGGACTGCCAGGCGAAACACCGGAAACCATGGATCAGACTTCTGCATTCGCACAACAGATAAATGATCTGGGCATGACGGTCGGATTCCATATTCTTGCTCCTTTCCCGGGTACCCTGGTTCGCGATGATGCCGAAGAATTAGGTCTTCGGATACTGAGTGATGACTGGTCCCGCTATACTGCAAACGAGGCCATTATCGAGACCGATGGTGCCAGTGCAGCAGTTATCGAAAGAGATTCCAACGGCATGCAATCTCTGGTAGACGAGGAAGTACTGGCAATGAAACAGCGCATCAAAGACGGTACAGCAAACGATGAGGAAAAAACCGGCATCAGAAAGATGCAGAAAATGAATTTCTATTATCAGATGATGATGAAGGATACCCTTAAGACAGTGAGTGAATCTCAGGGTTGTTCACACAAGGTTGAACGCGACACAGATATATTGTTAGAGGCTGTTGACCCGCATTTCCCGCTTGATACACATCTTCTAAGAGAGTTCCTTGAAGAAGGATTGAGCGATGGATCGATAATTCAACATCGTGAAAACAACACTAATACCTGGTCATGGGCATAATTTACCGAAATATCTGTGCCAAGGCAGGTAGTTCAGCCCCTTAAACAGGGAAGTAAAAACCATCATTGCTCTGGATTCTTCAATTACCAAAATAATTTAACCCCCATTTCCACCTGGCTTCGTTTAAGCAATTAGATAACGTCAGGAGAACCAAAATGGTCAGAACAAGATACTTGGCAGTTCTGCTGCTGATTTCCGTCAGCGCATGCAGTCACCGGGAAACCCGAGAACCAGCCGAAGAAAAGAATCAGGCAACAGCAATCCCGCGACAACAGATTGAACCCCGGGACGTCGACAGTCCCCAGGTCACAGCGGGAAAAGTAGTCGCGGTGAAAGTCAAAAGAGACGAAGCTGCAACAGGTGTGATCCGGCAAGCGGCACAAAAAGCTGTTTCCAACGACAAGATTGAGCTGGCTTCGATCAGGGAAAGCGACATCTCATCATACCCCCAACCAGCGCTTATGCTTCAGCGCCATGCAGCAGAACCAACAGACAGGGAGAACTTTCTGCACTACGAAGAGAATTCGATCAAGTCTGTTCGCGAAAACCCTGTTTCAACTTTCAGTATTGATGTAGATACTGCCTCATACAGCAATATCAGGCGCATCATCATGCGGGACGGCCGACTGCCCCGGTCAGATGCCGTCAGGCTGGAAGAGATGATCAACTACTTCTCATACGACTACAAGACACCAGAGACAATACAACAACCATTCTCAGTCTCGGTCGAAATGGCACCAACCCCCTGGAACAGACAACACCAGCTACTACAGATCGGTTTGAAAGGATTCGAGCCACAATCCGACGAGAGGCCAGGTGCCAACCTGGTATTTCTGGTGGACGTCAGTGGCAGCATGCGATCTGAGGACAAACTGGCTCTGGTTAAGAAGTCATTGCAACTATTGGTTGACCAGATGGACAGTAGAGACAGTATAGCGCTGGTCGTCTATGCCGGTAGTGCCGGGATGGTGCTCGACTCCACACCGGGTAATCAGAAAGCCAAAATACGTTCAGCAATCCAGTCTCTCGAAGCAGGCGGCAGTACCAATGGCGGTGCTGGTATAAGACTCGCCTACAGTCTCGCCCAACAGCATTATATCGATGGTGGCATCAATCGAGTAATTATCGCAAGTGACGGCGACATGAACGTCGGCACTGTAAATATTGAGGCATTAAAGGATCTTATTAAAGCCAGGCGAAAAACCGGTATTGCATTAACAACCCTGGGATTCGGTACAGGAAACTACAATTACGCCCTGATGGAACAGTTGGCAGATGTAGGGGACGGAAATGCTGCCTATATCGATTCTCTAAAAGAAGCGCAGAAGGTGCTGGTCGAAGAAATGCAATCAACCCTCCTGACCATCGCCAGGGATGTGAAAATTCAGATTGAGTTCAACCCCAACAAAATCTCTGAATATCGCCTCCTTGGATACGAGAATCGTCTGCTCAACCGTGAGGATTTTCGAAATGACAAAATCGATGCAGGTGATATTGGTGCCGGACACACGGTTACAGCGCTCTACGAAGTCGTATTGGCAGGGAACAGCGCGGAAGATCTACCTCAAAGTCGTTATACGAAGGAGACAAAACCCGTATCGAATCACAGTGATGAACTGGCATATGTCAGGCTGCGTTATAAAAAGCCAGGGTCAAACGTGAGTACTGAATTCTCGAAACCGGTACTCACTGATCATATCGAACAGAACATCGAACTGGCTTCGGATAATCTGCGTTTTGCTTCTGCGGTTGCTGGCTTTGGACAGATACTGAGAGGTGGCAAATATACTCATAGCTTGAACTATGACGACGTTCTGAATCTGGCACGCGACGCCCGGGGTCGAGACGAACACGGATATCGTGGCGAGTTAATCAGTCTGGTAGAGTTGGCAAAGAGTCTGTCGAATCAACAAGGTGATTGATGCGGAACCTGCTCAATGCACTAAAAAGCGACGAGTCGCTTATGCTGGCTTACCAGCAGGGCGACTCTGCTGCATTTGAAGTCTTATACAGGCGTCACAAAGATTCAGTATTCAATTTTCTATACAGAAGCTGTCAGGATAGTGCGACTGTCGAAGATCTGGTCCATGATGCGTGGATTTCAATCATTCGCAGCATTGAGACCTACAAACCCAGGGCCAAATTCAAAACCTACCTTTATACGGTTGTACACAACAAGTTGATTGACCACTGGCGACGTAATAACAGGTTCAGCGACACGCAGGAATATGATGATACGACATTGGTTGAGGATGCATCAGATACCGAGTCATTAATCTCAGACGAAGAGACCCGGTTGAAACTTAACCAGGCGATATCAAAATTACCCCAGGATCAGAGAGATGCATTCCTGCTGAGAGAAGAAGGCTTCAGCCAGGCGGAAATTGCAAACATCGTGGGAGCAAAAAGCGAAACAGTAAAAAGTCGATTGCGATATGCCGGAGCCCAGCTCCGAAAGTCAATGCAACACGGGCAGCCATCAGCAGAAGCTGAGTTGCCTGCTCACCTGGCGAAAGGGGTGAAGCAATGAAGAATCCATCAGAATTCAGCGAGCAACTCAAGCGCGAACCCGCTATAAACTCACCTGACTCCCTTGACCAGGAAATTCTGGCCTATTCGCGCGATCATGCGCCCCAGTCCCAGGTATTGCGCACGCCGAGATGGATGTCTGCCGTGGCCACCTGTTCGGTAATCGCACTTTCAGTGCTTCTGGTAATGAGATCAAACCAGGAATCAACACTCAGTACCCCTCAGCTCGATATCGCTACCGAAGAATCAGCGACTTCAGTCTCCCCTGCGACAGCGGGTAGCGATGTTATTACGACATCTTCTCGTGACGAGGATCTGAATGCAGATTATCCTGCCCGAACCAGGTCCAAGTCTGACGACTCTATATTACGCAACGACATATTGCGCAACGACGTATTGCAAAACGACGAGCCGGAACTGATGCAAATCGAAGTTAAAACCGCACGACAAAAGAAAGAAGCCATCCGTGTCTCACCGGAACAATTGGCTGGTACAGTTTCCAGCCCTGCGGGTTTTAGCGTCACTGCTGCCAGGGAAGAAAGAACCAATCAACCCAGTGAAGCATCGACGGAGAAAACTGAATCACTGGAATACGTTGATTCAGCGGCTGCTGATATCGTTGCCAATGCTAAATTGAAAGAGCTGGCAGAGAAGGATACAGAAGTTTCTTCAAAACTCGCGCGATCAGATACGCTATCTCCTGAGGTCGTCAGCGAACTCAGAAACTTGAAACGGTTAAGAGAAAACGACCAGCAAGAGGAAGCCAAAAAGGCCTATCAACTGCTGCTTAAAACATGTGAGCGATGTAATCTGCCAGCAACTCTGGATCTCGCGATAGAGCAATTCAGTGAGCAGATTGAAGAGTGATCAATGCGAGGCGCCGCGTCTCAACACGCCTGTTGGGTGTAACTTCCCGGGAGCTGCCCATATTATACTACACAGACTGTGCTACCCAGACTATTGCACCTGGCTACCCAGCCATCGGACACTCACCACCCCCACAACAGCCATCGGGATTACATCCCTGGGGAGCATTGTTTCTGAGCGAAGAACTCTTGACGACATTACCGCCATTTGCCAGACGAGTCACCGGCGTAATCGTTTCGGTTTCGCCGGGATCAATACCAGCGGCGTCACATAGTTCCCCCCAGGTCAGAATCCTGTGGCTCATTCGGTGTCGAACTTCTACAACCCTGTCGTTGACATCGCACCGATAGTCATAAGTTGGCATTCTTTTCTCCTGTTGTTCTTTGCTTGCGAACTAATTTACTGCATTTCCTCTTCGATTATTTCACCGAGTGCTTTTGCAGTTTCGCCAACAACCTGATGGCAGTATTTACTTCGGCTGTCACTAGCCTGGTAGAAGTTTTTCACCTGATCTCTATCACTCCAGTCAACTCTGGCAATGTCGGCGCAATCTTTGCCGCCAAACTCCCGGGTAATTTCTTCAAATGCTTCGTCCAGCTTGTGACCCAGCTTAAACATCATCGGGGATTCTTGCTCAGAGAGTTCTCCGCGGCTACATTCGCTTGAGATGCAGGCGATTCCGCCCAGCATAGCGCCACAGACGTTGCCTGTACCGGCTATCCCGCCGCCAAAAAGCCCGACCGCTTTGATAATCTCCGGATTGTTAACACCGAGTTTTTCCTGTCCCACGGACAGAACGGCCTGGCTTCAGTGAAACGAATCCTTCATTAACTGAACCGCCTTGTCTTTCATTTCATCAGGATTCATGAATTTCTCCCAGGAAATTGAATAATCCCAGATCATACAATATCCACCTGCTGAATGAAAAAACCGCTTCGGACCAGCCTGGTCAGGTAAGAACACCGGGTGACATATAGAGAGGAATCCCTTAGTTATCGATGACTTCAGGCGGAGCGAAGCTCCAGTCTTGCTGAGGAAACTACCCTTGCGGCAGATCTCAGCAACAGAATGACAAGACACAGCGCGACCAAAATATCCGGCCATGCTGATCCCGTCAACCAGACCCCTCCCGCTGCAATGAATACAGAGATATTGGTCGCAATATCGTTTCGAGAACACTCCCAGACAGAACTCATATTCACATCTTCATTTCTGTGCCGCCAGAGAAGATATAGACAAATCGAATTCGCCGCCAGGCTGACGAGACTAAATATCCCCATCAGCTCGAAGATGGGTAGGTGAGGATTAACAATCTTAAGCGCAATCTGGGTCAGCACCATACAAGCAGCAAAGAAGATAAGCACACCCTTGAAGAGGGCAACCTTTGCCTTGGCGCTGACTCCCAGGAATACCACAGAGAGACTGAGTCCGTAGGTCAGGGCATCACCCAGATTATCGAGACTATCCGCCAGCAGGGCGGTGGAATCTGCATTTAATGCAGCGGTTACAATAACCACAAACATTACAGCATTGATAACCAGCACAGTCTGCAGGGTGCCTTTTTGTTTATCGCGAAGGGCCTCTACAGCGCAATCATCATCACAACATCCGCTCATCCATCATCCAGACAGTATTGTTTGGCGCTAGTTTAGCCGGTAAAGGAGAACAACACGATACCGTTGCACCGTCCAAATGAAGCACTACATCGCTGTGTCTCGGGTATAAATCAGTTATAGTGCAGGAAAAATACAACCATCAAGGAATAAGCATGCATACGTTTGTCGATCCGTTAAAAAGAGCATTGCAAATAGCACCTGACAAGGTAGCGCTGATTAACGATGATCTAGAGATCACCTATCGGGAAATGTATCGTCGTTGCGGCTTATTGGTTGGTGGCCTTAGAGCCATGGGTGCCGCATCTGGTGATCGGATTGCCATTTTGGCCAACAATTCACACCAGTACGTTGAGACCTATGTTGGCGTTCCTGCGGGTGGAATGGTCGTCGTGCCGCTTAATACTCGACATGCGATGCCTGAACTGGTCTATGCACTCAAAGATTCAGGTGCAAAGATCCTCTTGAGTGATCGAGAGGAGCTGGGCGAACTCGCTGATGTCGTCGACCAAGTTGTTTCAATCCCGAAGGACTATGAAGCCCTGCTGGCAGAATCCAGCGAGGCTACCCTTGGTGAGAATGCCGATGAAAATGCACTGGCCGGGCTCTTCTATACCGGTGGTACAACGGGTGCAAGTAAGGGTGTCATGCTCACTCATCGGAATCTGATCGCCAATACGCACAACTGGCTGGCAGCCGTTCCCCAATCAGAAAGTGATCGCACCCTGGTCATGGCACCGATGTTTCATGCTGCAGGTTCAAACGGCATTCTTGGCGCTATCTGGATGGGTGCCTGTCAGATTGCCCTTGGTGCATTTGAACCGAAAGGAGCGCTCGATCTCATAGAAAAACACGAGGTGAATATCACGCTTGGTGTACCGACAATGTTGGCTGCTCTGGCAGAGGAGCAGCATACCAATCCGAGAAAAACAGACTCCTTGCAGATCGTTGCTCACGGTGGATCACCCATCGCGACCGAGGTAATACGCAGGACCAGCACCGCATTCCCGACCGCTCAAATGGTAGAGGTTTATGGCGCAACTGAACTATCACCACTGGCTACCATTCTCGCGCATGAAGAGACACTTATCGATGATCCAAGGGCCAGATCCTGCGGTCAATCGGTCATCGGCTCTTATGTGACCATTCTGGATACAGACGGTAACGAAGTACCCGTTGGTGAAGTTGGGGAAGTCGTTGTAGCCGGCACCAATGTCATGAAGGGATACTGGAATAAAGACGAACAAACCGAAGCGGTTTTAAAGAACGGACAATACTGGTCTGGCGATCTGGGTTATCTCGATGATGCCGGTTACCTGTATCTGGTGGACAGATCAAAGGACATGATTGTCAGTGGCGGCGAGAACGTCTATTGCACAGAGGTTGAGGAAGTGCTCTATCAGCATCCTGCTGTACTCGAGGCAGCCGCGTTCGGTGTGCCTGACGACAAGTGGGGTGAGGCCGTTCACGCTGTGGTTGTCCCTCGTGAAGAGCATAACAACGTTGATCCTGGAGAAATCATAGAATTCTGCCGGGAGCATATCGCCGGTTATAAAGTGCCGAAGGGAGTTGATATTCAACATGAACCATTGCCTAAATCGGGTCCCGGAAAAGTGCTTAAAAGAGAATTGCGTGCGCCATTCTGGGAAAATACCGATCGAGCAGTAAACTAAGGTAATCGTCAGAATAACCTGACTTCTGCAGAATTCGGCCGGATTTCACGATCGGGATTCGGCTGATCTTGCTTCACATGCCGCTACCTTTGCCGACCACTGTCTAACTTGGCTCTATCCAGTATTTATGTGATTCAGAACCACCTTCTGTCTCTTTCCCGCCATATTCATAATGGAATTGTTGTCACTCAGGTAGTTCTTTCGTATTATGACGTAATCAGTATGACCCCAATGCGAATCACCGTACGCCCAGGGAGAATCATCAATGAAGAATCTGCTTGCTCGTTATACTTCGGTAAATGCCTTTACCACAAAACATATCTTCCCTAATGAATTATCGGCATACCCGAATCGGATATTAAGTTATCCAGCCACCAAATCGCGCTACGGCTATCGGGGACGCTTTCGCTTTCAATGGC
>CAZJRI010000070.1:0-19628 GCA_964548025.1 uncultured Pseudomonadales bacterium
AATGGTGTATCAACAAGCGGCTGCCGCCACTCGTGGAGATGTTGTACAGACGTTTCGGCAGAAATCTGAGTGTTGATAAATCCACTATATTCGAAACCGAGCATAATATCGCTGCGGGTTCCTGCTTGCAGAAAACTGTCCAGGACGTTTTCCACACGTGCGTATTCACCTTTTATAAGCCACGAACCAAATGTACGATTAAAAGCCATCCCGGAAAAATGCAGGCGGCGATGTCTGAATACGGGACCTTCAGGATTCGACAGATCAAGGTAGGCAGTATCATCATACAATCGCGCATGGTGCATCGATAGATCCCAGCCGGAAAAAACCCCGGTAATATTGAAAGCGTGTTCCGCTGCCCAATCATCATCAGGAATCTCCTCGTCAAACTGAGGAAAATTTCCCTGCATGAATTCACTACCAGCGACTGGTAGTTTGTTGAATCTGATTTCATGGATCGCAATCCCTTCCATGGTCCACGCACCTACCAGATAGCTTATTCGAGTCATATTGACCGGCAGGCGAATATCCTCGATATCCGTACTGCCAGGCTCACGCAGATCGAGAGGATTCAGTTGATCAAGTATCCTGAGGTTGTCAGACCGTCCCCATGAGGTAATCTGTCTGCCGGTTTTCAAGTACAAATTATCGGTAATATTTCCTTGTAGAAACACCTCATGCCAATCGGTTTCAGATTGATGTTCATCAAGGACGCCTGATGAAAACTCATCTTCTCCTTCCAGATCGTAGAACCAGTCGTAAAGCCCTCTTGCACCCAGATGAAATCGCCATCCACTGAAGTAGATATTTGAATGCAGACGTAACAATGTTTGCGCCTTTGACAACCCGTTGTATGGCTCCAGCCCAGGATTGCTGTCTGTATTCAGGTCATAGCTATAGGCGCTTGCCATGGACAACTGACCACCAAAATCAAATACGCGGTTCAGATCTTTTGTTGAAGTTGATGGCCCCAATTCAAAATCATCAAAACCATCCAGAAGTTCGTCGTCGATTCCTGTTGTTATTCCATCCTGGGTCGTATCGTCATCACCTGACGGGACCACAGAGGATGAATCTTCGATTTCATCATCTGGAATAATCTCTTGCTCCCGTTTGATTAACGCGACCAACGTTGAGCCATCATCAGACTGAGGTTGAAACAAAAGCCAAGCATCAGGATATGCTCCCTGCGCAAGCGCTTGCATTTCAAGTCTTGCCATTGACACGTCAACCGTTGGCTGCGTTGTAACCCGATGATAGATATATCCGTTACTTTCTCCGCTCGCGATTGTCAATTGTCTCGCGAGTTTTCGTTCCAGGAAGGTTCGTTTGGCCTCAGCATTCTCATGAAGTCTGTAGCTACCCAACACGATTGATACAGCTTCACTGGCAGCGCACTGAAATGATGAGCCGAAGAGTGAAATAGTCAGCAACAGCGGATAAATCTTCGGGTGGTTCAAACCCCTCATCGTGTGCTCAATGCCGTCACGGCTGACCTTTTTCCAGTTGCCCCATGGTGAACCAGTCTTCTTTCATCGGCTGATTGAAGCGTGTATTAAGACTGAAAAGCACCGTACGATGTCTGACCTCCTTGCCTTTGCGCGATGTCATCTGGATTTCAGTCGGAACCCAGATACCTTCAATCTGTTCAAGCTTCTTTACATCCAGAAACTTCGTGATACCACCCTTCTCTTTCCAATGCACGGCACGGATCACCACAAAGTTATCCTTTCTCACGAACAATATTGAACGACGATAACCGGTTCTTTCTATCTCTTCAGGATTAGGCAGAGATTCAATTTGCCAGGCCGGATTGCCATTGATAACAACCTCTTTCATTATCTTGTATTGATAATGATCTAGTGGCCTTGAACTCATATCCGAGTAACTGAAATCTGACCCCATGAAACTCCCACTTTTATCTGATGACGCTATGCGTTTTGTTTTTCGCAATGCTGGCAGGTATAGCCATTGATCATCATCCTTCTCATTGTCATCATAATCCCAGGTTAAAAAAGCTGAGTCTTTTACATCGGCGGGTGTGACAAAAAACAGAATCGAATAGGTATCCTCTCCCCGATCCATGGCATAACTTGCCAGGGTTCGAGTTCGTTTATTACCTTTGCGATCAATCAGTATCATCTCCATGGTCTGAGTAATAAAGTCACCGTCGTCCCGATCCTCCACGGCCTTCATAATATCGAGTGCACTTAAGGCCGATGCGGCAAGTGCCAGGTTGGGCAAATATAAAAAACACAAAGCAACTACTAAGCAGGATATTCTTTTCATCCGGCGACTGACTCCTTCAATGTATTGTTGGATTTGTACTCGCTATAGACCAGAGAAATAATTGCCGGTAGAAGTAAGACATCCGCCAGCAACGCGAGGCTGATAGTCATCGAGGTTAAAAGTCCAAACCTAACCAGGTTTTCCATACTTGACATGGCAAAGGCGCAGAAACCACAAACCAGAACAATGGTCGTAAACATAAGGGCTCGCCCTGTTGTGCGTAGCGTATCGCTGACTGCCTTTTCAACCGATCTGGACTGATCGAAAAACAGTTTGAAATGATGTAGAAAGTGAATGCTGTCATCTACGACCAAGCCAATTGAGACGCCGCCTACCAACATGGTAAATGCGTCGACCGGCAGGTTCATGAATCCCATTACACCGAGACATAGTAGAATCGGAAGCAGGTTAGGTGCCATTGTTAGGGAGCCAATCTTAATGCTGCCTACGATTAACATGACAAGCGGGATAATTATAATCAACGCCATAGCGTAGGAATTTACCATCGACTGGTAGACCATCTTGAAGGTTGATGAGAGTATTGGCATCAACCCTGTGATGGCAATTTCGTCGGCAGAAAAGTGTTCCAATGCAATCTGTTTCACCCTGTCAACGAAGGTCACATAGTGCAATGCATCATCCCAATTTACGATCAATGTCATTCTCGCTTTTGAATAGACAGTGTCGACCAGTTCTTCGAGATCATCAGATCCGCTGTTTTCAAATAACAGAAGTTCCTGGCTGATTAACTTTCGCTCTGATGCCAATTCATAATTCGCAGCCTGATTACCGTTTAGACCTTTATGAATTTCCTTCAGCACCTCAACGAGCGAGAAGCTCTGCCCTGCCTTAATCACGGTATCACTCAAGCCTTCGGCAGCTTCCGATATCTGCTCCAGACCCTTGAGATTGGTCGGATCGTGAAAAGCATAGTCTTCTCCCTTGTCAATCAGAATCTCAAGTGACATCGAGCCCGCCATCGCGTCGTCAATGATCGCTGTATCGACTCTCAGAGAATTATCTTCAGGAAACCATTTCATCGGATCGTGCGTGAATTGAATATCGAGACTGTAGTAGATCGCAAGGGCAGCGATAAAGACGGTACTTATTATGACTCGCCAGGGTTTATTGATAGATGCATTGCCTAATCGAACGAGTACTCGTCCCGACAGGGTATCCTCTTCTGTTTGGACTGTTCTGGGAGTCGGCAGAATCATGATTAGCGCAGGTAAAAGAGTCATCGAATAAAAAAAAGCGAACAGGATACCAATCGGTGCAAAGATACCAAGCGCACCGACCGGCGCCATATCTGAACTGGTGAACGAAAGGAGACCACCTGCGGTCGTGAGGCTTGTGAACAATATGGGTAAGCCTGCAAATTTTGCAGCTTCGCGAAGCGCCTCCCTTTTTTCCAAACCTTTTCTAAGTTGCTGGTGGAAGAGCGTCATTAAATGTACCGCATCAGCAACACCAACCGCCAATAGAAAACTTGGCAGTATCTGAGTCGGCAGTTGAATAGGCGAACCGGCAATCGCCATACAACCAAGTGTTGAAAGCAGAGAGCATATGACAACCAGTAGAGCAGGGATTACGGCAGTGAACGTTCGAAAGATGATGAATAGCAGGATACCTATTGCCAGCACACTCATCATTGAGAAGAAACTCATATCACGGGTCATCGACTCTTTCAGGAACAAAGTCAGTTTCGGTTGACCCGCAACATATATCTTGAAGTCGTCGGTATTATGCTGTTTGACTAATTCCTCCAGCCGAACGACAACGACATCACTCTCCTCTTCAGTGAGTAGTCGCACCGGTTGCGTATCTGGCTGCTCCGCATCTGACTCAAAGTAGGCATCATCAAGTGCCTGTTCATCACTCAGATCCTCGGCAAAGCGCCTGATCTGAATACGGATCATCGTGAATGTGCCATCTTCAGACAGCATCACATTTTCGTACAGTGGGTTTTCTCGCGCCATGTCTGCGATCCGTTTGAGATCCGAGTCGGTCTCCGGCCAGTTCTCAAACAAATCCTCGATAATCAATTCATCCTCGGTTCCATAGATCGCGCGAGCATTAATGAGGCTTTCAACTTCTTCCAGATGGGGTAATTCCTGCTCAATCGCCTGATGGAGGGACCGCAATCGCTTCAGAAAATCCATATCAAAGACCGAGTCACCACGAATACCCACGATGATCCTGTCATCTCTGCCGAACTGTTCTCGAAAATCGTCGTAGGCAATCATCTGCGGACTGTCTCTTCCAAGGAAACCCTCGGGCGATGTATCAAGCTTGAGACTCGGCATCTGGCTCATGAGACTTAATACGAGCAGCGCACATCCAATCATCACTCGATATGGGTAGCGACAGACCCAGTCAACCCAGTTACCGAACAGTACTGACAACCTGGTTCTAAATTGATTCATATCTAGGTGATCCTCCCGAATACATCAAACCATCTACCAGTAGCCTGGCCGTATGATTCGCATAACGCTCCAACTCTTCTTTGTCGCTCAGATCCAATCCCGTGAAAGCCTGCAGCAGAGGAGCCATGACGAACGGATAAACCGTCACCCCCATCAGGGCAGGTGTCAGCATCTTCAGGTCCAATCCGGCAAATTCCGCGAGACCTTCTTCCGTATCGAGGATTTCCTGCAACAAGCTGATATTGGGGCGAAGGATATTGGTGACCAACCGCTGCAGCACATCCTGATCTCCTGCGAGCACGAGGTCCAGGATTAATCGAGCGACATAGGGCTTCTTACCAATGCTGAGGATAAACTGTCTGATACCCTGGAATATGGTTTCCGAGGGACTGGCTTTCATCAAACGTATCATCTGAAGCTGATCCTGTACTTCAGTGGCTGCCTCGATGGCAACCGCCTCCTTGAGACCCTGCTTGTTGACAAAGTAGTAATTCACGAGGGCGGTCCCGACACCGGCACCATCAGCAACCGCTCTAATGGTCAGGCTTTGCAGCCCTGACTGTTCTATTATCACTCGCGCAGCATCGAGAATTTCCTGCTTGGTATCTCTGGAATCCTGTTTGCTTGGCCGCCCGGGAGTACGATTCATCATTGATTCGCAATAATTAATTGTACGTACAATTAATTTACGCTCGTGAATACGCCTTGTCAATCATTTAGAGTTAAAAAAACGTCTGGACAATCACGATGGCGCCTGAGGTCCGAGACGAACTGGGGAGTGGCATCGAGCTTCCCGGTGCTGGAAATGGGCAATTAGCTTAATTGAATCCGCCTGGATTCAGACATCGATTGCCGTTTGCGTAAATACATCGGTATTGGTAATGAAGGAATTCCAGAACTGTGTCGGCTTTTTCCTGTCAGCATCTTCAAACTGCCGGGCCAGTGTCCACATCGTGTGTATCCTCTGCCGACCGTCACTGTCGGTCAGAAGACGTCCCGAGAAAGAGGTTATGGAGTGCAGGTTATCATCTGCCTTGTCGAAGCTGACTACAAATGAAATCAGTTCGCCATTATGCAGTCCCACTGCGGGGTACTCGATTCCGCGTTCAGCTCTGCCCTTTCTCGATTCGAACCTGCCCTGAATTCTGCCGTTGATCACGTCATCAATAATCAATGTAGAACCATTCTGATTGGTCCATTTACCTTTCAAATCAAACACACAATTTCTCCCTCAACATTTTCAAAGTTGCGATACCACAGAAAAACTCACTAACCAGTGAGAAACAGGCAGACAGATCTACTCAACCGAAATTGGAGACCTAATCCCTGTTTCTATTCGAGCCTTCTTTCGCTGCACTCATATCCAACAGCCGCTCTCTGTCAGCGTTCAGTTTTTCGAATGAGCCATCCACGCCATAGGCAAGTCTGTCGTTGGAGAAGATAGCGCAAATATTGAAAACACCATTTCCCGCTTCAATCACTTTGCCCGTTGGAGCGTCATCCTGACACATGAAAAGTACTGCAGGCGTTACCAGACTGGGGGCTCGTTCCGGTGGTGGATTATCCAGGTCCTCATCGATACCAGGTACCGTATTAACCAATCTGGTTGCCGCAGCAGGTGCAAGCGTGTTGACCTTGACATTGTGTGAGGCACCTTCAAGCGCCAGTACATTCATCAAACCCAACATGCCCATTTTTGCGGCGCCATAGTTGGCCTGTCCGAAGTTACCATAGATACCCGAACTAGAGCTGGTGAAGATAATTCTTCCGTAGTTCTTTTTGTACATGATCGGCCAGGCTGCATGAGTGACATAGGCTGTGCCATTGAGGTGCACGTCCATGACGATATCCCAGTCACCGAGTGTCATGTTCTTAAATGACTTGTCGCGCAGGATACCCGCATTGTTGACCAGTATGTCAACTGTTCCATATGCCGCGACAGCATCATCCACGATACTCTGGGCACCGGATTTATCTGACACTGAAGCCTTGTTGGCGATAGCTTCACCGCCAGCGGCCTTAATTTCTTCAACTACTGCATCAGCCGCATCACCTGAACCACTGCCATCCGTACTGCCGCCCAGATCATTGACAACAACCTTTGCCCCCCGGCGTGCAAACTCAAGCGCATGGGCTTTCCCCAAGCCACCACCTGCGCCGGTGACAATTACCACTTTATCTTCAAATTCTTTCATTATGTTGTCCTCAGATTAATTTAGTTCGTCCCTCTGATTAAATCCCGACAGTTCTCTCCACCTAAGTGAAGTCGTTAGAGAAAACCTCTGCTATTCAATCTTTGAAAAATCCGGCTCTCTCTTCTCCATGAAGGCTTTAATTGCCTCGATATTGGCAGGACCACCGCTCAGCTCAGCAAGCCCTTCATTTTCCTTTAGAATATTCGCTTTCAATGCTGCTCTGTGTGGTGCCATCATCACTTCCTTTGTTTTGATGACCGACGCCATCGGAAGTGCAGCCAGTTTTGCAGCCTGCTCGTTGACCCTGTCCAGCAACTGATCAAGCGGCAAGACCTCAAGGGCAAGTCCTGCTTGCAAACATTCCTCTGCAGACATCCATTCAGCAGCCCACAAAAACCAGTTGGCTTTTTGGCGACCCATAATCTGTGGGAAGCTATAAGTACTTCCCGCTTCTGCTGTTAACCCCAGAGCCGAGAATGGACAGCGCAATCTGGCACCCTCCGCCATGAAAGTAAAATCAGCCAGACCGCATATCGTTGCACCAATACCAACTCCGATACCGTTTACCGCAAGCAGGAAGGGTTTTGGAAAATCAACAATAGCATCCAGCAAACCAGCCAGACCATGTTTAGGCGTTCTGGTCACCTGACCCTTTTCAGCGAGATCAGCACCGGCTGAAAATGCCCGGCCTTCTCCTGTGACAATCAGCACTTTCACATCCGGATTATTCGCTGCTTCAAGAAAGGTATCTGCCAGGTCATCCATTAGCTGACCATTGAAGGCATTTAGAGAATCCGGACGATTAAGTGTCGCGGTCTGTATTGAATCATTGAGTTGTGTTTTTACTGTTTCCATGGTGACACCCTTTTAATACAAAGTTACCAGCACTAGAGCGTAGCTTTCCTGTGGGTTTCTTCTTTATCACACCAGTGACAATATTTCAGCCCTTCAACATCCGTCTTCTGCAGATGAGAGTTTCACACATTTTGGTTTCTACCGACCTGGGCATGTTCACCAGCGGCGGGACAAAGCCACTTTCATTATTTATGTGATGCGAATTCCCTCAACTGATCCCAGGCTCTGAGATTGTCTTCAGTCTGCCCCAGTAGTAGATCCGACGGGTTGCCATCAGCATCAAATTGAGACCTGAAACGTCCTTCGTATCGGCAGAAATCCTCAATATAGTCGCCTTCGAACTTGCAGACTCTTTTCTGCCTGTCCCGGTTACTGTCTATATTCCACAAATTAGTCTCTGGATTGTAATCCCAGAGAGGCCAGTATCTGGTAGTTGTCGCCCTGCGAGCCTGATCGGCAACCAGTTCCTCCGGGAATTTCTGTTCCGTCATACACGGCACATAGCAAAGCAGAAGTGATGGCCCCTTGAAATCAAAAGCTTTCTTGTAGGTGCTGATCAGATGGTTCGGAAAGGCAAGATTCACCTGGCCCACATAGGTACGACCACCCTGGGCAACCGACATCCCCAGCGGATATCGCCCGGCATTTTTGCCGCCTGGCGCGAATGGTGTATCCATGCCCCGGGGAGTTGCCTTTGACATCTGACCACCGGTATTGGAATAGGCATCTGTTACGAGCACCATAACAACGAGATTTAGGTCTGACTGAAGCACATGTATCAGCATTTGCAGGCCGATATCAAAAGCCCAACCATCACCACCTACAATTAATGTTGTCTTGTCGAGATGACTGGTGATGGTGGACCGCAACATTTTGAGATGAGTCGAAAGCGCCACATCATCACCGGGCATCTGCTCAATTGCCTTATCGACGGCAATCTGAGCCTGCTTGATATTGTTAACACGGTTGATACGGTCAGCGAGGGTAGTCCCCTCATCAGAGATAGATTGCACCACATATTCCAGTTGCTCTTTTAACTTCGAGAAACTAGCGAGATCAGCGAGATCGCTGTTCTTCTCAATTGAATTGAGCACATAACTGGTTGAGGCTTCGGTCTGATCGACCTCAGACGCCATACCAAGTGCAATGCCACCCCCAACGGCTGCATTATTCTCAAACAACGGATTAATCCATGCGGCTCCAAATCCCTCTCGATCAGTACTATATGGAGTCTCATATGCCTGTGCTCCCCATATTGACGAACAACCAGTGGCGTTACTGATGATCGTGTAGGGATATAACTGAAGAAATTTAGAGACATATAGCGGTTCATAACAGCCCGCACAGGCGCCTGATGCACCAACATAGTTAGGCAGACTTTCCATTTCAGGTGTGGTGTGAATCATCCGTGAGAAATCCACCGACGGATCAATATCTCCACCCAATTCACGACCGGTATCCAGCGTCTCACGCTGCACCTTTAATTGCTCATCATCTATCTCATCCAGTGATACCAGAAAAATAGCATCTTTCGGGCAAACTGCCTCACAGACTCCACAACCGGTACAGAGGTTGGGATCAACCGCCAGGCCATAAATCTCATCATCTTCGACGCGCTTCATGCCGAAAATGCCTTCACTCGCATCCATACTCATTCTTCCGGCATTTCGAAAGACCTTGAGCAGCGAATGATCTTTTAGTTCTGATTGCTGACGCGCCGAAAGAATCGCCTGATCAAGCGCTCCCCCGGTAGGACACATGAATACGCAGTCACCACAGTCATTACACTTCCATGGCACGAATTTCGGCAACCGTGTCGCAAAATTCCGATTCAGATTCTTCCAGGTATCAGTGGGCCTGGCACCACCTCTGGCATGATTATAGTAATCACTGACACGTACTTCACTGCCTCTCCCGGCCATTCCCGCTACCTGAATCGACTCGGTAAATCCTTCTTTGTCGGGTGCAATCACTTTCAGATCAAAATCTTCTGACACCCGGGTGGATGCGATGATATTTGATTTAGCCGCCAACTTTGATTCATCAATCGAAGTCGGAATCGAAACCTGTTCAAGTGCATCAATGGCGCGCTTGAATGCATTGACATTGCTGTCTACAACATCCTGACCCTTACGACCAAATGATTTAACGATTCCCTCTTCCATTAGGGCTTCAGCCTCTCCGGCATCAAGGAATCCAAACTTCTCCAGGAGTATTCGCTGCATAATCATGCTGATTTTTTTGCCGAGACCCTGCTCTTCAGCGATCTTGAAAGCATCCACCACCCAGAACGCCAATTGCTTGCTGACTATCTCCCGCTTCAGCTCATCCGGCAGCGTATCAAATACAATGTCAGCCGGAACCGGCGTATTGATGACAAATGTGCCCCCGTGACGAATCCCTTCCAGGATACCGTCCCTCTTGGCGAGTAACGCCGGATGATGTACTGCGACGTAATCTGGTGTGCGAACATCAAAACTCTCGTCCAGTGGCTGGCTTGAAACTCTGAGATGTGAAACCGTTACACCACCTGCCTTCTTGGAATCGTATTCTGCGGTAGATGCCACATAGAGGCTGCTACCGCTTGCTTCAGGATTGGGCTGCGATGCATAGATCAATGCCGCCCCTTTAACCATGGTCACCGTACCATCGCTACCATAGGCGACAATTCGCCCCTGATGCACATTATCAGCTTCGAAGATATCCGGCGCAGTCACGGCGGGTAGTGACGTGCCCATCACATCGTCAATCACGCCCACGGTAAAACCGGTCCAGGCTTCCCCGCTATCTTTTATACGTTGCAGATGTTCGAAAACCTCAACAACAGATCCGGGATGAAAGTCCTTGCCTGCCACACCATAGATACCACCTGTTACTATCGGCATCTTTTCCATTTTTGGAATCCCGCGAAATCCCTGACCGGCTTTCATTATGGCTGAACGGACGTCTGCGCAGAGGGGTTCGTCCTGAGCAGTATGAGTCATTGATCGATCCAGAACAGCGATTCTCTCAACACTCCCGGGTAGAGACTCAATAAATTCCTTAATCAGAAATGGCCTAAATGCCCGGGCGTTAATAACCCCGATACGCCGATCTGGGTCTTCATTTAAGAGAAAGCGAATGGTCGAGCGTATGGTTGTTATTGAACTGCCTGCAGCAACAATGATGTCGGTCGCTTCTTCATGACCAATATACTCATAGGGTGTGTACTTTCGACCGGTAAGTTCACCAAATTCTTCCATCACTCTGGGCAAAATTCCATCGATACCAAGCACGTGGGGTTTTTGAGCCAGCCCTGCCTGCATATAACCATCAGGGTTCTCGTTGGTTCCCCAGACCGTGGGGTGGGTTGGGTCAAGAGAGCGTTCTTTGTGCGCCACCATCTTGTCATGGGGCATGAAGGACCAGAAAAATTCATCCGGCAATTCCTGCACCTGGGTTTGACGATGGGTCGTTAAGAATCCGTCATACACAACAGCAACAGGCAGACTAGCTTCCCATTTCAGTTTTTCGGCAATTGCACCGATATCCTGAAGTTCCTGTGCATCAGCGGCAAATAAGATTGCTATTCCCGTATCTCTTACTGCATAAACATCGCTGTGTCCGGCGAAGATAGTCAGAGAATGTCGTGACAGATCCCTGGCACCTATATAAAAGGTAATGGGCAGTAGCTGACCGGCTGAGTTATACATTTCAGGAATCATCAGAAGGATACCCTGAGAGGACGAACAGGTGGCAGAACCGACACCTTTCGCCGCCAGTCCTTGAACAAAAGACGCGGCAGCAGCTTCATCACAAGCCATGAAGACTTGCGGGACAGCGCCATAAATATTCTCCTCACCCGCCGCTGCTCTCTGGGCACTCTCTTCACCAAAAGGCGAAGAAGGCGTTATTGTATAGATCGAAATTCCTCCGTTAACCTTATAGGCGACCCTGCTGATAATCGAATTGCCATCTGTTACTACACGATGCCCTGTATAAGGTGGTACATCCGAATTCGCCTCAGGTTCTCTACCCGGTGAAGAATCTGTTTCCTGAATCAAACTCATGGGGGTATTCCTTCGCTTACTGCCTATAGGCTTTTGTTGGTCAGTGGATTCCAGAGGGCTAGATTCCCTAGAACACTTGCTTAAATCATATGATTAGAACAGACGAAAACACCCAAAAAATTGCTCTTCATCAATAAATGATGAATTAAACAGCTCAGTGACAGGATTCAACGCCTGAAGTACTTCGCAGATACGCACGCTCAGGCTTTCTATAAGGTACTATAGGCAGCCAGATTTAAAAGTAGCTGTAAGCGAATACACTAATGAGCTTTTAAAAAAACGGAGAAGAATCATGAAGCTTGAATACCTGATGACCTACCATGCGGATCTCAAGGAACCTCAGGAGATCGGAACAGCGCAATTTGGTAGCCGGGCAATATACGACGTCACTGGCGGTGCATTTGAAGGTCCTGGGCTGAAAGGCAAGCTATTAGCTTCGGGCGGTGACTGGATATTAATTGATAACGACGGTGTAGGACGGCTGGATGTTCGCGCTACCTTTGAGACCGACGACGGTGCGCTTATCTACCTTCAATATTTTGGCGTCATTGTGATTGACCCGGATGTACCGGCCGCCACACAGGAAACACAATACGGTGATACCTACTTTATGACCCAGCCAAGATTTGAAACCGGTGACGAACGATATAGTTGGCTGAACAACATCGTGGTGGTAGGCGAAGGCAGAACCCTGCCCAATGCGGTTGAGTACAAGTTGTATCAGTTAATCAACTAATCTCGATCCGACACTAGTTTAATGCAGACAGCAATCATGATTAATCGTTTGAAGATGATTTAGCTTGCTGATTTCAATTTAACCTGGACAGAAATGGGCACTTCCGTGTAATTCTTGTTTATTTTTGTTGATTTGATTGTAAGATGGAATATCCCCCTGTTGACGATTGTTGACTGGCATACTGGGAACTACACAAGAACGAACTACACAAGAAAGAACTAAACAAGAAGGAACAACAAAAGAATCACCTGCAGTAAGTACTGCATGAATGGAAAGATTCTGGTTCGTATCCATCGGGATGGCACGATCATGATATTGCTAACGATTGACTACACCCTGTTTGCAAGATCTATACGAATGACTCGTGTCAGTAATTCCCGGCCAGCCTGGCAAAGGGCTAAAAACACTAGCTCTGACAAACTAAATTCAAGAGTAATTACCATGAAAAATGCCTGGAATCAGGCTTGGCGTAGCTTTGTTACGTTGAGCTTTGTTACGTTGAGCTTTGTTAATTTGAGCATTGTTACGTTGAGCATTGTTGCACTCATATCGATCAACTCCATCAGACCGGTTCAAGCAGCAGAAACGGATCGGGAAACCGTGTTTCAGCAAGCCCGGCAACATCTGCAGCAGGGGCAGGCAGATATGGCCTATGAGCTATTGTCTCAATACGAAATTGACTGGTCGGGTGAAGACGCTTATGACTACCTGCTCGGAATTGCCGCTCTGGATAGCGGTCAACCCGGTGAAGCTATTTTTAGTCTTCAGCGTCTTCTGGCAACAAAGCCAGATTTCGCCGGAGCGCGTATGGATCTTGCTCGAGCATACTACGACATCGGTGACAACGAGTTGGCCAGAGTCGAATTTGAACGTGTTCTTTCCGACAATCCACCACAGCAAGTGGCAACTGCTGCTAACGAATATATGAAGGCGATTAACAACCGGGCACGAGAATACAGTGCAATGGCAAGTTACTATTTTGATTTTGGTTTTGGTCACGACAGCAATGCCCCTGCAGCAACAGATGAATCTATCTTTCTTAATTTCAGATTGAGTGACAACAACCTGGAACAATCATCTGCCTTTGTACAAGCGGCTTTTGGCGCGCTCTACAACCGGCCACTGAGCGCAGAATCGCAACTATTGTTCAATGCCCGACTTGATCACAGGAGCAATCCGTCGGCTAGTTTTGTCGATGCATCAAACATCGATCTCGGGATCGGCTGGGCCTGGAAAAGAGGAGACAATCAGATTTCAATCACAACAAACAGTCTGTTCTCAGCGTTAGACAACGAATATCACAAACGAGATCTGGGAATCACAGCATCCTACATGAGAAAGCTGAGTAACAACTGGTCGCTATCCGGATTCCTTCGAGCAGCCAGTGTTCGATTCGAAGATGCACTACTGGAAGTTCGCGATGTGGATCGGATTGTTTACGGCTTTACCGCGAGTCAGAACTTTAGTAATTCCATGCTGAATATTTCAATCAATGGAAGTAACGATGATGCGAAGGACAGCACATCACCGTTTTCCACCGATGGTTACGGTCTCATGATATCAAATAGCTGGTTCCGGCCTGGCGGTAAGATCTACTTTCTGGAAGCCAGCGCCAATACAATCGAGTTCGATGATCCTTTCTTTGACATGAATCGGGATGACGACGTTTATACGATTTCTGCAGGTGCCAGTTGGAACAAGTTTCCGGTGGATGACTGGATCACCACCTTTCGAGTTAACTACAGTGAGAAAGATTCAACCGTCAGTCTTTATGAGTTCGACCGGGTTGAAGTCGGCTTCTCATTTCACAAAGAACTATAAGGAGGGCTAGAAAATGAATATCAACAAGTTTAGTTTTATAGCCCTGTCACTACTGATCACGTTTACGATATCACTACCAGCCTGGGCACAGGTGGGCAGGGTTTTATATACCTTTGGCCAGGTGTCGGTTGAGCGACCCGCTATTACTAGATTGCGGAAAGGCGATACAGTGGAAGAAGGTGACGTGATCGTCACCAGCCGCAGAGCTTATGCGCAGATACGCCTGGATGATGGCACGAAGATAGCACTTCGCCCCAACTCGAGATTTGTCATCGAGGCAGTGGAAGCACCAGCTACCGCCACTCGTCCTGCGATCGGGGCTGGCACTACCTTAAAAGCCAGTTTTAATCTTCAAAAGGGCGGATTCCGGACAATCACAGGCAGAATCGCAAGACGCGATCCATCTGCATACCAGGTAAGAACTCCTTCAGCGCTCATTCGAGTCCAGGGCACAAATTATCTCGCTCGTTTATGCGCAGCCGATTGCGGTGGAAGCGATGATGGACTCTATGTAGGCGTATCAAATGGCGACGTATCCATGTCGAATGCTGCTGGTGATCTGGATCTGGCAAGAAACCAGTACGGATTCGCCGCAAATTTCAACACACCGCCGACAAGACTGATCGCCCCACCACAGAGTCTGCAGGATGATGCCCTTCTACAACTGGAAGAAGAAGAAGAGGAGGAAGGTGATTCCTCTGATGAGGAGTCTGAAGGAGAATCAGGTGATGAGGATGAATCTGCTGATGAGGAAGGCAGTGACGATGAATCTCAAAGCGATGACTCAAGCGATGATGCCTCTGATGATGCTTCAGACGAAAGTGGAGATGATTCAGCCGAAGGCGCGGATGATAGCACTGAGTCGATGGCAGCAGATCGTGAAGGCGATGTGAGCACAGACGCTGCGGCATCCACTTCTACAGAAACCACTGCCGACTCAACCATATCCGTAGATGAACCAGACCAGGAGATTACAGCCGTTTTGCCTGGTGGTGGAGAAGTCGATTTGACCCAGGGTGAATCCACAGGCCATTTCGGTTTCTCTTATAGTAGCAGCGACTTCGCTACCGGTATCAATCTGACAGAGGTCGGAGCCCTCGACGAAAGTGGTGGCCTGACGTCATTCAACATTGTTGATTCAGGAAATCAAACTGTATCAGTAAATATCGGCACAGCACAGAATCTGAATATTGGTTTTGATCCGAACAGCGAATTGCGATGGGGCAGGTGGGCTAATGGCGTCGCGACACAAACAACCGACACATCACAGGCTGATATGGACCTGACGAGCAGTAGTCTCCACTGGATTTCTTCTCCTGCGGCTGAAGCACCCGAACAAACCATTACAGGTTCTGCCAGCTTCACATTAAGAGGAAATACGGATCCGACTGACAACCTTGGTAATGTCGGCGTACTTGGCTCTGCCAGTTTAAGCGCAGATTTTACCAATCAGGTTGTTCAGAGCAGCCTGCAACTGGGAATCAACAATCAGGTGTGGACGGCAACAGGCTCCGGCAGCATCAACGCCAACCTGTTCGAAGGGCTTTATGACACGGTCACGGTAGGCGGTAGCAGTACTGGTTCCGGTTCCTTTGGCGGTATCTTCACAGGATTTGGTGATGGTTTGCCCTCTGGAGCCGGATTAAATTACCACTTGATTAACGAATCAACCACAGTTAATGGGGCGGCTATTTTCTACAACATGACAAACTCAGCACCCTAACGTGATGACGACAGGCAAGGTATTTAGCAATGAATAGACAAAATCGACAAGAAATATATGGTTGGAAAATACTAACCACTATTCTATGCGCTGCGCTGTTATCAGCGTGCAGTGGTGGAGGCGGTGGTGGAAATGATGTGACTCCAACACCCGCAGCGACTTCTTCGAATCGAACAGTAACCGGCGGTGTGACCAAAGGGGCAGTTGTCGGCGCCACTGTATCATTTTACGAGATGGGTGAACTTGGCAGCAAACTGGGTGAAGCAATAACCACATCAACTACCAACGACAATGGTGAGTTCACTGCAACAGTTCCGGCAGCCTCCGGCACCTTGCTGGTTGTAACCTCGGGTGGATCATATATAGACGAATCCGATCAGGAACCTGATATCAACCTGAAACGCCGGATTGAACTTGGCCAATCTCAGGGATTTGAAAGTATTCTGCCTCAAGGTGCAACCGTCGTCGCTATAAACCCATTTACCGGCGCCCTGATTGAAAGGGCGAGGCTCCTGTCGGATGGCCCGGATTTTCTCGAGCGATTCAACGCCGGAAAGGCAATTCTAGATGCCCAAACCGGATTTGATGTACTAACAACCCTCCCCGCCAATCCCGTTTCACCCGCTGCTGATGCGACGCAGGCACAAAAACAATACGCGCTGTTATTGGGCGGACTTGCAAACGTTGTCAATAATCTCTCTCAGCAACTGGGTCTTGCAGGCCCTACTCACGCTATCGTGCTGGAATTGGCGAATGATCTGATAGACGGCAACATCGACGGTTTAGTATATGATGGCCAATCGAATTACGGTGGGTCAGTCGACTTCAGCCTGGTAAACCTGAGCAACGAAATCACTCGCTTTCGAAATAACAATTTTAACAACTACAGCGATACGAGTCTGCCGTCGATTGATGCAAGTGCATTCGCAAATACACCCCCTACTTCGAATGCTGGTGTAGACAAGAGTGCTGCTCAAAAGTCTATCGTTGAGCTCAGCGGCAGCCAGAGTTCAGATGCAGAAAGCGGCCTCTCCTTCAGTTGGACCCAGACTGGAGGGACCACTGTCTCACTGGAAACCCCGGACGCGGAATCTACAACCTTTACGGCTCCTGAACTGATTCTGGGTGAAGAGGTGCTTGTATTTACACTGACGGTAACAGACTTTTTCGGCCAATCATCGTCCGATGATATTAACGTCACTATCACAGGCGCAATCCCGTCCACGTTCTTTGTACTCGACTTCGAAAATCACAGGGATGGCATCGGAGATGATGTCGATGGCGGAGGGAAAATCACGTTAAATCCAGATGGTACAGGCTCGTTGCTTGCCGAAGAAGATACGATCCCTTTGACCTATACGATAACCAACAACAAAATACGCATCGAACCGCCAGATGGTTTTATCGTAGATGATTTTGAAGAGCTGATCGACATTGACGGCGATGGAGTGGAAGAACTCTTTCTTGTTGAAGAGCGACCCCAGTTTTTTGAGATCAGCGTTTCTGAAGACAGGGTAAACGGTGATCTGGCTAACTTTCACGAAGAGGGGACACTTTCCTTTACAGGACTCGATACGGCTTCAACAACGCCGGATGATATATTTGCATTCGATTTCCCCGTGCTGATTTTTGATTATGCAGAGCAGACTGCCTTTAATATTGTTGAGGGTACAAAACGCGTCCTCTCAATCAACGCTTCTCCGCAATTTCCAACACTATTCTACGATGATGAACTTTATCTGGATATATTTGAGTTCAACGGCGACGGGACGGGCACGACTCAACACAATGGTATAGGCTTTAACTGGCAGGTACAGGATGACGGGCACCTTAATGTTGCCTTTGATAATGGTGAGGTGGCAGATTATTTTCACCATACGACACGACCAAGCGGTGATGTTCTTTCCGTTGAGTATTCTTTGGTTGAACCGTGGCCTGAAAGCGATGCACTGCTCGTAGGAGATACAAGACTGTCATTGGTAAGAGACGAATCAGATCCTCTACCAACTACTCGATCAGATGTTGCCGGGATTTATGCTGGACTCGCATCCATTGGATTGGGGAGATTTGAAGATGACCTGTCAGAGATATCTCTTTCCCTCAACCCGGATGGAACAGGTGTACTTCAGTTTGAGTATTATTTTGAGAATCAGCTAATAACCCTGATAAGCCAGAATGGAGCCTGTTGGGATGTCCTATCCAACGGCGTAATCAGGGTCAATCGGATGCATTCACCAGATCTCTATTTCCAGGGAAGTTATGAGACCACCCCCGAGTTCTGCAGTGGGATAACTGGTGAAGATCAGATTTTTTATAGATTCGACCTTACTCTGATGGATGTTGTCGGGAGTACGTACAAGATGTTTGATCAACGATACGACAATGAATGTGGAGAATTTCCAACGACAAATTGCGCATTGGAACCCACTCATTTCGGTATTCGAATCACAGATCGTGAGATCTTGACCAACAACCCTCCTGTGCTGCAAGGTGAACCTGTGGCTGCAACCATCAATTCACCTTCAGTTATTGACGTCCTGGCAAACGATATTAGTCGCGATTTGCCAATCGATCCATCAACTGTCGAGATTATAAATAGTCCTGCACTGGGAGATGCAACGGTGGATAGTACAACCGGTGTAATTACGTATACTGCAAGAGCAGCCGGTGCGGACTTTATTCAGTATCGCGTGAGGGATACTGCGGGTAATCTGTCAGCGGTTGGTACTGTTGCTGTGTCGGCAAGATAATCACTTTATATAGCCATTTTTATAGCCATGCCAATATAAATCTCGATTCCCAATTTAGCAGTCTATCTGCTGAATTGGGATTATTGCCGGGTCACCTTTCCGTCAGGTATCAGTTCATTCAGGTAGATCAGACGATTCTCATCGATAGACCGATGCGCAGCCTCACCAATCAGGACGGATTTCAACCCGTCTTCTGCCGTCACACCTGCAGTGCCACCTGATTGAATGGCTGCTATCAGATCCAGGTGTTCAAGATAGCTTGAACCATGGTGAAGTCCCTGGTGGAGAATTCTCGGGTCATCTTCAACCACGTATTCGGAATACTCCCTCATCTTCCTCCCGCCGGTGGTAATCATATTCCCCGGCAGCGTGCATTCAAGTTTGCCTTTATTCCCAACGGCACAAAGCTCCTGTTCGTTTCTGCCGGATTCCGCGAACATACAAAGATCAAGATGCGCCCGGCTCCCATTCGCGTAGTTCACGATAACAAAGGCGTTATCAAGGATATCCGGAACCTCACCATCATATTGTTCATCCAGATGGTTAACATCCTGCCCACCGGATGCAAATACGCTGACGGGTTCAGATTTAATCGCAATATTCATCAAATCAAAAAAGTGACAGCATTTCTCCACCAGCGTGCCACCGGTATTTCTTGAGAACCGATTCCAGTTCTCTACCTTCTTCAGAAAAGGGAATCGATGCTCACGAATAGAGAGCATCTTCAGATCGCCCACCGCACCCGCTTCCAGTTCTTTCAGAAAGGTTGTAATAGGTGGCATGT
>CAZJRI010000070.1:19657-26308 GCA_964548025.1 uncultured Pseudomonadales bacterium
ACCTATATTCCAATCCTACCCAGAAAATTCCTTCGTGTGATTCAGCCTTCTCAACAACCCAGGCACAATCTTCAGTAGTGGCACACATTGGCTTCTCAATCAGGACGTGGAGGTCGGTATCAAAGACAGCTTCCAACACGGTTCGATGAGTAAAGTTCGGAGAGGCGATTACAACTACATCCACCAGGTCGGACTGAAGTAATTCATGATAGTGTTCAAAACCCCTGGTCTGCCATTCGGGCTTGCACGCTTTTATACCCCAACGGCGCGGTTTTTCGTTCGGGTCGGCGATGGCGCTGACTTCTGCCCCTTCAATAGCAGAAATGTTTCGAATATGCTCGCAACCCATCATCCCGGTACCGATCACACCATATCGAATATTCATTCTTTGTCACCCAGATAGCTGTAGACTGCCTCTTCGAAACTCGTTAGCATCTCCACCGCACTCGTATCACAAAAAGGCAGAAGCTGGGTAGCAACTACCGCGCAAAGATCATTCTGTCGATCAATCCAGAAAAAGGAATTAAAAAGTCCAGCCCAGGACACGGTGCCAGCCACTCGACCAGATTCAGTCGGTTCTTCGTGAAGCAGAAAACCAAGACTCCATTTTGCTCTGCGGTTAAAGGTCAGATCAAAATCAGCACTAAGGTCAGCAGCCTGTGTTTCAACCGATCCCACGTTAATTTCACCAATATGATTCTCAAACATCAGAGAAGTCGTTTCTGAATTGAGAATCTGTTTACCATTCAATGCACCACCATTCAGGATACAGCGCATAAATTTTATATAGTCTGAAACTGTCGACTGCAATCCGCCACCCCCACCTACGGAAGGGGGGAATGATGGCGCCGAAACGAGACCATCCTCTCCTCGACGGTGGATAGATGCACGTCTGGGCGATTTCTGCTCCGGCACACTGAAGAATGTATCGGCCATATCAAGTACTGAGAATATATGCGCCTCGAAATAATCGTCCAGAGCCTGGCCACTCAACTTCTCGACCAGTAAGCCAGCCCAGTCGATACCTATGCCATACTCCCACCGACTACCTGGGTCAAAAGCAAGCGGCGCTTTCAATCTGTCCCCATCAGAACCCAGCATGCTGGGTAACTTGCCACTGGCAACGCCGAGTGCAACACTTTTGTTCCAGATCTCGTAGACAAAACCCGATGTATGGGTCAAAAGCTGGCTGACTGTTGGCAAACTAGCTGGTTTACGCAGTATTGGCTCGCCCGCATTATCGTAGCCATCGAGCACCTGAAGCTCAGCCAACTCCGGCAAATAATCTGAAGCAGGGGCATCAAGCTGGATCTGCCCTTTTTCGTATAGCTGAAGTACAGCCACACTGGTGACGGGTTTGGTCATGGATGCTATTTCAATAATCGTATCAACCAACATGGGATCATGGGTTTCAATATTGCGATAACCTGCCGCGCCCTCACAGATCACGCCATCCCGATTCGCCAGCCCGTATACAATTCCGGGTAATATGTCACCTTCAGTTTGTCGAGATATCAATTTGTTCAGCGAATCGCTCAAATCATCCATCTAAATCGTCCCCTGGATTCGTCGTCATTTTGGTTTTGCTACAAGTGTCCCATATTTTGAGTCACCAACTCCAATCCGATTAAGGAGTCGACCCGGTATCTGACGATAAACAATTTGCACCTCCTACCCGACTTGTTTTGATTGCGCTATTGAATAGCCTCGGGTCCGTTCAGGATCATTTGGCGGGAGCCCAGTGTTCAAGATGCAGAACCGGGGAGATCAGGATCAGCTTTCTAAATAATTACCTGGCATTGGATTGTCGAGGTGAGTCATAACGCCTGACACTGCACCTGTTTCTGCGACGGCGTTCGGGCGATGCGTTCTCGACTGGCATGAAGTAAACGGCTCAGCAGCAGTAACTCAGGCAAGCCCAATGACCACAGTCGTGCCTCCCGAAGAATTACGACTGATTCGATACGGTTGCACCAACCTGCGTATCGCAGAATTTCCCGTATTAAAATCTGAATCTTCAGATAACTGCATCAAATTAACGAAACCGAACCTAAACAAGCCGGTGTCTTTTTCGCAGACACCGGGGGATTGTTCAGCCTTTACTGTCTTTTATTATGGCACCGAACTCGGGAGCATCTTCTATTAATGAGATCATTCTCGTTAATGTCAGCTTCTGAGCCTCCACGTCATTGGGTCTTCCTACGGTTGCGCCAATATTCAGTCTTCGAACGACCTGACGAGGGGGCCTGGCAGCACTACTTATTGGTTCCATCACACTAACGAGTGCAGTTGCAATTCCTGCATCTTCAAGAGCTCTGGCAATCAGACTCACGGTCTGATGACAGACGGGTCAGCTCGGCACCAGTAGTGCCGCCTCAACATCGTCGGCTTTAAACGCCGCCACAATCTGGGGAATCGTTTCTCGTACTAGCGGCGCCACATTAGGTTGAAGACCCATGAGCACCATGGTTTCATTCGACACCGAGCCAATGGTTCCGTCTTCCACAAATTCATTTAGGCGATCTAGCGGCAAATTGACGTTAATATCTTCCTTTGCGTATTTATGATCATAGGCAGGATGATTGATCTTCAGTTTTGTTCGATCAACATTCATTGGTATTCGACGAATTTCAGGCACTTCATCACCGAAAGTAGGATAGCCGCGCATGGGCTCCTGCTCCCCTGCAATCGAATAACCGCCCGTTGTGACCAGTCCAAATCGTGCTTCGCTCACGGGTTTGTCAAGCTTGCAGAATGGCTCTCCCTCTGTTGAGAACCAGGGATATTTTGCAAAAGCTTCTTGTGCCTTACCTTGCGGGAGAAGAGGTTTGGCAAATTCTGCCCATTTTGCAAACTTGTCGCCCCAATCTTCCAAACTCGCTTCATCTGTCATGATTGTGCCTTTTTATTGTCGAATATTGTATTCATCCTTATACATTGACTCTGTAGTCAGCACAAGAACAAGAAAAAACACGAACAAGATCAGAGTCACAAGGCAGCCAGAAGAAATTCACCAATGAGATCGTATTGAGAGATTTGCAGGAAGTTTGAATTGAGTTCAGAGCACATGCCATCCTACGCGTGTATTTGATACCATTGCCGCAAACCAAAGGAGCTGAATGATGATTGAACGACAGGTTGAGATCGAAACAAAAGACGGCAGCATGACAACCTTTGAGTTTCACCCTGAAGAGGGTGGACCTTATCCCATCGTACTTTACCTGATGGATGCACCGAGCATCCGTCCCGCGTTGAAAGACATGGCATCCAGGCTCGCCAGTGCCGGGTATTATGTATTGCTTCCTTTTCTTTATTACAGGAACAGTCCCTACAGAGAATTTGGAATCAGTGACGATGATATGCACAAACGAACGGAGTTAATGCAATCGATGACTCGCGACGACATCATTCCGGACACGCAATCCATGCTGGACTTCGCTGCAAAGAACGACAAGGCTGATTCTGCTGGAAAGATTGGTGCCGTGGGTTTTTGTATGAGCGGCCCTCTTGTGCTGGCACTTGCACAGGCGATGCCCGATAAGGTTTCGGCCGTGGCATCAATACATGGTGCCTGGTTGGTTGCCGATGATGATAATTCTCCTCATAAACAGCTCGATAAAATCAAGGGAGAGGTTTATTTCGGCTGGGCAAATAACGACCCAACAGCCACGCCTGAAGAGATGGAGATTATGGATAAGGCGCTTACAGATGCGGGGGTGAACTACCGGATTGATTTTTTGGAGGATGCACTCCATGGCTTCGCTCCCCCCGGAGGTGAAAGATACAATAGGGAAGCAGCCGAGTTACACTGGGAAAGGGTCCATGCCATGTTTCGTCGTAACCTGGCAACCTGAAAACTGTAATTGTCTGCAGATGCACTATTGAAAGCAGGATTACCTGGATATATATTTTACCTGATCAATGCACCTGCTGAATCTTCTGTCGAATTGTACTGGAGGATCAAATCGCGGACCCTGAAACAGTAATCACAAGCGCGAGGAAGCGTCTTGGTAACCACTGCAACAATTTCAGTAATCCCTGCGTCGCGATTATCAAGACGCAGCAAGTTATCAGGCCTTTCCTCCTGGATGAAAGGAGAGCAGCTCACCAGTGCATCGTTGAACTCAGTAACAACTGGTCTAAAATTCAAAAGACAATAAATGTGCTTAACAGGAGATTGGCAATCGAATGAGAAGTATCGGCGCGAGAATGACAATTGTATTTGTCGGCCTGATATTCAGTATCTCGGTGGTTTTCGCGTTTCTTGACTACTTCAAACAGCAACGATTGTTGCTGGATTCAATCGATGACAAACTCCTGACTGTTGTCCAGACGATGAAGCGGGGTATGCCTGCCGACTATCATGACAACATCCAGTCTGAAATTTCCATTTCGCCTGAAGAATTCTACAAGATCGTGGATCGAAACAACAAACTCTGTATAGAACTGGGGTTGCAGTATGTCTGGAGTGTCATAAAGATTGGCGACAATATACATTTTACAAGTTCAACGTCTCCGGACAAAAATGTCGACAATGGCAACCACGCCAAATTTTTTGAAGTACATGCTGACCCGGATGCCTTCACACCTTCTTTCAAGGTTATGACGCCGCATATCAGTGAATTTCACAACGAGTGGGGAGATGGCAGAATGATTCTTGCTCCCCATGTTGATCGCCACGGCAGGCTATATAGTTTCGGTGCGAGCATGAGCATCGAGGCTGTCAATGATGCCTTAACTAGAAGTTTGATTTTATCGCTGTTCATTATCGTTCTGGTAACGCTGGCTGGTACCGTCGTTTGCTACCTGTTCGCGAATTCCATCGCTTTGCCCATTCGTCAGCTCACCGGCGTCGCTGAACATATCGCAGAGGGTGAGGATTCCAAGCTTGAAGTTGGTGCAAATCTTGGAAGTAAGGAAGTTCATTCCCTGTATTCGAGTATTCGCAGTATGTATGTCCAGATTCAGGAAAAGATAGCTGCAATCTCAAGAAACGAAGAGAGTTTGAGAACTATTCTGAATTCCATTGGTGATGGTGTAATTGCGGTAGACACCGCCTACCGTATTACTCATATGAACCCGGTCGCCGCAAACCTGGTCGGCCGCTCCTTGACAGAAGCGGCAGGCAAACCATTGACTGATATCTTCAGGTTAATAGATAAGAATACCGGCGATAAGGTAGTTGATCCTGTTTCATTGGCAATGGATGAACAGTTGACCGTGGTGCACAACAATGAAGTGGCGTTAACTGATGCAGATGGAACGGAGCGTTCTATTACCTACAATGCAGCCCGGATACTAAACCCGGAGAACAGGCTGGACGGGGTCGTAATAGTTTTTAGAGATATTACCAATCAGCTCAAAATGGATGAAGAACTACTGAAGAGCAAAAAGCTTGAAGTGCTCGGTGGACTGGCAGGCGGAATTGCCCACGATTTTAACAATATTCTGCAAGTCATTTTCGGCAATACTGAATTGGTGAGAAAAGGTCTTGATTCAAATAGCAATCTACTGAAATGGCTAGACAATACGATGCAGGGGTTAGACAGAGCAACCCACCTGACAAAACAGTTGCTGACATTTTCGAAGGGTGGCGATCCTGTTCTTGAATCCATAAGACTGGAAAAAGTTGTTGAAGAAACTGTTCGATTCAATTTAAGTGGCAGCACTGTTGAACCACATTTTGAGTTCTCCGACAACTTGCATCAGGTTGCCGCGGACAGGGAACAGCTCAGCCGGGTTATTGCCAATCTGACCATGAATGCAAAAAAAGCTTCGAAAGAAGGCGGTAATCTCTACATTAAGGGAGAAAATGTTA
This sequence comes from uncultured Pseudomonadales bacterium, assembly GCA_964548025.1. Classification (GTDB taxonomy): domain Bacteria; phylum Pseudomonadota; class Gammaproteobacteria; order Pseudomonadales; family Azotimanducaceae; genus JAHRVQ01. The sequence goes on from CAZJRI010000070.1 coordinate 25,476, forward strand.
GCGAAGCACCCGGGTTGAAAGGTGATTTCGTTAAATTGAGTATCCGCGACGAAGGAATTGGTATTGATAACGAGAACATGGAGAAAATATTCGATCCTTTCTTTGGCACCACGGAAACTGGCAGCGGACTGGGCCTGGCTATTGCTCAAAGCATCGTGATCAAACACAAAGGACGTATCAGTGTAGATTCAATAGCAAATAAAGGAACGACGTTCACGATTTTGCTTCCCGCACTTGCCACAGCGATAAAATTGGATGACCCCACGATTCTGGATACGAACTCACGGGATGAATGCATGGAATATCGGATTCTGGTCATGGACGATGACACCATGGTACTTGAACTGATCTCAGAGATGCTGGTCTCTCTCGGCTGTGAGGTGGTAACTGTTGCTGATGGCAAGACTGCAATTGAAACTTATAAAGATGCCAAGAGCTCTGGCAAGCCATTTGACCTCGTTATTCTTGACCTGACCATACCTGGGGGCATGGGCGGTTATGAAGCTTATACCGAGTTAGTTAAATTAGATCCACAAGTGAAAGCAATAGTCTGCAGCGGGTATTCGGAAAATTCGATTGTAGCCAGATTTGCTGAGCATAGTTTTAAGGGGCGATTATCAAAACCCTTCCTGAAGCAGGATTTGAGAGCGGAGATTGTTAGTGTTCTGTCCTAGTCCTGCACTATGATGACTCTTATCTAACACTATTTTGAAATTGCATTTGCGCATGGGCGTTCATCTGGCGCTCAACAGGAGCCCTGGCATGCAGCACTACCGGTGCCGTATCATTGCCAGAGACCAGGGAGCCATCGCACAAATCGCGAGTGACGACAA
>CAZJRI010000071.1:0-3529 GCA_964548025.1 uncultured Pseudomonadales bacterium
TGATCTCGCTGCGAGATCTTTGATGATTTGTTTACCCTCGGGGGTCTTGAGATCAACACCGATAGAGAACTTGCCACGCTGATTCGCGCTCCACCAGGCAGCCGTATTGTTCGAATCACCACGTTCCCCGGCGAATGGCGGATTGCGGCGCAGATTGCTGGCACGTGGATGCCATTCGACGTTGATAACCTCCGCGCCCAGATCAGATAGCAGAGTAGTAGCAAAAGGACCTGCCCAGGCCCAGCTCAAATCCAGTATCCGTAACCCGGCAAGTGGTAGATCAGCACCAGTTTTTCTAAGGTTAATACCCAGCCCCCCTCTTCCGCGGGTTTGCCGGTCTAATTTACCCAGCGCTGCAAGCCACGGTAGATTAAGACCAAATTGATCCTCTGATTCAGTTCGGAAAAACTCCCGTGCATTCAGGTGAGCGTCTTCAATGACCTGATCAGGTCTATACACAGGTGCAACGGGAACATGTTCTGCCTGACAAATATCAGAGATCTCCTCCGATGTGAGTCCCAATGCCCATTCACGCATTCGCGGGTCTACCGTATCAAATGTATCCCGAAGAATTAGCGGATTCGCCTCGACCTGATCGGCAATCGAGTCAAGTTCACCAACGAGACGAAGCAGTATTGCCCAGTGAGCCGGTTCAACAGGTCGAACATATGCCAGGCCATTGGACGTCTTAAGCGTACCGCCTGGGTAGCGAATCCTGTTTATCTGAGGCGCACCAACTATGCGGTTTTCGAGTTGCGCAAAACCGATGGGTTGCATTGGCATGATGGCGAGAAGTTCAAGCTGGTCAATCTGGATGTGCCTGTGAGAAAGATCATCCCGGTCCAACGCCAGCAGAGCACATATCCCTGCTGTCCCCGCGGCGATCCCCGCGAGAATACTTGGCTGACGATTGAGTGGCAGACAAGGGGTTGTTAATTCACCTGCTTCATCCATATCCCGCGTTAGATAACCAAGACCGGAACGCGCCCAGAGAACCATGTCATTGACCAGAGCCTCATCGAAACTAGTTGCTGCCGGTAAGGGCGAGGTAATCTCGATCACAACCGATCTGTTTCGAAGGTGATCTGGTATCTCACCGAACAGCTCAATCGAGGCGCTGTCTGTAATCAACAGATCGTAAACATTGTCTGATTCAAAATCTGCTGACTGACAATTCTCCTGCTGACGCTCGAACCGTGCCTCGGCAGAGCCTGGCTCGGGCACTTGCCAGCCAGGGCGAAACAATGAAACCCGGGCACCGCTATCAGCGAGCCATGCAGCGGCGACTCGGCACGACACGGCTTCGCCCAGCACAAGTACAGTTGTACCTTTAAGAGAGCTGACTTTACGAGACAACGACATTTGGCTATTCCCCGGAAATTCGTCTCTTGCGCCAGCCTGAAATCACGATAGTCGATACACCTTTGCTGCTGTACCACTAAAAATAGCGGCCTTCTCTGATTCACTCAAACCTGCCCTTGTCGCAATTCGTTTGAATGTATTCCAAAGCGTTCTGTAGGAGACTGATTCCTTATCAACCGGGAAGTTGCTCTCGAACATACATCGGTCGGGGCCAAAAGCTTCTATTGCATGGATGTAAAACGGGTAGAGCAGATCACAGAGTTCTTCAGAGCCGATGGGTTCATCACGTTGATTGATATGAAATGATGGCTCCCAGGGGCCTACCCGTTGCTGCGCCCCACCAACCTTCATAAATGCGTTGGGACATCCGGCTACTGCGTCAATGCAAGTTCTCCATTTCTCAAAAGCATCGCTTCCACCATCAGGATCAATCTTTCCACCCAGGTGATTGACGATGACAGGTACGTCAGGAAACGCCGCAGCAAGTTTCGCAAGATCCGGCAGGCGCTCAAAATCGGGGGAATAGTTGTCAAAACTGAGATTGAGCTTGTCGAGCAATGCATAACCCGCCATGAATGTCGGGTTTAAATCCCTGGGGAAAGCACTGCGAATGCCGCGAAAATTCGATGACGCTGCAAGATGTGCCTGAAGTACCGGTTCGACTGCATCACCAGCTCGAAGATCAGCAGCGCCGAAGATCCCGGCGCAAAGACTTGTCGCTCCATAAGAGCCTGACCGACTCATTGCAACGATGCCGTGAACAAATTCGGTCTCTCCAACACACCTCATATCTTCCGGACCGTCCTGCCTATAGAACGCACCGCACTGGGCGAAGACTGTATGAGTGATATTGTGTCCTGCCGATGAGATATCATTCGTTATTTCTTCACAGAGGTAGACTTTTTCCTGAAAACTGGCGTGGGGTTCTGTGCTGAATTTGCGAAGATCCCAGAGATGATGATGGGGGTCTATGATCGGCAATTCAGGTTCGATGACTGGTTCAGGTACTTCCTTCGCTAACCAGTCGAACAGTGTTTGGTTTTCGATAAATGTCATGGTTGCCTTCTTGCGCTATTCATAAGTTCTGCATAAGTTCTGCCATCGATTGTTACATACAGAAGCAGTGGATGAACAGCAGCCTGAAGGTTCGTCTATCTGCTGAATTTCTTTTGTAACTCCAGACGTTCAATTTCCTGACGAATCTTAATCATTTCATCACTGCGTATTCTGAGTTCATTACTCATTTTTCCATACTCTGTTTCAAGTTTGGCGCGCTCCGCTGAATTGCTCGCATCTTTAGACATCCCCTGAATTCGAGAGAAAATCGCACTCGACTTACTTTCAAAATCAGGAATTATCCGCACTTTCAGATCCTTTAATCTGATGCCAAGTCTCGTTATCTCCTCATCTAACATGCTCATATCCACACCTCACTCAGGCCAGGTCGACTTTTTATATTATTAGCACAATGTTGTGGATCCCGAAACCGGGTTATTCGCAAACAGTGTACTCAATGTGACAAATAGTCGTCTATCTATCACTTCTCTTATTGCCGTGCTGATCAATTTCAGCTCTGCAGCATTGTCCTCCATCACTGACTCATGATAATTTAGTCGTGCATGTAACTGGCGACCATGAATGGAAATAACCATTAGGGAGCATGCATCTGAAGCCGTTCGCCTGGGCATTTAATTGAGAAGTGGAGACTCAATCAATGCCCAAAGAAATCGCATTACGTTACGGCAACAATCCTCATCAGCGAATGGCCCGGTGTTATACCCCTGACAGCGCGCTTCAAATACTCAATGGCAGCCCTTCCCACATCAACCTTTTAGATATTCTGACTGGCTGGCAGATGACAAGAGATCTGTTCCTGCTGACCGGTATGACCTCGGCAGCCTCGCTGAAACACTGTACACCTGTCGGTCTGGCAATCGCAGGACCGCTCGATGAATTCAGCAAGTCTCTGTTAGATATTGATTCCTGCGGGCAATCCCTGTCGGCCTATTTAAGAGCGAGATCAAGTGACTGGAGCGCTGCCTACGGTGATGTTGCGGTTGTTTTTGGCGAGGTTGATGGCGAGATGGCACGGACCATGTCCCGACTTGTATCCGATGGTATGGCAGCCACGTCATTTACGAAAGAGGCGATTGAAATTTTGAGTAAT
>CAZJRI010000071.1:3539-14803 GCA_964548025.1 uncultured Pseudomonadales bacterium
CAGGCCGGTCGCTATCTGCTGGTTCAGCTTGATCCTCACTTCGATCCGCCGAAGGAGGAAACCCGGGAGATATTTGGCGTCAGACTAATGCAGGATCGAAATGATTACATCCCCTCAACAAAAGATTTCCGGTTAATTGTCGGAGAACGACAGTTGTTGAACGAAGCAGATCTCGATCTCAAGCTGGCTATTATCGCAATGAAGTATTCAGTGTCCAACAACATAGTTATCGCCGCAGGTAATCGCACCTTCGCAATCTCAGCCGGACAGCAATCTCGAATTCTGTCTACAAAAATCGCTTGCTCGAAATTCAGGCAATTCAGGCTCTTGCAACACCCAGAGGTCATTAAAACCACCTCGATGACACGCGGTAAAATCACTGACAGAATTATTAAGGCATTGGAATTCTCAAATACTCTTGAAATCCAGGATCACCTGTATCAGATTCCACCGGTTCTAACCTCAGATGGCTTTATACCTTTTACAGACAATATTGACGAAGCAAAAAAACATGGGATCAAGATAGTGCTTGAACCGGAGGGGGCATTAAAGGGCAAAGACGTGGCAGAAGCTGCGAGCAGTTCCGGGATAACCCTGGTGCGAACGGAGAAGCGATATTTTTATCACTGATTGTTCTTTTTTAGAATCAAGCAACCGGTGATGCCAAACCTGGCGTGCCATTAATGCAATCGATAAAACTGAGATCCAGTTATTCGGAGAATAATGCAAACGAAACTGAAATGTTTTCCTGGCCTGGAAGGACTTCTTCGATACACCATCAATGATGCGATTGGAACGAGTCCTTATTCATCTCAATCTGGTAGATTCGTATGGGATTCAGGGCATTCACCTTCTCACGAACTTGCCAGCAAATACCATACATCGCTATTCTGTGTCTCAATCATATAAACAATCACTCAAGCCCATCAGGAGACCGACCAATTGGTAGAGTCAAAAGAAAAACAACCTCGCTCAGAATATCCCAGACCACAGTTCGTGCGAGACGAGTGGCTGTGTCTTAACGGTGAATGGCAATTTGAAATCGATGCGGCAGACTCAGGCCTTGAACGAGGTCTTCTTGCCCGACCGCTCGAAGATATCATCCTGGTACCGTTTTGCCCTGAATCAGAACTGTCGGGAATTGGCAATCAGGATTATCTAAACGCCGTCTGGTATCGCAAAGAAATTGCAATACCCGGAGACTGGGAAGGCGACAACATCCTGCTGCATTTTCAGGCAGTGGACTACGACACCACGGTTTGGATTGATGGTGTGGAAGTCGGACGTCATCGTGGCGGTTTCACACCATTCTCCATTGAACTCGATGCACAACCAGGAGATATACTCGAACTCGTGGTGCGTGCCAGAGATAACCACTTAGAACCTCAACCCAGAGGAAAGCAGGCAGCCTCTTTCAAAGGCACAGGCGCCATCTATTGCCGCACTACCGGCATCTGGCAGTCAGTCTGGATGGAGCCCGTATCATCAACAAGATTACACCGCGCAAAAATAACACCGGATGTCACCGGGAGTCGGTTCCATGTCGAGCAACCAATCATGCGTGGCAGGGCCGGGCTCACATTAACAGCAACACTGTCCAGTGAAGGAAAAACTGTTGTCAGCCAATCAATCACCACAGGTTTTGACTTCAGCCCTACCCTGATTCTCGACATTCCCGAATTGCAGAAACAACTCTGGTCACCAGATGACCCACACCTCTACGATATTGAACTGAAACTTGAAGACAATGGAGAAATACTCGACAGGGTGAAAAGCTACGCCGGACTCCGCAGCATTTCCATCGATGGCAAGGCGATAAAAATAAACGGCACAACGGTATTTCAGCGGTTGGTGCTTGACCAGGGTTATTACCCGGACGGCATCATGACAGCGCCCAGCGACGCCGCGCTCATTGAGGATATCAAACTCAGTCAGGCCGTAGGTTTTAATGGCGCGCGATTACACCAGAAGGTATTTGAGGAACGCTTTCTCTATCATGCAGATCGGCTCGGTTATCTGGTCTGGGGCGAATTTGGTGACTGGGGATGCGCCGGTTTTGGCGCCGGGAGCGGGGAACATCAAAAGCCCGGAGCCGACTATATCACCCAGTGGCTTGAAGTTGTCCATCGGGATTATTGCCATCCGGCAATCATTGGATGGTGTCCATTGAACGAGACCTGGCAAGGCATTAGTGATCGCATCACAATGCTGGACGATGTGACCCGCGGGATGTTTCTTGCAACCAAAGCAATGGACACAACCCGACCTGTTCTGGATACATCCGGTTATTCCCATCGTGTGCCGGAGGCGGACATCTACGACTCTCACGACTATACGCAGGATGTAGATGAATTTCGCTCTCGTCACGCCAATACAATTAACGGAGCCCCATTTGTGAATTCACGGGTGAGGCCTAATGGTACGAAACTCGAATTCTCTTTACCTTATGGCGGTCAACCGTTCTTCATCAGCGAATTTGGCGGCATCTGGTGGAATCCTGAAGTCGGGGAAGATGAAGACTCGTGGGGTTACGGAGAAAGGCCCCGCTCCATTGATGAGTTCTATGAACGCTTCGAGGGATTGTGCGAGGTACTGCTTAACGATGAAAGCATGTTTGGTTATTGTTACACCCAGCTAACCGATATATTCCAGGAGCAAAACGGCATCTATCTGTTTGATCGCACGCCCAAGTTCGACGCCGAAAGACTGCGCGTCGCCCAGACAGCACGTGCAGCAATTGAAGAATAGCCTGTCAAGCTCTCAGGGTTAGATCTGGTCCCAAACCTACTGAACGCCCGTCAACATATAGTCGACGATACCTCTGATCTGCTCGTTGTTGCAGTCTGCGCACATCCCACGGGGGGGCATCTCGCCCACACCCTCTATGGCATTGAGGTATATATCCTCTCTACCGTAACTCAGGGAATCTTGCCAGTCGGCGCTTATACCCGGTCTGGGAGCGCCATTTACGCCAGTTGCATGGCAGGCGACGCAGGTCTGATTGTAAATTCTGAGTGTCTCATCACTTGCCTTGATTTCATCGGCAATCGACACCCCACAGGATAATAAAGCTACTGCCAGGACAATCCGCTTTACGAGTGTTAACAATCTTCCCGATACAGATTCGTAGCCCGGTTTATAATACACGTTTAACAAAGCACCTCCCTATTGGCTGCTTTTAATCTGAGAATCACACAATACCCTGGTCTATACAACTGGATGATTTTCACTTTTGCTGCGCAAACTCGTCAGTGAATACCCCGATTCTTCTTGAGATTCGGCTGTCGCTTGTGGGATGAAAATTGTGTGTGTCCCTGTTCATTACTTGATTATAATCAATCACCCGGCAGTACTGATCCGGTTATGCTCTTAGGTAGAGGAGAATCATATATGATGACCATTAACGAAATTATGACAACCAGCCCCATCACGCTGGGTCTGCAGGATACCCTGAAACAGGCCCATAAACTGATGCTTGAGAATCGAATTCGCCATATACCCATCACAGACGCCGGGAATAAACTTCTGGGGATCGTCACCCAGCGAGATGTACTTGCTCACAACGTTGCTGAGGCTGGTACGCAGGAAGTAAAGGACATTATGCGCGATACCGTTTATACCATAAGCGAAAACGAAGACATCCGCGCGGCCGGGCTAAAAATGCAACAATATAAGATTGGTTCACTCGTGGTCATCAATGACAATTATAATCTTACCGGCATAATCACAGACAGCGATTACGTCGCTCTTGCCCTGAATCTTCTTGAGCAGCTTGAAGAGACCGAACCGATGGAACCAGATGATTACGACGAACTGGACGATGTCTCAGGATTCGAAGCCGAGCAAGAAGACTAGTCGGTCGCGGGTCAGCCATTTCTTATAGAGCTGTGTTATAGAGCTGTGATATAGATCTGTGTTATAGATCAGGCACCAATCTTCTGTCTCTTCACCCTGATACCTGCAATCTCGCGATCCCAGGTGTCGGCGGTGACACCATCTGACTTAAGCAGGTGTTTTTGCACTTTTTGAGTTGGTGTCTTTGGCAAATCATCGATGACACGAATAAACCTCGGTAGCATAAAGTGCGCCATGCGTGGCTCAAGGAACTCAAAGAGTGCCAGGGGATCTATCTCCTGATCCGGTACCGGCGCAACCACTATCATCACTTCATCTTCGCCCAGCTCGCTGGGCACGGGTATCGCTGCTGCTTCACGTATGGCCGGGTAGGCGGTAACCTCACTTTCCACTTCAAACGATGAGATGTTCTCACCCCGTCGACGAATCGCATCTTTGATCCGATCAACAAAGAAAAAATACCCGTTCTCATCATATTTAAAACCATCGCCTGTGTGGAACCAGCCATTTCTCCAGGCTTCGGCGGTAGCTTCGGGGTTCTTATAGTAACCGTGGTTCATTTCCCAGGGTCTGTCGGTACGCAGGATCAGTTCGCCAATTTCTCCCGGCGCCACCTCACAATCATTCTCATCGACTACTCGTGCATCCACCCCGTCACGAGGTTTACCGCAGGTACCGGATTCAGGTGGGAAGAGATCCGACAGCATGGGGGTGGAAACTTCCGTCATATTGAAGGTAGTACGCACGTCTATACCGTAGCGCTTGCCCACTGCCATGGTGTCTTCGTTCCAGGGCACACAAACAGCTTTATTCAGTGTATGGTCCTTATCCTGATTGCTGGGCGGCAATTTCAGCAGAAAAGGAATCATCGCACCAAGAAGACAGGTCAGGTTAATTTCATTCTCGCGAACTGTCTGCCAGAACTCATCCGTTTTGAAGTGCGTATCAAGAAAACATGATCCGCCATTAGACAGTGTGACATTGATAAAACACGTTCCGCCGACATGGAACATTGGCAGATTAATCAGAATTCGATCACTGGCATCTATGTAGGTACCAGATTCCGGGCCCATGGCATATCCCTGTACATAGGAGGACAAAACCGCTTTGGAAGGACCTGTCGTGCCGGAAGTAAAAATTATGTATTGGGTATCCCAGGGTTCGACCACTGCAGGCATTTCAGGCAATCCCTTCTCAGGCAACAGTTCATCAGCCCCGTGCGCAGTCAGGTTCGCTGGAATGGTCTCACCACCCGTTACTACTACGTCTGTTAGCTGGCCACAGTCGATATTATCCAGATTCGGGATCAGATCCGCATGACATACCATCAATCTGGCATCAGAGAGCTGAATCACATGCTGCAGAAGATTCCCCTTGTAGGCCGTATTCACCGGCACATAAACCGCACCGAGATAGTTCAGACCAAACCAGTTCAGAACGGCATCGCTGTTGTTTGGTTGCCAGGACAGGACATGTTCACCCTTTTTGACGCCGAGGTTTTCGAATCCCCTTGCTCTGCGACGAGTCAGATCAAGCGCTTGCGACCAGGTCCACTTCTCACCGCCATAAAACATGAAAGCAACATCGTCGGGCTTCTCTCGCGCCCAGTGTTCCAACTGATAACCAAGGACACTGATATCCCTTGAGGGCATGCGGGGGTCAAAAACCATTAGAGAATCTCATCTTTGAACAAACACTTGCCGACATCATAACATTCGCTCGGCTCCGGGGTAGTTAAATCCTCATCACGCGCAATCAGGCAAGAATTTGTTGAATTCCCACGATTATATCCACTCTTTCTCACACGTTCTGCCCTTAATCTCCTGCTTACAGACTCTTTGTATATATCCAGTCATCAATCAAACATGAGGAGGTTTTTATGAGATATCTGTATTTTCTCTACGGTGTCATATGTTATGCAATTTTTTTTGGTACTTTCCTGTATGCCATTGGCTTTGTTGGCGACTTTCTCGTCCCCAAGTCAATTGATTCCGGCATCGAAACAAGCCTGATATACGCCCTGGTAGTCAATCTTACGTTACTCACTGTATTTGCCGTCCAGCACAGCGTTATGGCCAGACCCGGATTCAAGAAGCTTTGGACAAAGATAGTCCCTGAACCAGTTGAACGCAGTACTTATGTACTCTTTTCCAGTGCAGCGCTGATTCTGATGTTCTACTACTGGGAACCGATGGGCGTCACGATCTGGTCTGTTACCGATCCTATTGGTCAAACGATATTGTATTCACTATTCGGTTTTGGATGGGCATTGGTACTCGTCTCAACTTTTCTGATCAATCACTTCGATTTGTTCGGACTGAGACAGGTGTATTTACATCTGATGGGCAAACCCTATACCCATCTAACATTCGGCACACCGGGGCCCTACAGACTTGTCAGGCATCCTCTGTATCTGGGTTGGTTTTTCGCTTTCTGGGCAACACCTACGATGACCGTCGCGCACCTGTTTTTCGCTGTTGTAACTGCTGCTTATATTGTCGTTGCGATTCAGCTTGAGGAGAAAGATCTTGTCGATGCACTTGGCGAATCCTATGCTCAATATCGCAAGCAGGTACCCATGCTGATACCATTTCTGCCAATGCGTGACAAACAGCGTGGCAGAGCGCATTCACCAATAGCGGGTTCCTGAACCAGACATCAGGCAGGCAGGCCAGCGATACGAAGACCCTCAAGGTACCTATCCTGGCTTGCTGAATCTGAGAAGCACAGCTGATCGACCACCGTGCTGAGCGTCAAGCCCGGGAGACGCTGGCACAACTCGCGTATCGCCATCCTGGCTTCATCGTTTCGACCCAGGTAGGCAAGGCCCACTGCCAGAGTTCTAAAACCACCAAGAAATTCAGGATTCTCAGCAAGGGTCTCCCTGGCGAGATCGACAGCCCGATCATATCTACCTGCTACCGCGGCTGCCATGGCAAGATGGCTGTACCAGGTTGCACGAAACTGGTCCCGAGGGCTAAGTTCCAATGCCCGATTGATGTAGCTTGTTGCACCCTCAAAGTCCCCGGCAAGGCCTATTACCTGACCTAAAAGGGCATAGTTTTCAGCCTCATCCGGATTCAGGTCTATCGATTGCAAATAATTATGCCTGGCCTGTTCGTGATCCCCTGAATATAGATTGATCAGACCTACAACTCGGACAATTTGAGCGTCACGATCATCCAGTCTCAAACCGGTTAATGCACTGGCTCTACCAAGTTCCAGCGCGTGAGATCTGGTATCTGCCCAGCCATAGAGCGCATCCATTAAGTGTGCAACAGATTTGATTGAGTATGCACCAGCGCTCTGGGGATCGAGTTCGATTGCACGTACCGCATGTTCCATGGCTTTTTGGTTATCGAGCCTTGTGAATCTTGACAGATGCCAGGTGGCGCGCATGTAGTTGTCCCACGCATCCATATCCTGTTGTGATTTACGCTTCGCACGCTGAGCCTCCGCTGCCGTAAATTCCGGCTGAACTCTGGATACTATCTGGTGGGACAACTCGTCTCTCACCGCCAGCAGATCCTGAATCTGGCGGTCATAAACCTCTCCCCAAACATTTTGACCTGTCTCGGAATCAACTAATTGCACTGACAGACGAATTCTGTCTTTTTGTCTGTTTATGCCACCACGAACGAGATATCGGACACCGAACCGACCCACAACATCCGTTAGCGATTCATTTCTATCAACCTGAAATCCTCTGCTGATAATGGATGCCGCCCTGAATTTCGTCAGGTAGGCTGTGACATCCATCGTGATGCCATCAACAAGATATTGATGGGTCGTATCTTCAGAGAGGTTTTCGAAAGGCAGCACTGCAAGAACCGGTTTGTAGGGACGGGGTTGGACGGATAGACCTTTTTGGTGACCCAGCGTCTTCTTCAGTCTCAATTTTTCCAGCATGGTTCTGCAATCAACACCATCATCAATCGCTCTTAATCGGTGAGCATATTCGAGCGCTATATCAATGTCGGCCTCGGTCAGGAGGACTAGCCTATGAAGCACCTTCTTTTGAATCAGGTTAAATTCATCTGCCACTGCGACACGCCAGGCATCGAAGGCATCGCAGTCATTCAGTTTGATCGCTTCCAAGAATTCACCTCTGAAAAGCCTGCTCAAATCATCAAGTTCATTGATACTCTGGTCTTCAACCAGCGATCCTCTCAGCCTTAATACGTCAATCTGGGTTCCTTCGACATTAAATGAAACCTGACTTCGATCTGATATGAGCTTCTCATCCAGCAGGGGTCTGAGCCTCGACAGACTCCATCTCAGGGCTGCTCGCGGATCATCTGGTGTCTGGAACAGAAGATCGCAGAGATGCTGTCTCGATTGAGGTCGTCCGGTCACAATCAGGTAAGCGAGTAGTGCCAGAGTCTTGCGTGATCTCGGCAAGGCTAACTTTTCACCATCACGGTGAATTTGCGGTTGACCAAGTAAGCTAATTTCGAGCATGGGAATTACTCTTTTCTTAGATCTTCCGGATCAAGCGGAATAGTAACCGAAAACGCTCCCCGAAATTCCCCCTCACTGTACCCAGTCGCCTTATCATCCGGGTACATCAACGAGATTACTTCCGACAGATCAGGCGCAATCTCAGATCCATGACAGGTCAGACAAGGTCTTTCCATTCCAATGGCTTTCATATAACGGAACTGCTCTAGACCGTTATGAGACACAATTTCGCTGAAGTCCATACCGCTTAGAGATTCACCCTTGTCCTTCCTTTCCTCAAATTGGGACAGGACTCGCCTTTCCCAGATTGAAGGCGAATTGCCAGGATTTCGGTTCTTCAGACTTGTGCGAGTGATCTTTACGCCCATTTCAACAGATACCCGATTGGTGATCGGTACCGCATCAACATTACAGACGGCAATCGCCGCCTCCGGACCGGCACTTTTCATCGTTGAAATGAGTTTTTGCTTCAACGATGTCCCCAGTGCTTTAACAGATTCTCTACTCTGTTGCAGATAGGGAGTTACATCGGCTACGGATTCCGCCAAAACTGGACTGGCGGAAAATGCGAGTAACAACAGCACTATTCTATTGAAATTGACAATATTCATTATCTATCCGGGACCAGCAAGATGAACATCAACATTTTCATTATCACATAGATCGACAGATTCGAGTTGATGAAATTACTCCACCTGAATCTGCGGCAAATAATGAGGTGAAAACCGGATGATAGGCAGGTCTGTTGGTCGATGTTATGCTCATCTGCGTGGCCCCGAAAGCAGGGAATCAGAATTACGTTTTTTTTGCGTACGCGAACCTGCCCAATTTATCGAACCAGTGAGTAGTCAGTATGATAGACAAACCAACAACCGCTGAGAATTGGGGGTATGCACCTCATAATCGTTGGAGTTTCCAACAGGTTCAGGCACTGTTCCCAACGACCAGAATACGCCGCGGACCCGGACCGGCTTCGGTTTTGGAGGAAGATCAGCGGGAGATAACCTCGATCGAGTACGAGGGAGTCGATGGACAACGTCGGTCCATCCAACAGATGCTGGATGAAACGTTCACCGACGCCTTTCTTGTCATGAAGGATGGCGTGGTTCTAACTGAAACTTACGAAAACGGCATGGGTGCCGATAGTCATCATCTGCTCAATTCCGTGAGCAAGACCTTCATCGGTATGCTGGCAGGCATTCTGACAGCAGAGGGTCTGCTTGATCCGAGGGAGGATATTACTTTCTATATTCCAGAGTTTAAAAACACGGCATTCAGCGAGACGACCGTGCAGAATGCGCTGGATATGACTGCGGCAGTAAAGTTCGGTGAGGACTATGCAGACAGAGAAGCTGACTTCTGGGTTGAAACAGCAGTCGTTGGTTGGCGACCAGCGCTGGTAGATAGCAATTCAGCCACCACTCTTTTCGAATACGCCTCCTCATTGAAGGAAACAGATCAGGCAGAAGGCGGGCAATTTCACTATAGAACCGTCCTGACAAACGTTGTCGCAATGGTCATAGAAAGAGCAACGAACCAAAAAGTTCAGGATCTTCTTGAACAGCGCATCTGGCAGAAACTTGGATGCGAGCAGGATGCTGCGATTGTTGTAGATCGTACGGGCTTTCCTTATGTCGGCGCGGGAATGAATGCCTGCGCACGGGACCTTGCACGTTTTGGTCAGATGCTGCTGCAGGGCGGTTACTTCAATGGATCACAAATCGTCCCGGTTGACTGGGTAGTGGATACGCGGGAAGGCAATGATGATCTTAAGCGCCTGTTCGCCGCTACAGATTATGCAATGATGCTGCCCGGGGGACACTACCGTAATCAGACCTGGGGGGATTCGACGCGTGGCGTTCTGCTCTGCATAGGCATCTATGGCCAGACTATATTTGTCGATCGCAGCACGGATGTTGTGATTGTGGAGCTCTCGACGCATCCGGAACCCGTGGACGATATGATCTTTGGTGATACCTTTCAGGCCATTAATAAATTGTCTGTGTCATTGTAGCTACCGGTGTCATTGTAGCTACCGCAGGTCGGAGATATCGTCTGCGCTTTGAATCCTGGCTATACCTCTGCGACTCAGAGCGGGCCTGAGTAGTATGAGAATGATAATCAGTTGTCGCAAATGATGTTACCTGGCAATTGATAAATTGTGGAGTATGCTAACCGGCAATGAAGCTATAATTAATAAACGGATTGAATATCCAGATGCCCTGATTAGTTTGCTAAACACAGGATGTATGGAGGTCTCATGTGCAGACCTTAGATTATCTAAGGAGATTGAACGCTCCTGGTGCAAGGCCAGAAGACGCGGGTAGCAATACGGACTACCTGCTTGAGACATCCAGGGATAAAATTCTGAATGGATTGCTGCTGGGTGCCTTTGCTTTCACTATCCCACTTGTTGGATGGACCTTGATCTCGGACAACAAGTATTTCCCTTTATACCTGATAACTTTACTGGTGATGGGCTTTCTCGCTTTCATGAAAAGCCTCAGTTTCAACTTCAAATCAGCGGCTTTATTCCTTGTGATATACGCTAACGGAGCATCTTCACTTTTTACCGGTGGTACCTATGGCATCGCTGAGATTGTCTTTCTAACGCTCATTTGTGTTGCTTCCGTTACAAGAGGTTTACGCGCTGCTGTCATCATGCTGATCATTTGTATTTCCACGATCGTCATTATGTCGTACCTGATCGTTTCTGGTCATGTCCTGGTTGAAGCTCATTTGACCCAGTTTTCCGACACATACGTGGATTGGATCTACATGCCGTTACTGATCCTGTCCCTGTCTGCTTTTCTCGCACTGCCCATAGAATATCTCGTATCAAATCTGAATAGCAGTCTGCAATCTACTCAAGAACTTTTGAGCGAACTGCGTACAGAGACAGATGCAAAAAACGAAATCGAAAAATCAAGGCGTGAAAGTGAATCCAG
>CAZJRI010000071.1:14872-25989 GCA_964548025.1 uncultured Pseudomonadales bacterium
AGATCTTAATTTTACTTATATCAGCCCTTCTGTTGAACGGATGCGGGGATTCACCCAAAGCGAAGCTCTGCAACTTGGATTGGAAGGCAGCCTACCCCCTGGGACAGTCGAAATGTTTCGAGGCATTGTGCAGGAGGAGATCGCCCTGGATGAATCCGGCGAAGCTGATCTGAATCGTTCACGTGTATTTGAAGTAGAGCTACCTCACAAGAACGGCACTAAAATTAACACAGAGATCGTGGTTAGTTTCCTACGTGATGAACAATCCCATGCAGTCGGAGTCCTGGGTGTAACCCGGGATATATCGGCACGCAAACAGGCAGAAGCTGATCGCGAACGGTTAATGTCCGCCATCGAACAGACATCTGAATCACTGCTGATTGTCGATACCAATGGCAATATCCAGTACCAAAACCCGGCTTATGAACGAACAACCGGTTATTCCAAAGACGATAGCATCGGGCTGATTGCCAGATTCCTCAGCAGGGATTCTCAAAATCAGATCATTCTGGATGAAATCTGGCAAACACTCCGCGCTGGTTATATCTGGCGTGGTCAAATGGTTAATATCAAGAAAGACGGTAGCCCGTTTACGGAAGAGACATCAATTTCACCGATTCGTGACCCCCAGAAGGAGATCGTTGGCTACGTGATTGTTGCCCGTGATATCACTCGGGAGAAACAGCTCGAAGAACAACTTCTCCAGACTCAGAAAATTGAAGCTGTAGGAAACCTTGCCGGTGGCATCGCTCATGACTTTAACAATATTCTGACGGGTATTTATGGCCATGCACAACTGGCACTGGATCAGATTCCCAGTACCCATCCGGCAAATGAGAGTGTTCAGGGTGTCATAGCAGCTTCTGATCGCGCCGCGGGTCTCGTGAGTCAGATTCTCACCTTCAGTCGTAAAAGCGAGAGTGATTACGTTCCAGTACAACTCGAAAATGTAATCGACGATGCGCTGAAACTTCTCCGACCGACTCTGCCCTCTACCATCTCAATTAAAGAAAAACTCAATGTCCCTGGCGGGATGATTTTCGCTGATCCTACTCAGATGCACCAGGTTCTGTTAAACCTTTGTACCAATGCAGCAGGAGCTATGCCAACGGGTGGTATCCTTGAAATTATTCTAGATGAGGAGGAGATTAATTCGGACATACAACCAACCCTGCCCAGGGGAACCTATGTGAAGTTGGTCGTCAGCGACAATGGCGAGGGAATCGAAGCTTCAAATCTGAACCAGATCTTTGATCTATTCTACACAACCAAACCAGTAGGAAAGGGAACAGGCTTCGGTCTGGCTGTTGTTCATGCGATTATCACAGAGTGCAAAGGAAGTATATCTGTTGAAAGCGTTGTAGGTGAGGGGACAACTTTCACCATATTACTACCAAAGTACAAAAGTGAATCCGAAGAAATACTGGTCGAAGTGAATGCTCCGCCTACAGGAGAAGAACGGGTGTTGTTAGTGGATGACGAAGAAATGGTTACGCAGGTCCACAAGAGGCTACTGGAAGCCAATGGCTATCATGTCACCGTAACCAACAGCAGCTTGAGTGCCGCCCATATTTTTAAAACCAATCCGGAGGATTTTGATATTGTGATCACCGATCAGACCATGCCGGATATGACCGGCGATGAACTATCACAGGAACTCCAGAAAATTCGACCAAACATCCCTATAATTCTTTGTACCGGTTACAGCGAGGATATGGATGAATCCAAAGCCGCCTCCCTCGGAATAAGTAAGTTCTTATTAAAACCGGTTACTCGCGAAGATTTGCTCATGACCATCCGAGCTGCCATTGATGGAAAATGACCATCTCTTTGCTTAACGAAACAACAACCAGGGATACGACCCAACCCTTGAGATGCAGAGGAAACCGATCAATCCCCCGTAATGGTAATCCGTTGGTTGGTAATATACCGTCCGTCATCGGAACATAGATGAGCAACCGTCGCGGCGATATCGTCCGGTGTACAGACGAAGCCGAATGGCATCCGTTCATCTACGGCTCGAATATCAGACCCGCCGCCTGTTGCCTCTACGATGCGTCGACCCATATCAGTATCCACAAGACCAGGGGCTATCATATTCACCCTCATGCCATGGGACTTCTCTTCTCGCGCAAGCGTATGAGCCATCGCTTCGAGGGCAGCTTTACTTACGGCGTAGACGCCAAATCCCGGGTTCAATGACTGAGCTGCGATAGAAGAAATCATAATAACATCACTCCTGGGGGCGTTGCGCATATGAGGCACAAGACCGCGACAGAGATAAATGGGTCCCCACAGATTAACGTCGAGTAAAGTATTCCATTGATCATTTGTCGCATCAGCAATCGCCGGTCGATTAACCGCCGCAGATCCTAGCCCGGCATTATTAATCAATGCGTCAATCTGGCCAAAGTCCTCGATTGCCTTTTTGATCATAGCCACGCAAGCACTCTCGTCCCCAACATTTGCCTGATAGATATTCGCTTTACAACCCAGGTCTTTCACAACTTGTGCCACTTCAGATGCAGCATCCGCATTGCTCGTATAGTTAATAGCAATGTTCGCTCCTTCCCTGGCAAACCGTTCTGCGATTGCCCTTCCTATTCCCCGACTTGCGCCAGTGATCAATGCCGTTCTGCCCTCAAGCTTACCCATCTGTAATTCGCCTCTTTTTTTGGTTTATATCCCAATTGGGAATATGTATTTAACTGTCCAAATTCTACCTCATTTTCATAATTGCGGCTTGAGACGAGAGGTCCATCCGGGGAACTCGACAGCCGCACTACAGGGAACATTGTTCACATGGTATGACTGATCTAAATCGAATTCATGGCAGGTCAAGACCAAAGTCATTCAATATGAAATTACACTGAATTGAATACAACACATAGTATTCGGTACACTCTGGACGCAATTGCCTGACAGCCTTACTGTAGATTTGGGAGATATGATGACGACACAGATGAATGAACTTTCGTTCTACACACTGGCAGGTGGACCAAAGTCACCCAGAGACCTGATCGATGAGGTGGAACAGGGTGAAGCACTCGGATTTGGTTCAATGTTCATTTCAGAGAGATTTAATATAAAGGAAGCAGCAACCCTTTCAGGTGCGGCTGGTGCGATATCGACAAATCTCGGTATCGCCACCGCAGCGACAAATCACAATACCAGGCATCCGATGGTCACCGCCGCCTTCGCCATGACAATGCACAAACTTACAGATGGTCGTTTTTCTCTTGGTATTGGCAGGGGTATCGCACCAATGTTTGATGCCTTTGGTCTACCTCATATAACAACGGCACAAATGGAAGACTTTGTCGGCTTGATGCGCCGCATCTGGGCTGGTGAGACCATTACCAATCACCGTGGTCCGGCAGGCAACTATCCGAGACTCTCCATGGGTCCTGATTACAACGAACACATACCAATGACATTTACTGCATTTGGACCCAATTCACTGGCGCTGGGTGGGCGGGTTTTTGACGCGGTGGTACTCCATACATTCTTCACTGACGAGACCACGGAACGTTGCGTAAATGCAGTTAAATCTGCAGCAGAAACCGCAGGTCGTGATCCTGATAGTGTAAAAGTCTGGTCCTGCTTTGCGACGATCGGAGATCATTTACCAGAACCTGTTCGGCTCAAGAAACTGGTTGGGAGGATGGCTACTTATCTTCAGGCCTATGGTGATCTGATGGTCAAAACCAATCAGTGGGATAGCACAATCCTGGCAAAATTTCGGGCAGACCCACTCGTCAGGAATTTTCAAGGTGCAATAGATACTCACGCAACCACGGAGGAATTGGAACATGTTGCGACATTGATACCCGAAGAATGGCTGGCATCTGCTGCAACCGGTTCCCCGCAAGAATGTGTTGCCAGTATCCGCCGTCAATTTGACCTGGGTTGCGATGGTGTCATTCTTCACGGTGCCGCACCTTACGAACTCGAACCAATAGTCAAAGAATACGAGGCCACTCGCCCGGCGTCAGGTTTCGAACATATGCAACCAAATCCAGGGGGTATCCTTGCCTGATATTCCGAGTCCCGATGCCATAGATTCAAATTGGCTCACAACGCAGTTACAGGCAAATGGATTTGACGTTGAAGTTAAAGGCTTTAAACAAACCCGTATCGGTACTGGTCAAATAGGCATGTGTATCCGCTACGATCTGGAATATAAACAAAAGAAAGACGCCCCCACCTCACTTGTTGGCAAGTTTGCCTCACCGGACCCTCTCAGCAGCGCAACCGGCGTACAATTGAGGAACTACATCAAAGAAGTGAGATTCTACCAATCACTTAAAGACAGACTGAGCATTAAAACACCTGACTGTTTATTCGCAGAGATTGAAGGTGAAGGTCCGGTTTTTGTGTTGTTGCTTGAAGACCTGGCTCCAGCACAACAAGGAGACCAGCTATCCGGGTGTGACGAAACGGTAGCCCGCGCTGCATTAGCCCAGCTTGTCGGACTACACGCTCCAAGCTGGTGCGACTCGTCTCTACGCAATATTGACTGGCTCGGAGAACCTGCCCCGGAACCAGACGACGGAGTCAAGGGATTGTACCAATCCATGTTGCCGGGTTTTCTGGATCGATATGGCGCACATCTGACTTCAGATCAGATTGACATCATCACCAAATTTGGAGAATCGAACAACTTACCCGTTCAGAAGTTACCTGATCCATTCTCCCTCATTCATATCGACTATCGGCTCGACAACATTCTGATCGACAGCACAACAACCCCACCTGAAGTGGCGGTAGTTGACTGGCAGAGTATTACACTTGGCAATCCGCTGACAGATGTTGCTTACTTCCTTGGGGCAGGCATGTTGCCAGAAGATCGACGGAGGTCCGAAGATTTACTCGTGAGAAGATATCACCATGATATCTGCTCTGCAATTGACCGACCCTTTAGCTGGGAAGATTGCTGGAGCAATTATCGTCTCTCAACTTTCGCAGGATTCTCGGTAACTGTCATTGCATCAATGCTGGTGCAGCAAACAGAAAGGGGCGATGCCATGTTCATCGCAATGGCACAAAGGCATAGTCAGCATGCACTGGATCTGGGTGCGGAGCAGTTTCTCTAGCGTCCAATCAGACAAGGATTCATTCCACATAGATTGATGAGCCCCGCGACGAACGTTAGTACCTGATTGTAAATTTCATATAGAAAGCCCTGCCGGAAGACATCAGGAGCGTATTCGGTGTATTGACCCGTACTGTCCCCGCGTAGATATCTTCATCCAATAGATTGTCGCCGTAGATGGTAAGTTCAGTATTCGATAGGCTACTCGAATTGAAGTATTTTCCGGGATCGATTCTCAGATTGGCAGTTAACAGATGATACTTGTCTGGATCAGGATTGAATTCGAGCGAAGGTGACGCAAAGCTTCTATCGCCAATGAAAGAATCGAATATGCCGAGGTACATACCATTTCCAAAATCGTACGATATTCCAATTTTCACCATGAGATTTGGTGTGGCATAGAAATCATTAACCTGATCCCGATGATGTTCCTGGTAGCTATAGGACCCCGTCAACTTGAGATTGTTGGGCAGGTTCATCGAACCTTCGAGGGTAAAACCTTTGGAACTGATACTGTTGGCATTGGAGTAAATTCCCGTTCCCGGGTTTATCGTAATGATATCCATGATATCACTGACAAACAGAGTGATTGCAGCACGGTATTTCTCTGATTCGTAACTTAGGTGGGCATCGTAGGTTTCAATTCGTTCCGGCCCCAGACCCGGATCACCGATCGCAACGGGTGGCAGAAAGAGGAACTGTTCGAGAGGAGTCGCCTGTCTGAATGCCCGACCGTAGAGAAACTTCGCTGCCCAGTGTTGGTTTAATCGATAGATGGCACCAAATCTAGGCGAGTAGTTTATATCTACGCCCTCTGCATCGTTCATCTGCAAACCCGCGATCAACTTCAGGGAATCCGTCGGTTTGAAGTCAAGGTTTATATAATAATCGACCTGGCTTTGACGATAATCGCTTTCACTGCCAAAAGAAGTAAATGTGCCATCTACAGACTTGTAACTGAAACCGGCAAGCACATTCATACTATCGGCAATTCTACCGTCGATAGTCGCCTCATAGAGCAGATCATCTTCGTTGGCGGTAATTAATCTGTTGACATAATTCTGGTCATATCCGTTATAGGTTGCATTAAGGGAGAGTTTCCAGTCCTGGTTTATTTCGTGAATATATCCTGCATCTGCAAACCTGGAGCGCTTTGTATATCTTTGAAGAGGCCAGGTCAAAGCAACATCGAACTCCTCTGAATCCGAATCTGAAATAGATGCATCAAACGTAAAATTTTTATAACCCAGATGGAGCATCGCTCCGTAGGAATCATCTTCATGTCTGTCGGCGCCGTACATACCAGAGGCATCTATACCTCTGGACTTCCAGCCATCGGTCTTGAGTAATTTCAGGCCACCCAGAATCTGAAGATCCTTCTTTTCAAATCCTGTCGTGACATTTGCCTGCCAGGTACCAAATGAACCACCAGAGACGGAAGCCTCACCCGTCAGGTCACTTTCGGGCTTTCTCGTAATTATGTTGACGACACCTGATAGAGCGTTTGTTCCATAAAGCACGCTACCCGGACCTCGTACTACTTCTATCTGATCAATCACCTCTAAGGGGAAACTCCGATAAACATGGCCGTTTATTCCCCCCGTGTAGCCTTCCCTTAATGGTCTTCCATTGATCAGCAGCAGCATATGGTTATCGGCTCCTTCAGACTGCCCGCGGAAGGAAATGACATTTTCTCTCAAAGAAGGATAACTATAGGCATAAACACTGGGCAATCTGCCCAGTACTTCAAACAGTGTGTTCGCACCGTACCTTTTGATATCAGCGGCAGTGACAATATTGACGATACCAGGCGCATCAAGAATCCGCTCTGGTCTTTTCGATACAGTCACTATTGAAATATTGAGTAGTTCTTCTATAGACAGATCGAATATACCCGCTGGTATATCCTCATCAGCGGTGCCCTCTACTGAATTCGCGATAACTGAAGTTGCAAGGCACAGTTGAGCCAGCGTAATAGCCACAGACTGGACGATTACTTTTAGGGGCATAATCGAGGTGAAGCATTTCCAGCATCTCATCGACAACTTCCTTGTCTATTCAGCCTTGCCACATTGTTAGTCCGCGGGTGTTGTGGCTGGCGACAGGATGAGTTTAGTCTACAGAAACGGCAAAATCATCATTTAAGTACAGGTTTCTGACCGGTGAACAATCCGATGTTATTAGAGTAGATAGATCGCCAGGTCTTAAAGCCCCTCAGCTACAACAGATTCACTCTGTTATGAGACTTCAGTTAATCCGGTAGGCCCAACACCCGCTTCGCGATTATATTTAGCTGGATCTCACTGCTGCCACTGTAGATTGACGCTGCTCTTGATAATAACCAGCGTCTGGTACCTGCCAGTTCCTCAGCGCTAAACTCCGACCCCTGCCAGCCATACCCCTGGGTACCTCGAAGCGAGGCTACTAGTTCTGTCTGGACCTTCTCAATTTCACTGCCAACCAGTTTCATGATTGAGGTAACGGGGCCGGGTGTTCGCCCGTCAGCCGATTCATCTACTATTCGACGCTGGGTTAACTTGAATGCGCGTGCACTCATTTCATATTTCAGAATCGAATCTCTGAATGTACTGTCGAACACCCCTCCAGTCTGGGGCAGGTATTGACCAGCAATACTTGCCGTGCTCGATCGACTCTTTCCGGCACCACCGGAGACCAGCATATCCATGCCGGACCGTTCGTGCTGCAGCAGACGCTTGCCAACGGTCCAACCCTTGTTTAACTCACCGATCATATCTCTGCGGTCAGCCACGGCGTCGGTGAAAAAGGTTTCGCAGAAATGCGATCCGCCGCTTATGAGTCTTATGGGTCGCGCATCCACCCCTGGCTGATCCATTTTCAATATCAGGAAGCTGATTCCATCGTGCTTGGGTGCATCGGGATCAGTCCGTACGAGCATAAACATCCAGTCAGATGTGTGAGCATCGGATGTCCAGATTTTCTGCCCGTTAATCACATATCGATCACCATCTGCCACTGCACGGGTTTGCAGGCTGGCAAGGTCAGAACCGGAACCCGGTTCGCTATATCCCTGGCACCACTCTCCCTCACCCCGCGCAATCATCGGCAGAATTCTCTGTTTTTGTTCATCGGTGCCGAATTCCAGAATTGTTGGACCAACCATCGAGGTCCCACGATTCATCAGTGCCGGTCTGGCACCAATAGCCTTCATCTCTTCCAACAGCACTCTGTATTCATGTGCCGACAGCCCCGCACCGCCGTATTTCTTGTCCCAATTCGGTACAGTCCAGCCTTTTTCCACCATCCGCTCAAGCCAGATTCTTAAATCCGGGTGCGATAGCGGGATCTTGCTGCTACCGGTATGAACCTGTCCGGGACCGCGCACACCTTCGGGGCAGTTCTCCTCAAGCCATTTCCTTGTTTCGGTTCTAAAAGTCTCTTCCTGCATAGTTTCGCTTCTTATTCAGTGTCTGGATATGTCTGAAAATACTCTACCTGAACATACTCTACCTGAACATTCAGAACACCCGTTCTTCACATCCACATCAGTTAGTTTACTCTGGCACTTTACACTGAGCTCATTTCTTCTAACAACCTACATCACCAGGATTTATCAGCATGAGATATCTGGTCGCTTTGCTCACATTCGCATCTTCCCTCCCTGGTACTACGCCTGGGTGCAATCAGACAAACCTTCCAGCAGATGCCAACGAGTTGTACGCGGCGGTTCAAGGGATGAGAACAGAACCAATCTGCGAGGTTCTATCCGCAACATTAAGCCACCTGTTAGTGGCAATAGCGTTAATGGTTCGATAGGATTTCGTTGTGCGAGTGACAAGGAATAAGCCTTACACTCTTTATCGTTTTGAGGCAGATAATAATGAGCAGACAAGATCGATTACAGCAGGCAGCCGCAGGATATATCGAACGACAGCAATTTAGCGGAATTGAGTGGTATGTAGAGGCAGCCGGTCAGACACTGACAGAAGGCAAGGTTGGATTAGCAGATGCCACAAAGGGGCTCGAAATTCCTGATGATGCGATCTACCGTATCTACTCAATGACCAAGCCTGTTGTGTCTGCCATGGCACTTATCCTGATCGAACAGGGGAAGCTGCGTCTTTACGATGTCTTACCCCAATTCAATACTGCATTTGCAAATATGCGTGTGCTTTTTCCTGACGGCCAGGTTCAACCAGCGCTACGGCCCATTACAGTCGAAGACCTGCTTACTCATCGTGCAGGATTTACCTATGAATTCATTACTGGTTGTCATATCGCTCCCGGCTACGACGCAATTGATCTCTCAAGTGACGGAAAATGCAGTCTGGATGAGATGATGACAAAGCTTGCCGAGCAACCGCTTGCTTTCCAGCCGGGCACCCAATTCCGTTACAGCGTGTCCACGGATGTACTTGCCCACGTACTTGAAAGCGCGACAGGCAGAACAATGTCGAGTCTCCTGAAGGAATACATCTTCGATCCGCTTGAGATGAGTGATACTGACTACCATGTACCCCCAGACAAGCAAAACCGATTACTACCTATGTTTGGTGTATCGGATATTTCAGACCTCTCTACCCTGGATCCACCGAAAACCCAGGAACTAATCGCTACTGATGCTGAGGAAATGTACCCTTCAACAGATACTTCCTTTAGTCGGGGCGGACACGGGCTTTTCTCTACCCTCAATGACTATCAGAAGTTTGCAACCATGTTATTGAGCGGGAGAAGTCCCGCTGGAGATATCATCCTGTCCCGCAAGATGCTTACCATGATGACTACCAACAGGATTCCATCTGAGCAACTTCCCCTGACGATCGGCATGAATCCACTGCCCGGATATGGCTGGGGACTGGGCGTACGCATCATGATGGACACTGGGAAGTCCCTTGCGCTCACCGGTAATGGAGAGTTCGGCTGGGCAGGTGCTGCCAGCACCTACTTCTGGGTAGATCCCTCAGAGCAAATGATTGGAGTTTTTATGACCCAGTATCTCGGTTCGATGTTACCCCTGGCTGATGATCTGAGGACCGCTGCTTATCAGATGCTTGATTGACATCGAATATAATTGACAGCGTCCTCATTGGTTACAGTATTTGCTAATTCAGGGAGATATGAGGCTGTCATATCTAACGGCTTGATGCTCACTCCCAAACTGATATGCTTTAGCTTTGATGTGGCTGGATATAAGACCATGAAACACCAAGTTCTAGTACTTCTATTACTGTCCGGGCTAGCTGTTCTTCCCGCTCAGGCAGGAGAAACTTTCAAAATTAAGCGTACGCCATCGGGTAAACCTGATCTGTCAGGCGTTTACGACAGCGGTACACTCACACCGCTCAACCGGTCCAAAGAATTCGGCGACAAGAAGTTCATGACGCGCGAAGAAGCCGACGCAATTGCAAAAAGAACCGCTTCTTACCTGAAACAATCAGACAAGGCCGACCCTAACAGAGCAGCACCTGTATTGGGGGGTGATGGCGATTCAGGTGGCGGCAAAGGGGGAACCGGCGGTTATCCCAATCATTACCTCGACATCGGTTCCGATGTCTCCGAGGTCAATGGCAAATTCCGCACGTCCATCGTCTACGACCCCGAAAATGGTCGACAGCCACCCATGACAGAACAGGGACAGAAAAAGATCGCCATGTCTTTCAGGTCTTTCACACACAATAACACCGGCACGGCAACATGGCTTGATGATGAGGGTGGCGGACCATTTGACGACCCTGAGAGCATGGGACTCGCCGAGCGCTGTATCCTGGGTTTCAGCGCTGGACCACCGAGCATTTCAGGTGCATACAATAACTACAAACGTATCGTGCAGACCGAAGACCATGTGATGATTCTGCTCGAGATGGTACATGATGCCCGAATCATCCGGCTGAACTCAGAGCATATTCCGCCGGATATTCAGAAATGGCAGGGAGATTCCATCGGACATTGGGAAGGCGACACCCTGGTTGTGGATTCAACCAACTTCAGACACCTCACCGGGTTATACGGCGGTGATGAGAACCTCCATCTGACAGAACGCTTC
>CAZJRI010000072.1:0-20937 GCA_964548025.1 uncultured Pseudomonadales bacterium
CTGGTGCTGGCAGGGGGAGGCGCTTGAGTTTATCTCGGGTCACTATCAAACCGGTGATCCTCTGCCAAGAGAGATGCTGGAAAAATTACTCGCGGCCAAGAACTTTCAGAGCGCCATGATGACAGTAAGGCAACTGGAATTTGCGCTATTTGATTTCCGCTTGCATGAAGAATTTGATGATGACAACCCTTCGGAAGATCAGGTGCAGCAGATACTTGATGAGGTCAGAGCAGAGGTAGCGGTCGTCGAGGCGCCTGCATTCAATAGATTTCAGAACGGCTTCAGTCACATTTTTGGTGGGGGCTATGCCGCTGGTTATTATAGTTACAAATGGGCTGAAGTTCTTTCGGCAGATGCTTTTGATAAATTTCAGCAAGAAGGCATTTTCAACAGGCAAACTGGCGAGAAATTCCTGGAGACAATACTGGAGAATGGTGGCTCAGTGGATGCGATGGATCTATTTGTTGAATTTCGGGGGCGTGAACCTGATCTGGATGCACTTTTGAAACAGGACGGCATCCTCTGAGGGTCTCGAATACATGACTGGTCCCTGCGCAAAAAAGATCGCTCAGATTGTTGTTAGAGATGAGCAGATTCCTAAGAGAAACCGACTATAGTGTGGTAGATCCCGAATTTAGCATGCTGAGGTGGTGTTGATCGGCGAAACAGACGATGGATTTGCCGGAAAGGGCCTTGCCGGACTTTTTGTAAGACTCGATCATTTCTCGGTCCAACTGGGCTTTAATAAGTGCAGTAGTGACTTTTGACTGTTGGAACAGTGAAGTTATCATCCTATCAAGCCGATTGGCGAACTTGTCACCGATAATATCATGGGCGATCAGATTGGCATTCATCATATCGAAATGAGTCATCGGTATGCCGATAAAATTGCAGATGGAGTCGTCGAGTTCCTCAATCATGCGGTGGAACACGTAGGCTCCGTTTAACAGCGTAAGAAAAGTACGAAGCGAATCTTCGCCCTTGTCCTGGCTGAGCTCTTCACAGGCTGAAGTCAGGTACTCTGTCGCAAGTTTTCGGCCAGGGCTGGTAAGCGGCTCAATTTTGAATTTCGCGACTAGTTGATCCAGCGTTTTGAGCAAGTCTGGTGCGAGGCGAATATAACCTATCATAAAGGTACAGATGACGTCGTCAGCCTGTTCTTCATTCATTGCAGGCGCGAACAGGGTCGCAACCCGTCGAAGACGGCTGCCAAGCTGTGATATCAGGAGCGAGTTATCAAGTTCATCGAGTAACTCGCCGATCACTCGATCCATATCCATGATTTTCTCTTGGCCACGAAGTGACCTTTGAAATATAAGCGGATCAGTTATAGCACGAATCGCATAAAGAAAGTCAAAATCTATGATACGTGCCGTTTGAGGTCGTGCGATATTTCATCTGTCATCTGGATCACCCTTCAGATCAATTTAATCTGTTATTAACAGGGTGATAAGAGAGAAGTGAGTGATCACTTATGAATCATTTACAATGAATGTAGGTCCATTGGCTCATCAACTGAAATTGGCCCGATAGGGGATGGGTTCGACTATTGGTGTTTTGTAATTGGAAAACTTGAAAATTATGCTAAAGATTTAGTAGATCAAGACGGAATTTAACTGAAAACCTGGATTGATTTCGGTAACATGTGCATCCCTGAAAAGCAGCCCAAGAGCAACTGTGACAGACCTAGAATATTCTCAGACATTTAGTGAAGTAAATTGGCAAGACTACCTCGAAATGTGCAAACCGAAGGTGGTTTTGCTCATGTTGTTGTGTTCAGTGGTGGGAATGTTTCTTGCCACACCAAACATGGTTCCCTGGGACATTCTATTATTTGGGAATCTGGGCATAGCATTGGTGGCCGGATCAGCCGCCGCGCTCAATCATCTGGTTGACTCCAAAATCGATGCTGATATGGCGAGAACGAAAGCCCGTCCGGTAGCACAGGGACGAGTCAGCAACCTCCAGGGTGGAATTTTTGTCGCCGTGACCGGTGTCATCGGCATGACGATTTTATATGTTCTGGTGAATCCACTAACTGCCTGGTTAAACCTCGCGTCCTGGGTGGGTTATGGCATCATTTATAGCGTATATCTAAAGAGAGCAACTCCTCAAAACATAGTTATTGGTGGGCTATTCGGTGCTGCACCGCCCTTGTTTGGTTGGACGGCAGTCACCAACAGTCTTGATGGTGGCGGCTTGTTGTTGGTAATGATCATTTTTGCATGGACCCCGCCGCACTTCTGGGCGCTGGCGATTGAGCGCCGAGAAGAATATCGAAAGGTTGATATTCCCATGCTGCCGGTTACTCATGGGGTGGAGTATACAAAGCTGTACATCATGCTTTATACGATTATCATGATCGCGATTTCCGCGATGCCGTTCTTCATTGGTATGAGTAATATTTTTTATCTGGTATCCGCTCTCCTGTTAGGCGCCGGTTTTCTGTACTGGAGCACAATTCTACTGATCGGGAAGAATCGCCAGGCACCGATGAAGACATTCCGGTACTCTATTATTTATCTCATGATGCTGTTTATTGCGCTACTGGTAGATCATTACCTGATGCCAGTGAGCTCTGCCGGTATTAGCTGAATAGAACGATTAGATCAAATCCGGTAAGAACCATCCTATTATCATCTTGGCTGATCCCTGACGGCACGCGGCTGATCGGATACGTTAGCTGCACATGAATATCTACTATTTTTTATAGTCACTATATATCTCTGCCTCATTCCCCTAAAATGTGACTGATTTTCTGTTCAGTTAACTGGTAATCAAGATCTGATGGGGATCAGTACGATTATTTGTCGCGTTCATTCATACTTCGAGGGATCAATCGAGTACTTGTCAGTACTCGCAGTTGTAGAGAAGGAGCCGATTTGTGGCAGGTAGCAATGAATCCTTAGCCGCCAAATATACATCGGTTAGAAGTCAAACGGTGTCCCTGTGCAATCCTCTTGCCATAGAGGATTATCTAATCCAGCCGATGGCTGATGCGAGCCCGCCGAAATGGCATCTGGCTCATGTCACGTGGTTCTTTGAGGTATTCCTACTAAAATCGAACATTCCTGATTACATACCCTTCCATCCTGCTTATGAGATGCTCTTTAACTCTTACTACAATGGTGTAGGAGAGTTTTTTCCGAGAGCCAGGCGTGGGCATCTATCACGACCCACAGTGGCAGAGATAATGGCATATAGAGAATGCATCGATGAAAGGATGCTCACATTCCTGTCACAGGATCTCAGCGAGGAGAATGTTTTTGCGATTAACCTGGGTTTGCACCATGAACAGCAACACCAGGAATTACTGTTAACCGACCTGAAATATAATTTTGGTAATAATCCCCTGTATCCAGCCTATACAGATAAAGAGTCTGATACATCGTCAACTGACTGCTCCTATAATTTTGCACCTGTCGCTGGCGGGATTTATGAAATTGGTGCTGAAACACCTTCAGCGCAGAGTTTCGTCTATGACAATGAATCACCGCGGCATGAGGTTCTTGTTGGGGATTTTGAAATAGGCAATCGACTGGTAACAAACGGAGACTATCAGGAATTTATCGAAGATGAAGGTTATAACAGGTATGAACTCTGGCTTTCTGATGCCTGGACGAAAATCAACGAAAATGGCGGGATCGATAGTCCACAGTACTGGGTGAAAATTGACGGCGCGTGGCACGAATATACGCTGAGTGGCTGTCGGCCTTTGCAATCTGATGTGCCGGTATGTCACGTAAGTGGATATGAAGCAGATGCATTCGCACGTTGGAAGAACGCTAGGCTACCTACCGAACAGGAGTGGGAAGTCATGGCAGCGGATCTGCCAATAACAGGCAATTTCGTTGAGTCTGAAAACTTTCATCCGACACCAGTCGAGGAAGGACCTGCGGCAGGCGGACCTGCGGCAGGCGATCCTGCGGCAGGCGGACCTGCGGCAGGCGGGCCTGCGTCACAAACAGAAATGCCGAAACAGGTTTTTGGTGACGTTTGGGAATGGACATCAAGCAGCTATTCCCCTTATCCGGGATTTAAAGAGTTCCCGGGTAAACTGGGTGAATACAATGGCAAATTCATGTCGAACCAGTTGGTATTGCGCGGTGGATCATGCGCAACCCCAGCTGATCATATTCGCAGGAGCTACAGAAACTTTTTTTACCCGGCGGATCGCTGGCAATTCAGCGGATTTAGAGTTGCAAGAGATCTCTAGGAAAGGAAAATAGATTAAAGGGAACCGATTTGCCTTCCTCATTTAAGCAACGGTACAAACAAAGCGATAAGTTCGAATTTATTGACGCTTCCATAGAATCCGAAGACGCAATAACACAGTTGATTGCTGGCCTGCGGCAGGCGCAGAAGACTATTGCGCCAAAATTCTTCTACGACGAGGTTGGCTCGGATTTATTCACTCGAATTACGAAAACCGAGGAATATTATCCGACAAGGACCGAAATTGGTTTGTTAGCACGATATGGCAATGATATTGCCAGGTGCATCGGCGAAAGGAGTTTGTTGCTGGAGTACGGAAGTGGCAGCAGCGAGAAGATAAGGATTCTGCTCGATAGCCTTAAACCACTTATCTATGCGCCACTGGATATATCACGTGATTATCTGGAGGATTCAGCGCTGGCAATTTCACAGGACTATCCCTGGCTTCAGGTGATTGCAACTTGCGTTGATTATACGAGAGATTTTGAATTGTCTTTCGATCTGCTCGAACATACAGTGGGGTTTTTCCCTGGTTCCAGCATTGGTAATTTCGACAGGGATTTGGCTCGCGAGTTTCTTATGCGAGTCAGGGAACAACTGGGGTCAACCGGTGGTCTGCTGATTGGCGTTGATCTTAAGAAGGACCGGGAGACGCTGGAGCGGGCCTACAATGATGCGACGGGTGTAACAGAAGCCTTTAACCTGAACGTACTGACTCATATCAACAGGGAATATGGCTCAGACTTTGATGTCGACAGTTTTCAGCATCTGGCAAACTACAATTCTGAACTTGGCTGTATTCAGATGTTTTTGAAAAGTACGCGAGAACAGATAGTCACCCTGGGTAGTGAAAAATTTTCTCTGGCGCGAGGTGAGTTGATCCACACGGAAAACTCCTTTAAATATTCGGAAGAGGAATTTCTTCAAATGGCTCAAAGAGCCGGGTTTGAGAACAACAGGGTGTGGCGAGATGAAAATAACTGGTTTGCAGTCATCTATCTGCAGTAATGAGCCAATGTCGCACCTTGGTTAATTAGTTAGATTTCTTGCGATCTTAAGAAATTCCTCAGGATCCTTCAACGGTGATCCTTCCTCACCGCTGGTTAGTCTCGTTAGAATGAATCTCAAAGACGCAAAAAGTTTGAAAGTATCAAGGTTTGCCAGTTCATCTTTGGATAATTCACGCACAGACTGATAGCCCGAAATGATTGCATCCTCATGTTCCGGATCGAATTCACCAGAATCAGTCGTGCACCAGTCATTAATTGTAATTGCGACATCCTGAATCAGATAGTCTTCGCAGGCGTGATAGAAGTCGATAATGCCTGTTAGCTCTTCGTCTACAAATAGTGCGTTGTCTCGAAAGAGATCTCCATGAATGATTCCTCTTGGCAGGCTGGCCTCCTGATCGAATTGTAGATACTGATCCGCTATTTCATGCAAGAGTTTTGAATCACTGTCCGATACCCGATCTTTCACTTCATTCAGCGTTGAATGAATCCAGGTGGAAGAATATGGATTCGATCGGTGGTAACGGGCACCTTTTGCTGCCTCATGCAATTCAGCAAGCTTGACACCAATAGAATGAGACATACTTCCCGTCAACTGATCGGGATGAGAGCCTGGTAGTCTGGGGAATAGTGAGGTTGGCCTCCCACAAAAAATCGTGTTGGTCATGCCGTCCAGGGTCCTCTGAGGTGCCGGTACAGGCAACCCATGGTGATATAGATGAGACATCAGGTCGTTGAAAAAAGGAATTTCATCGAAAGATACGCTCTCTGCAATCGTCAGCACATACTCGGAAAGCTCTCCGGCCTCCTCAAGGTGTACGAAATAGTTGGAATTTTCGATGCCTCCTTGAATTGCCTCAAAATGGGCGAGTTCACCGAGATCATACATAACCAGATAACGCGCCAGCGACTCGCGTTTGAAGGTTGTAAAAACAGCCATTTTAATTTCCAGGCGGATTCATAAGATGCTAATCAATCACCACTCGATCAAAATCCAGTTCGGATAGAGTTTTTGACTGTGATCCAGTGATTCGTAATGGGGAGATCCGTCAGCAGGAACCATATAATAAGGAAGACCGGCTTTTGGCACCACTTTGATCATGAGCAGATAGCCATTAACGCGATATTCATAGACGGTTTTACTTTCGCCTGCGACAATTTCAACATCACTGTCTGAGATCTCCTCGCGTGAGGGAACATAAACCTCACTTGCAGCAGAATATGAGACTACCTGCAAACAGGTGATGAGGACTAATAAGCGGATGGATATTGAATAATCTGTTCGGTTCACAGTATCGTCTCTAGATATTAGGGAGCAGCCAATGACTGATACGAAACCACTTGTTCTGATCGATGGTTCATCGTACCTCTTTCGTGCGTTTCATGCACTACCCAAATTGATGAGCACCAAGGGAGCCAATACAGGCGCTATTAAAGGTGTGATCAGCATGATTCGGAAGTTGATGAAAGACTATCCTGGCAGTCATATTGCTGTTGTATTTGACGCCAGTGGAAAATCTTTTCGCAACGAACTCTACAAGGATTATAAAGCCAACAGAGCAAAAATGCCGGATGAGTTACGCGAACAGATAAAACCAATCCACGAAATCATAAAAATGATGGGATTGCCTCTCATCGTTGTGGAAGGGGTAGAGGCTGATGACGTGATAGGGACTTACGCGAGGCAGGGTACAGAGCAGAATATTCCCGTTGTGATTTCAACAGGTGACAAGGATATGGCCCAACTGGTCAACGACAAGGTTACCCTCATTAATACAATGACAGATACAGCGATGGATGCTGAAGGCGTCATCGAGAAATTCGGAGTGAGAGCGGATCAGATCATTGATTATCTTGCTCTGGTCGGTGATACGTCAGATAACATCCCCGGGGTTCCGAAGTGTGGCCCGAAAACTGCGGTTAAGTGGTTGACAGCATACGAGAATCTAGAGGGAGTGATGCAGAATGCTGACGAATTCAAAGGCAAGGTTGGCGAGTATCTCCGGGAAAGTCTGGATATCCTGCCGCTGTCTTATCAACTGGCAACCATAAAGCTTGATGTTCCCCTGGAAGATGAAATCAGCGGACTCGTTATTTCAGAAGCCGATACTGAAGGATTGAAAGAGATATTTACCCAGTTCGAATTCAAACAATGGGTCGATGAGTTGGGAGCAACGGAAAGCGAGGAGCAGATTGAAGCAAGATCTGGCAACTACGAGGTAATAGTTGACCAGGACCGACTCGATCACTGGCTGGATTTACTGAGAAATGCCGGACAATTTGCATTTGATACCGAAACCACCAGCCTGGACTACATGGAGGCAGAACTGGTGGGTCTGTCCTTCTCGGTTAAGGAAGGAGAGGCGGCCTATGTACCGGTCGGTCACAGTTATGAAGGTGTGCCACAACAACTCGCGAGGGATGCTGTTGTCGAACAGATGAAATCAATTCTTGAAGATCCTCTGGTAGGCAAGATCGGTCAAAACCTTAAGTACGATATGAGTGTGATGGCACGTTATGGCATTGAAATGAAAGGCATCGCGTTTGATACGATGCTTGAATCCTACGTATTGAACTCAGTTGCTTCACGCCACAACATGGATGATCTGGCGCTTAAGTATCTTGGTGTGAATACCATCCACTTCGAGGATATTGCCGGTAAAGGTGCCAAGCAGGTCACCTTCGATCAGATAGACCTTGATATCGCGGGAGAGTATGCCGCTGAAGATGCTGACATAACGCTTAAATTGCACAATGTACTCTGGCCCCGTTTGGAAGCAGAACCATCGCTTAAAAGGGTATTTGAAGAAATTGAGCTACCCGTAATTAGCGTTCTATCCAGGATCGAGCGAAATGGCGTTCTGCTTGACCCAAGACTGTTGAGACAACAGAGCGCAGAACTGGAAGATCGAATGTCTGAACTGCAGGAGGAGGCCTATCAGTTAGCTGGAGAAGAGTTCAACCTGGGTTCGCCAAAACAACTGCAGGCGATTTTTTTCGAGAAACTCAACCTGCCCGTTATAAAGAAAACCCCCAAGGGGCAGCCGTCGACTGCTGAACCCGTCTTGCAGGAATTAGCCCTGGACTTCCCGTTACCGAAGGTCATCCTGGAATACAGGAGCCTGAGTAAACTGAAGTCAACCTATACCGATCAGTTACCCAATCAGATTCATGCCTCTACCAACCGGGTACATACCTCGTACCATCAGGCGGTTGCAGCCACGGGCAGACTGTCCAGCCAGAATCCGAACTTGCAGAATATCCCGATCAGAACGGAAGAGGGACGACGGGTCAGAAAAGCGTTCGTTGCGCCCGATGGCTCCAAACTGATTGCGGCTGATTATTCTCAAATTGAACTCAGAATAATGGCGCATCTCTCCAGAGACGAGGGTCTGTTGAAGGCATTTGAGCAGGGAGAGGATATTCATAGGGCAACCGCTGCTGAGGTGTTTGGCATCGAGCTGTCAGATGTAAAGGATGCTGAGCGCAGAAGTGCCAAGGCGATCAATTTTGGGCTCATTTACGGCATGTCTGCTTTTGGGTTATCAAGGCAACTGAATATCGGCCGCAACGATGCACAGGAATATATAGATCTATATTTCGAGCGTTATCCGGGTGTAAAGAAATACATGGACGAAACGCGCACGCAGGCTGCGGAAAATGGCTTCGTTGAAACCCTGTATGGCCGAAGGTTGTACCTGCCGGAAATCAAGGCCAGCAACTTTCAGCGTCGACAGGCAGCGGAACGGACCGCGATAAATGCACCAATGCAGGGGACAGCGGCAGATATTATCAAGAGAGCGATGATAGGCGTTGATCAGTGGCTGCAAGCCTCTGATGTGAATGCAAGAATGATTATGCAGGTCCATGATGAATTGGTTCTTGAGTCGGAAACAAGTGAGATAAATGAAGTGGTCGATGCACTTACCAATATAATGTCTGAAGCAGCGGAATTGTCAGTGCCTCTGGTGGTCGAATGCGGGATTGGTGACGACTGGGAAGCGGCGCATTAACTCAAATTGTACCGTTTAGGTCCTTTTTTATAGGGTTTATCGTAAAAAGTAGGAAAGGAGTGGGAACTTAAATCAATAGTGCTAGTCTTATTTACAGAAGACGTAACTTCGGTTGTTTTATCCCCCAAAAAGCCGAAGAACCTGAGTCCTGGTCACATCCTCCCCGATAGGTGACCAGGACTTTTTTTTTGCAATGATCAGAACTATTCGGCTCAGGTTATTCAGTTCTGGTTAATCAGTCCAGGTTAAGTAGCTGCAGCTTCGTTCCATTGCAGGATTTGATGGATCAGTGTCTCCTTACCCATGTCCTGGGTTGAAGAAAATGTTTGTACTGTCACTTCTTCTGCAATCGTCTTTCGTACTCTGAACAATGTTGCCTGTTGCGCGCCTCTTTTCAGTTTATCTGCTTTAGTCAGCAGTATGTGTATTGGAATGTCGGCATTTTTCGACCAGTCGAGCATCATCAGATCGAATTCCTTCAATGGATGTCGGATGTCCATTACAAGGATCAGCCCTTTGAGTGACTGACGATTCTGAAGATATGAATCGATGTTGTTGTGCCATGCTTTCTTGATTGAAGCTGGCACCTTTGCGTAGCCATAGCCGGGTAAATCAACCAGCCTGAACAGTTCAGTTACGATAAAGAAATTAATGAGTTGAGTTCGACCTGGTGTCTTGCTGGTACGGGCAAGTTTTCGTTGATCTGTTAAGTAATTCAGCGCGCTTGATTTACCGGCATTTGAGCGACCGCAGAAAGCTACTTCAACCCCGGTATCTTCAGGGCACTGATGAAAGCTTGCCGCACTTTTCAGGAAGGCGGCTTTGTGGAATGGAATTTCGTTGGTGATATCTGACATAGGTTGCTTCCTGCTCCACAATCCGCTTTTTCGCGGTAATCCAGACGCTTTCAAATTCTTTAATTGGCAGCTCGATCAAGCTGATCAGCAACCAGAATGTTCGAATTTGCATATGCGTCAGATAGGATCTAACTCTTTTTGATGGATTGGGTCTTGAGGTACAGTTTGTATATAATGAACTGACGATTCTATCACTGCCAGTCGGGCAGCAACCAGAATACCTCCCGCGAACATCTTAAGGTTATAGACGGTGATGAATGTCCTATCCGGTTTCAATGCGGCCAGGCAAGGGAACATTAAGATGAAAGTCAGGGTCAAATTTGTTTAGTAAGAAAGTAAGTTAAATTGCAGGGGCAATGATGAGAGTACAGTCGATATTAATGGTAGCTATGGGCTTGTTGTTTGCGACGACAGTTCCGGCTCAGTCCGTGGAGTATGAAGAAGGGACTCACTATGTTGAGTTGCAGGTACCCATAAGAACCAGAAATCCTGAAAAAATAGAAGTAGCTGAATATTTTTCCTACGGGTGTCCTCACTGCTTCGAATTTGAACCATTGATAGGAGCATGGCACAGACAACTGCCTGATGACGTGGAATTTAAGCGAACACCAGCGATATGGAACCGTGATTACCAGGTATATGCCCAGACTTACTTTACCGCTCAGGCGCTGAAGGTTCTTGATAAAGTACATACACCCTTGTTTAACGCCATACACAATTTACGAAAGCGTCTTAACACCCCCCAGGCGATGGCCGGGTTTTTTGTGGATTTCGGTGTTGCACCCGAAGATTTTGCAAGATCCTATAACTCGTTTGGCGTCAGGGCGGGTGTTCAACAGGCCGATTCAAAGGGTAAAGCCTACAGATCAGGTGGCGTGCCTGCGATTATCATCAACGGTAAGTATAGAATCGAAGGCGGTATGGCGGGATCGCATGCCAGCATGCTGAGAGTGGCTGATTTTCTGATTGAGAAAGAACGGCAATCACTCAATGCAGGATCCGGCGGGGGGTCATAGGTAAAGACGCCCGCCTGATTTCCATCGATTCAATTCAGGATTCTCGTCTTTGGATTCTGGTTCTTAATGCTCATTTTCAAGGTACACAGCCCTGACTTTGTAACCCGTATCGGGAAAGTCCGTGAAAAAACCGTCTATCCCCATATCAAGAAAGAATCCTAGTTCTGCCCCTGCCGAATCAAATAGCTGACTAATATAATCATCGTCTCTGAAAGTCCAGACATGGACCTTCAGTCCCAGTGCTTTGGCCTGTTCGACGAATGGTGTCTGCTCGCCCTTTCTGTTTATCAGCAGGTATTTGAGGGCACCTACGCCGTTCGCGTACTTTGTTATTTCTTCAAGTGGTATGTTCGGTCTGCCAGGAGAGAAACTCCCATTAGAAAGTCGGGTTGGTCTCACAAGCTGTATTAGCCGGACATCTGTAAGTTGTCGCAGCTTGCGAAGAATTTCTGGTTCAAAGGACTGAATGAATACAGGTGCCGAACCGTTGTTCAACTCATTGTCCGACAGAACCTGTAGCAGAACCCCGGCGACGTCGAATCCCAGTGATTCGAAGTGAGATGGGGATTTGGTTTCCGGGTAGAGCCCGATAGGCTTCCCGAGTCTTGTTGATTCCTGTTTAGCGAGATCAATAACCTCTTGAAATGTCGGGATCGGATATTGCCCGTCATGTTCCCTGTTCCTTCCTCGAAAAGACTGTCTGGCTCGCAGCGTCCTGATCTCAGCCAGGGTGAAATCTTGTGCGTACCAGTCATCTCTCGTACCTATCCTGCGCTTTCTGCCAGCGAATTCAGGATGATCTGACACATCTGTTGTGGTGCTGAGATAAATATCGTGGCGGGCGATGAGAATTCCGTCTTTTGTGAACACAAGGTCGGGTTCTATGTAATCTGCCCCCATGCTGATCGCGAGTTTATAGCCTTCAATGGTATGTTCGGGAAGATAACCGGTTGCACCCCGGTGAGCGATAACAATCGGTTGAGCAATGACAGAAGTGCTTATGAACAGCACGATAAAACTAAATAATCGCATGACGAACCCGTGCGGATATCCATTCACTAGCAATGACGGTTGAGAGTATGACCAGCAGAATCAGGCTAACCTGCTGCCAGGCGACAATATTAATCGACGCCTGTAGTTGCAGACCAATTCCACCCGCTCCTACCAGGCCAAGGATAGTTGATTCCCGGATATTGATATCCCACCTGAAAACAGCAATACCAGCGAAAGCTGGCATGATTTGCGGCCATATACCATAGCTGATGACCTGCGCCGATGATCCGCCTGTCGAAACAATCGCATCAACCTGGTTTTCATCAATTTCTTCAATCGCCTCGTAAATAAGTTTGGCGATGAACCCGATGGATCGAAGTGTAATCGCGCAGATACCAGCCAACACACCAGGACCGATGATGGTTACCAGCAATAACCCCCAGATAAGCGAGTTGATAGATCGGGATGAGACGATGATGAGCAATGCAAATGGCCGTACAAATCGAACCGATGGTGTGGTATTTCTTGCAGCGAGAAATGCTATAGGTGTCGCGATGATGACGGCAAAGAATGTGCCCAGGGTGGCTATGTTAAGGGTATCCCACAACGGCATTATGAGTTCATGGATATACTGCCACCTGGGCGGGAACATTCGGTCAGTCAGATCTGATGCAACTCTCGGAGAGTCAAGAATGAAGTACAATTCTGTGTTGACGGATATTTGTTGAAGACAAAACAAAAAGAGTGCCACAACCAGGAGGTAAGCAAACCAGACAAGAAGATCTGCTCTGCGGGTTCTTTTTCGCCAGGCGGTTGCCATTACTGAATCCTCTGGCGAATCATGCCGGATGAGTATTCGGCGACCATGACGATGGCAATGATTATCAGCAGAATGGCTGCCGCGGTTGCAAACTCGTAACGGTCAAATGCGGTTGTCAGCGTAGCACCCATACCACCACCTCCGACGATGCCGATTACCGCCGATTCCCGGAAGTTAATGTCCAGGCGATACAGTGATAAACCGACTATTCGTGGCATCACCTGTGGTTGAATGCCGTAGTTGACCCACTGCAACCAGGAAGCGCCGGTTGCTTTAATGGCTTCTGCCTGGACAGGATCCATCGACTCAATATCCTCAGCAAGCAACTTGCCAAAGAAGCCAATGGTGGCGACAGACAGTGTCACAAGACCAGCGAATGGACCAAAGCCAAACATTGCGACAAAAAACACGGCGAGAATGATTTCCTGAAAACTTCTCGAAACCGCGATGATTGTCCTGCAGAGATAATAGACGGGTCCCGAGGCTATATTCTTTGCCGCACCCAGTGCTATCGGCAGGGAGATCAGGATACCGATTAATGTCGCTGCAACCGTCATCGTCAGGCTCTCCGCCAGACCGGTGAAAATATCGTCAGCATGGGTTGTGAAATCTGGCCGTGCGAACGCAGCGAGAAAGCTGGCTCCCCTTTCCAGTCCCTGTGTCACCCTCGCCCAGTTAACATCGATCGTACCGAGTGCAAGAGCAATATAGATGGCTGCAAAAAACCCAATGGACCAGCGCATCACCCTGGATTCGATAAGTGGAGGCGGTCGCCAGTCTATATGTTGAATAGTGCCACTTTTCATCTCATCAGCTTAATCAAAGCATGCAAGGATTGAATCAATTACTTTCTTTATTGCCCCGCACCATCGTAAGACAATCACTATTTCAAGTTCGGGTTCAACAAAGACAATATTCCCCCCAGCGCCCCTGGCGGCAAAACTGGTAGATGAGCCCAGTTCCGAAATATTGTTGTTGGTGTTCAACCACCACATCAGGCCATAGTCCGGATTCAACTTACAAGGTTTTCTCGTTTCCTCGATCCATTGTTTTGAGAGAATTTGCTGACCGTTCCAGATGCCCCCGTACAGATAGAGCAGGCCGAACCTTGCATGATCCAGCGAATTGATCCACAGACCGCCACCCCAGTGTGCGCCGCCAGAAACCGACTGAACAGACTCCCCGTCCAGTTCAATCCAGGATGTATCATAGCCATGCCAGACCCAGGAATCGGAGGCACCGATGGGTGTCATGATTTTCTCGGCCAGTATCTTTGGTAGCGGAGCGTTGAATAGGCGCAGTAAAGCAAGTGCAGTTCGATTTACCCTGACATCATTATATTCCCAGAAGGTACCCGGCGCCTGAAGGTTCCTGTAGTTGTCAGAGACTGCTGCGCTGCCACCCACAGTTCGGGTCTCTGCGGTCCGCTTGGCTGAGTTACCGACTTCTCGTCCCCTGTCGATCCAATCCGGTATACCGAACAACTCACCTTCCCATTCACTGGTTTGCTGAAGCAACTGTCGCCAGGTTATTGATTCGTTCTGGGGACTGTCGAAACCGCCGTCACTGATTTTATCTGAGACGGCATCGTCCAGATTTGAAATGAGCCCCTCATCCAGTGCGAGACCCGCGACTGCCGAAATATAACTCTTGGTAGCTGAAAATGTGACCTCGGGACTTTCAACCGGGCCAAAACTCCCTACTCTTGATCCTTTTCGAATGACCAGACCAGAGGTTGTCCCCCTCCTTTTCAATGGTCCCAGCGGTCTGTCATTGGGATGTCTGTCGCCCTTTGGTAGCATTTCTGTCAGATCAAAAGGCGCATCAATCTCTTCTGTTTCAGCCTGGATCAGAGCATCCTGTAACTTTGATACATCAAATCCAAGATCAGTAGCTTTTGTCTCTGGCCAATCACCAGCGACGGGATAATTATTCTTCGTCACATCCACCCCTGATTTACCGTGTTGGCCACATCTTTTTCCACATCGTTTGCCACATCGTTCGCGATATTGTTTGTATCAGTCATCATCGTAATCATGTCAGGCCCTTCTGTTCATCAGCGGACTCTTCAGGCGTCTTTGCGACAAGATCGCTTTCAGGCCTGGTCGCCTGCCAGTCTTCTTCGCCATAGATTTCGGTCAGGATATTTTCATCCAGTTCCTCCGGCTGCCCGTCAAAAACTATCCGCCCTTCCCTTAAACCCACTATGCGTTCAACGAAACTTCTGGCAAGAGCGACATCGTGAATATTAATTATCGCCGCTAGCTTCTGTTCCCTGCAGATATCACATATCAGTCGCATTATCTGTCTCGAGGTTCGAGGATCAAGGCTTGCAGTTGGCTCATCTACGAGCAGGAGATCAGGATGTTGTATCATTGCCCTGGCAATACCTACCCGTTGTCGCTGGCCGCCTGAGAGCTGGTCCGCGCGTTTGTCGAAATACTCATCCAACTCCATGCGAGCCAAAAGCTCGAATGCCTCATCGATAACAGGTTGCGGAAACCGGCGCAGAAAGCTTCGAATGAAGCCTACATAACCCAATTGCCCGGAGAGAATGTTTTCCATGACTGTCAATCGCTCAATGAGTGCATATTCCTGAAATATCATGCCCATTCTCCTGCGGGCTTTCCGCAGCTTCCGATCATTTAGCCTCGTTATCTGATCGTTTCCTAAATAAACATGTCCTGAGGATGGTTCTACCAGACGATTAATGCAGCGAATCAGCGTGCTTTTCCCGGCACCTGAAGGTCCTATCAGGGCCAGCACCTGACCGGCAGGAACTTCAAGATCGATGCCATCGAGTGCCAGTTCTGCGGACGAGTATTGTTTTTTGAGATTCTCAATCCTCAGCATGGGTTAACGACAACTATATGAGACCTGGTTGGCAGCGTCGATCTGACGAATGACCTTCCAGTGGTCTCTGAAATCAATAGGAATGAACTGCTCTTCGCCTGACTTTTCGAATTCCGCCAGCAGACGGGTACCTTCCCAGTCAAAAGTGATGAATGCCTGCTGAATATTTTTTGCAAGTTCAGGATCAAGATTGTAGGCATATCCAAAGGCGGTGGTGGGAAAAGTCGCTGAAGTGTACAAAACCCGGATTGATGATGGTTCAACGACGCCCCTGGCGATCATTCTGGTCTTAACCGTATTTGCCATTGCCCCGGCAATATAATCACGATTGACAACGCCCAGCAAAGTATTGTCATGCTTGCCGGAGAAAATTGAATCGTAGTCGCGCCCCTTCTGCATACTGAACTCAGAAGCCAGGATTGCAGTGGGTGCTTTGAACCCGGAGTTCGAGGTCGGGGATGAGAAGGCGATGGTATGACCCTTGAGATCAGTAACCTTATGAATCCCACTATCGGGATATGTCACGATCTCCATTTCGTAACCGAAACTGCCTTCTTTTGAAGCCATCATGGCGAACGGTATGAAACCCGCACAATTCACAGCCAGAGGTGTCGAACCGGTATTGAAACCCGCTACATGTAACCGCCCGGAACGCATTGCCTCGATTTGTGCTGCATTCGACTGGACTGGAAAAAAAACGACCCGACGCCCGGTTTTCTTTGAAAGATAGTCGAGAAACTCGGACCAGACATCCCTGTAGACAGAGGGATCCTCAACGGGTGTATAGGCAAATATCAGGGTTCGAGGCTGAAGTCTGTCGTCGGATTCTATCGGGACATCTGCAAGCAGGTTCTTGTCCCGATCGCAATATCGATTGTCGAGTGTGCCGCGATTGCAATCAGCAGCATGGAGGTTGATCGGTAAGAAGATCAGCAGGATCCATAGCAGCGGTTTCTTAGCTGAAACTCGTTGATGATGGACCCACATAGAGCTTACCTGGCAACAAAAAGAAACATGCTACCTGTTAATAGGAATCAGATCGATGCGATTGGCGGGTTTAATCCGGATGCTGGTAACGAATTATCCTGTTCGCGAGACTCATCAACACGGCGCTTCAGGTCCTTACCTGGCTTGAAGTGAGGTACATACTTGCCTGGTTTGTGGATTCCTACTTCACCGGTTTTCGGGTTTCTGACGCTTCGTGGTTTTCGATAGTGGTTTGAAAAGGTCCCAAATCCACGAATCTCTATTCGTTCACCGGAAGCCAGACTGTCAGACATGATTTCTATGATGGTATGCACTGCCAGGTCTACATCTCGACTGGTGAGTTGATCCAGCCGTTCGGACATACGCTTGATGAGTTCAGACTTGTTCATATCTTGCTGGAATGGAATTCCGTACCGTGTGAATAAGTGTATCTTACGAGAATTCATACTATTATCAATAGTTTATCAAGAAAAATTAATGTTATTAATTAATAATATTATCAAACTATCTAAACTAAGAAAGATTTCAAGGTCCGGGGTGTTTGCCTGCTCCTGAGTCAAACTGCACCCAAATAAGGATAAAGGGACCTGTTTTGAAGGTTTCATTCCCTCCGGCGCGTTGAATCACGTAATCGTTTCAACTAGAATTCGCCATGGCGAAATCAGACGAATTATTAGTATTACCCGGTATTAATTCTGGTTGTTATTCTGGACTTCCTTTCTCGCCTGCCCAACTTATCTTCTATAAACCTCTTTTAAGTATGCAGAGCAGCCTTTTCTGCACAGACCTTTTTTGGAGTTCACAATGGCGACCATATTAAACGATATTTCCCGCACCTTTTCGGAATACCTTTTGATTCCCCGACTGACACGCAAAGGT
Source organism: uncultured Pseudomonadales bacterium (assembly GCA_964548025.1). Taxonomy (GTDB): domain Bacteria; phylum Pseudomonadota; class Gammaproteobacteria; order Pseudomonadales; family Azotimanducaceae; genus JAHRVQ01. The sequence continues at coordinate 17,644 of CAZJRI010000072.1, forward strand.
CAGCAGGCTGACAACGTTGATTTGAGTACGCCAATCTCGTCTGTTGAACAAAATGGTCTGCCGCGGCTCAAGATTAACAGCCCAGTGGTGTCAGCCTGTATGCAATCGGTTTCTGGTACTCAGTTATCGATTGCACTTGCGAGACAGGGTGGCCTGGGCTTTATTTTCTGTTCTCAACCCATTTCGAGTCAGGTGGAAATGGTTCGCCAGGTTAAATCCCATAAAGCAGGATTTGTGCAGAGTGACTCGAATACCACGATAGATACCTCGCTTTCGGAGGTTATTGAGTTGATGAAAAAAACCGGCCACTCCACGGTGCCAGTGACAGATGACGGGACAGCGACGGGATGTCTGCTGGGGATTATCACAGATCAGGATTTCTGGGAATTTGAGGATGATCTTGAACGTTCAGTTGGCGAACATATGACACCATTCGAAGATGTTATTCACGGCAAGGAAGGTATCAGCCTCAAAGAGGCCAATCAGTTACTACACAAACATAAAAAAGAATGCCTGCCCATAGTTGATGACAATGATTGTCTGACGGCGCTGGTTTTCAAGAAAGACTATGTTGATCATCGCCGACATCCGATGGAGATGTTGGATGAATCGAAGCGCTTGTGTGTAGGGGCGGCCATTAATACTCATGATTATATGGACCGGGTTCCTGCGCTTCTGGCAGCAGGTGCAGATGCGCTTTGTTTCGATTCATCAGATGGCTACTCAGAATATCAACTTGAAGGCATCAAGTGGATCAGGGAAAACTTCGGTGCCGAAGTTGTCGTAGGCGGGGGAAATGTTGTTTCGGCTGAAGGGTTCGATTTTCTGGTTGAAGAAGGCGGTGTGGACTTTATCAAAGTCGGTATTGGAGGGGGTTCAATCTGCATAACAAGAGAGCAAAAAGGCGTGGGTCGCGGACAGGCCTCAGCACTGCTTGAGGTGGTTAAACGCCGCGATGAATATCATCGGGAAACCGGCAGATACATCCCGTTGTGCTCCGATGGTGGTCTTGCCAATGATACCCAGATCGTCATTGCGCTGGCGATCGGTGCAGATTTTGTGATGATGGGTCGATACTTTGCGATGACAGAAGAAAGCCCAACGCCAAAAACTTCGATCAATGGGCAGATGTATAAACCCTATTGGGGTGAAGGTACCATACGTGCACAAAACTGGCAGCGATACGATGACGGAATGAGCACCAGAAAGATGATGTTCGAAGAAGGGGTCGATGCATACGTTCCCCTGGTGGGACCTCTGGCCGATGTACTGGATACGACGCTTTATAAATTACGAAGCACAATGGTTAACGTAGGATCAGATTCTCTTTCCGAGTTCAGGGACAGGGCGGTTCTCACGCTGGTTTCAGAACAATCTGTTGTCGAGGCTGGTACTTCAAATGTATTTCAGTTTCGTGAATTTGAAGATGCCGGTTGGAGTAATATCAATTAATCCAGACCGCAATTGAGTCACCTGTAAGGAAGAAGTTGTTGTGAAGAAGTTTGTTTTACTAGTGATATCAGTTTGGATTGGGACTGGTAATGCGGTTGCGGAAGACGAGATTAGCCGGTCGGCATCACCCGATTTGGCGGAAGAGAATTATAATAAGATATGCGCGACCTGCCATGAGATTGGTGTTGCCGGTGCACCGAGGCTTGGGGATGCTGCATCATGGGAAGTGCGCATAGCTGAAGGTATGGATACCTTGTATCAGAATTCAATCGAGGGGCTGCCGCCGGGTATGCCACCCAAAGGTATGTGTTTTGCGTGTTCCGATGAAGATATAAAGGCCATCGTCGATTACATGGTTGGTATGATCAGATAGTCATAGATCTGAAAAATACTGATCAAAAATTATGGGTCTGGTATCGGTCGAGTCTTCGGTACCCCAGTGCTTCCGTTAGATGATGTGTACTTACATGATCCTGATCATCGAGATCAGCAATCGTACGGGCAATCTTCAGGATTTTGTAATAGCCCCGGGCCGAGAGCCCGAGTTTCTGCATGGCATTGTCCAGCAGGCGTTGATCATTCTTTAATAAATCGCAGTATTGTTCGGTGTCTTTGCTGCTCAGGTGTGCGTTCAGCTTGCCTGATCTTTTTTTCATTCGCGCCTGTGAGGCGGCGATCAATTCGATAGTTTCAAAATGTTGTCGATCATCCTGCTTGAATTCAGGATCAGAGAGCGCGCCGATAGGCAGAGAAGGAACGTCCACATGCAAATCGATTCGATCCATCAATGGACCGGAGATCTTATTGCGATATTTTTCAACCCGATCCAGGGTGCAGTTGCATCGGCCAGTTTCGTCTCCATAGTAGCCGCAGGGGCATGGATTCATTGCGGAGACCAGTTGGAATCTGGATGGATAGGTCACCTGTTGTTTAGCCCGGCTGATGACGATCTTTCCTGATTCAAGTGGCTCCCTCAGCACTTCGAGAACATGCCTTGAGTACTCCGGTAATTCATCCAGAAACAAAACGCCGAGATGAGCGAGAGAAATCTCACCTGGCATCGGTGGATTGCTGCCGCCGACGAGTGCAACCGCAGAAGCCGTGTGGTGGGGCGAACGAAATGGTCTTTGACCCCAGCTTGCAATATCGAATGAGTACTTCGAAATGGACAGGATTGAGGCTACTTCCAGAGATTCATCGATGCTCATGGGTGGCAGAAGGCCTGCGAGTCTGCTCGCCAGCATGGTTTTACCCGTACCGGGAGGGCCAACAAAAAGTATATTGTGAGCCCCGGCGGCAGCGATGGTGAGTGCCCTTTTGGCAAGATGCTGACCGCGGATGTCAGACAGAAGGCCTGTCGGTTGAGGTATTAATTTGTTGTCATCCTGCCTGGGTGTTTTAAGACAGGGAATCTTTTCTCTCAGAAACTCAACAACATTGAACAGACTGGTCGCCGTTAGGGTTTTATCACTGTGAGCAAGAGCAGCTTCTTCCCCGTTGGATTCGGGGACGATAATTGTTCTTTCACTGGACGTATTCTTGATGGTTGCCGGTAATACTCCGTTTACTGACCGTAGACTGCCATCAAGCGCCAACTCGCCAAGCATTTCATATCTGCTGAGATTCTCAATCGGCAATTGCCTGCTGGCGCCGAGTATTGAAAGCGCAATGGCGAGATCATATCTGCCGCCCTGTTTAGGGAGATCGGCAGGGGCAAGGTTGATCGTGACTCTCCGAAGTGGCATATCAAATCCACTGTTCACGATGGCGGCTTTTACCCTGTCTTTGCTTTCTCTGACTGCTGTTTCTAGACATGGTTCAAGGTCCCGGATATCCGCATAG
>CAZJRI010000072.1:20947-25891 GCA_964548025.1 uncultured Pseudomonadales bacterium
TTTCTCTGACTGCTGTTTCTGGTAGTCCTACAATCAACGTCTGGGGCAAACCGGCAGAGATATCTGCTTCAACTGTAACCAATGGGGCATCAATGCCGATTTGTGCCCGGGAATAGGTAACCGCAACGGGCATACGATAGAACTCCCCTTAATAATTTACATGACCATAATCGATCACTGGGTTGTCATTTAAACCATGATTTCTCACCGCAGATGTAAGCCGACTCTTTTCTTGATGTAGGACAAATTGGTGTGCAATCCCCAAAAAAGTGCACCCAGCTGGCTCACAAAATGGATACGTGCACTATTCTAGTGCTATCGGTTGCGTTTTTTTTAAGCCGCGAAGCGCCTAACTGATTGATTTATTGATGATTTCGTAACTTGGCATGTTCAATGCTCTAGATTAGGGACCATTGAGCCGTGATGATTGGATATAAATAGCATCGAGATCGATTATTTGGAGCGGCAGGAAGTTATTAACGTAAGGAGAAAGTAATGAAGAAATTGGGAATTGTGGTTTTTACTGGTAGCCTGCTTTTGTGCCTTGGATCGGTTTCAAGTGCGGAAGTGAGTGGCAACGTGAGCATAGCAACAGACTATGTTTATCGAGGTATTTCCCAGACTAGCGAGAATGCGGCGATACAGGGCGGATTCGATATTGAAGCAGATAGCGGGCTATACGCGGGTATCTGGGCTTCAAATGTTAATTTTGACGGATCAATTGAAATAGACGTTTACGCTGGCTATGGCGGCAGTTTCACAGAGAACGTGAGTTACGATATCGGCGTACTTCACTATGAGTATCCGGATGACGCGCAAGGCGGTAATCCAGATAGTACGTTTAATGAGGTTTATGGCAGTATTTCTGCAGCGGGTTTCACGGTTGGGGTGAATTACTCTCCGGACTTCTTCTTTGAGTCGGATACAGCCACCTATTTCTACGTTGACTATGAGCTATCGCTACCAAATGATTTTGGTCTGGCCCTCCATTATGGAGATCAGTCGATAGACGATAATGCGCTATTTGGTACACCAGACTACAACGATTACTCTATCGGTTTGTCCAGGAGTTTTGAGGATCTGGACTTCTCGCTAACCTGGTATGACACTGACCTTTCCAATACCGATTGTTTCGGTGGTGGTGATGTTTGTGAATCAAGGGTTGTATTAGCCATTGGAAAGAGTTTGTAATTTAGATAAATTGCCATATACAAAAAAGGCAATCCTGAACAAGGGGAAGACACATGAAATTAGTCACAGCAATAATCAAGCCTTTCAAACTTGATGACGTGAGAGAAGCGTTGTCAGAAATCTCCGTGCAAGGCATGACCGTTACCGAAGTGAAGGGTTTTGGTCGTCAGAAAGGCCATACCGAGTTATACCGGGGTGCTGAATACGTCATCGACTTTCTGCCGAAGGTTAAGATCGAAGTCGCAATTGCCGATGAAAGTCTTGATGCTGTGATCGAGGCGATCAGTAATGCTGCAAATACTGGAAAAGTTGGCGATGGAAAGATCTTCGTCGCAACGCTGGATGATGTAATCAGGATTCGTACCGGCGAAACCGGCAGCGAAGCTGTGTGATTCACTTATAAGAACACTGGTTCTTCAAATATGGGCGAAAAAGGGCGTATCACGCCCTTTTTTTTGCATTGACCTCTCGAGAACTTGGACTATAAATAACTAAAGTATCGCGATTGACTGATGGCGTGTCTTGTTAGCTTAGTTCTAAATAGCTTAGTTCTTATTAGTGTAGTAGGGAGTTACTAATGGCCAAGAGCAGTCCAAAATTGATCAAGGACGACGAAGAATCTGTTTGTACGATGAATGCAAAGAAGAGAATTCGTGATGTGCTTGAATCTGATATCGAGTTGTTTCTCAGAAACGGAGGGTCGATTCAGGAGGTGGATATGAATGTAACCGCCGATCCACCCACCAAACCGGTGAGTAAATATGGAGGCAGGCCAATCTAGTCGCCCTGCGACTGGTAGTTTGAAGTTATAGATTGAATGCCAGATTGGAATTTGATTGAACTACTAACCTCTCTATAATCTGCTCTTTTCTGAAGCAGAAAACCATGAGATACAAGAGCACAAGAGGCGGAACAAGCGGCGTCAGTTTCAAGGACGCTGTTCTCATGGGCCTTGCCCCAGATGGTGGATTGTTATTACCTGAATCATTTCCTGATATCAGTTCGCTATTGGATAGCTGGAGTGATCTCTCCTATCAGGCACTGGCGTTTGAAATAATGTCGCGGTATATGGATGACTTTGATGAGGGCAAGCTGGTTGAGATTATTGACCGAAGCTATTCGACTTTTGATCATCCCGATATAACCCCGATCCAGACGGTTGGCGATACCAATATTCTGGAGTTGTTTCATGGTCCTACCCTTGCCTTCAAAGATGTAGCGCTTCAGTTTCTTGGCAACGTTTTTGAACATATTCTCGATGAGAGAAATATCACCGTAAACATTCTTGGCGCGACCAGTGGTGATACAGGTAGTGCAGCTATAGCGGGCGTTCGGGGTAAAGACAATATCAATATCTTCATTATGTTTCCGGAAGGGAAAACCAGCCCAACCCAGGAAAAGCAGATGACGTCAGTTCTTGATGCGAATGTGCACAACGTTGGCATTGAAGGCAGCTTCGATGATTGTCAGGCGTTAATGAAGTCGGTGTTTTCTGATCTGCCCTTTAAAGAGAAATACAATCTCGCATCAGTTAATTCAGTGAACTGGACACGGGTGCTGGCGCAGGTTGTTTATTATTTCTCTGCCTTCAATCAACTGGGACAACCTGACCAGTTTGATGTTTGCGTACCAACAGGTAACTTTGGCGATATTTTTGCGGGGTATGTTGCCAAGCAAATGGGGTTGCCGATTCGAAAGCTCATCCTTGCAACCAATAGTAACGATATTCTATCTCGCTTTTTCAATACGGGTATCTACGAGCGTGGCAGTGTGAACTTCACACATAGCCCGGCAATGGATATTCAGGTAGCCAGTAATTTTGAGCGGTACCTTTACTACAAATGCAATCAGGATTCGGGCAAATTGAGAGAATTCATGGAGAGTTTCGCGAATTGTGGCAAGGCAGAGATGAGATTCAACTCAGCCAGCTTTGATGATGATTTTCTCGCGGCTTCGGTTGATAACGAAGAGACAATATCAACAATCAGGAAGTACCATGAGAAGTACAATTACATCGCCGACCCGCATACCGCAGTAGGTCTGGCTGTGGCAGATCACTATCGGGATGAGTCGGTTCCATTGCTGAGCCTGGCGACAGCGCATCCTGCGAAGTTTGAAGAGGTGATGGTCAAAGCATTACCTGGCACGAAAGTGGATCATCCGACGCTGAATGCACTGGAAGGACTCGAGACGAGAAAAACGGTTCTCTCTGCAAACGTTGACGACGTCAAGGCGTTGATTGCAAGGGAATCATAATGACCGGGGCCGGTTTAACCCGGCCCGGACCTTTGATTAATCTCCCTGGGTCGATGCGACGAAGATTGCAGAATATTCCTCGCGGGTTAGCCTGCCGTCTTCATTACGATCAAGTTTATCGAAGTTCCTCGCCAGCCGTTTACCGGGCCCTCCCTTCAACTCACTTTTCTCAAGGACATCGTCAATGTTGTCATCCAGCATACCGAACAGGCGACCTTTGCCAAGCAGGGCTTGATAGCTTTCTTTGAGATCTGAACTGGTCTCGTCCTTCCAGCGATAGCTAATTGCAGTAAATAACATTTCTTCGAATGACTGTTCACCCCAAAAGATCTCAATGGATGAGTCAGGATTTGCAACGTTCTGTTTAGAATTGTCGTACTCGTACCTTGCTATCAGCTTGGAACCGGCAGGTATATCGACAGGTTCTTCGAATTCGTATGCGCGCTGCCAGTTGAAATCATATCTTGGTAAAGATAACAGAAGCTCTTCTTTGCCATCGGGATATTGAATTGCCAATGTCGATGATTGTCCTCTGTAGTGGGCATGAGGGAATGCGAAATAGAGAATCGCGTCCTTGGGAAATTCAAGATAGGCAACTTCATTATGTCGCGCCGTTTCCGGAGGTATATTGATCGACACATCGAGAATGGTAGATTGGCGTAGAAGCTTTTCAGGTGCTTCATCATAAAAGTAGAGGCCAAGTTGAGTCTTGTCTGTTACTGACTTGCCAAATGGTGTGTAGTGCATCTGAAATCCAATTGCACCGCCAGCGGGTATCAATGTCCCAACATCTTTCCTCGCGATAGTGGATTCGGCGCCAACAGCGTAGCCCCCAACAGATGCCCCCCATTTGCTTTCATTGCTCTTCCCATCCGCAGGCATCTCTTTTAAATGTCCGGTTAATACGTGATGCACGGATTCTCGTGAACCCACTTTGACTGTCGTCGCTCGCAGCCATTTAGGTTCGGTCAACGGGTTTTCGATGGCAGGTCGCTGGTAGTCGACAACACCGGTTGCCGGTACTTCAAAAGCAGGAACATCTAATACAAGATCCGGTGGTCCGAGCGGCCAGTCTTCGATTGGCGGGCGTTCAACCAACAACGGATCGGGCCCTTCACCCCTCGGTGCGCCAGCTTCAATCCAGTGTACCAGTGTTTTGATTTCATCAGGGGTCAGGCTCTTGTCTTTCAGAAAGTGCCCGATATTTGGATCTGAATGCCAGGGTGGCATTCGATCGGTACGGATGACCTCTCGCATCATCGGCGCGAAACCCTTGACCATCTCGTAGCTGCTCATCGCCCAGGGACCGATGCCGCCTTCCTGATGACAGGAGACACACCGTTCTTCGAGAATTGGTGCGATGGTATCGTGATACGAGATCTTTGCATGTTCTACCCGATTATCTCTCTCCGGGAAATTAACCAGGCATCCCGGTGCATCGACCTGTGCAACTGTCACGCTGCTGCCAGCAATAAGTGCATCAAGCGCATCCGCGAG
>CAZJRI010000073.1:0-25879 GCA_964548025.1 uncultured Pseudomonadales bacterium
AAGTGTCTCTTAGGCAATCAGGCTAATTGGTCCACATGGTGCTGACGGGGTACACCCGCACTCCTCCAGATAGAGTCGTTGAAACTCTGATGACTTTTAGTGAGATTTAGAAGTCGAATTGGAATCCATATCATACATGCGAATCCAACCAGCGTTAGCAGTGATAAGATTATGCTTACAACAATCATTCCAAGCACCTAACATCTACTGACAAGATTTGTACCCTACCCCGACGATAACACGGAACTGTAACAACGCAATATCGCGCATTCAACTTCCAATGACTATTTCTACAGACAAAACTGGACACCCAACAATTCACCGAAGAGTCGAGGACACCCAATTCTATTTCAAAATAACATCAAACTGATCAAAAACTAACCACCCCCCAAATACACCACCACCCTTCTCTTCCCAACAAACCACCTATGCTCCCACAAAAACACCCCCTGCCACGTCCCAAGCGCAAGCCTGTGATCAATGACGGGAATAGACAAACTACTGGCAGTCAGCGCTGCCTTGATGTGAGCAGGCATATCATCAGCACCTTCGAGGGTATGGGTATAGAGGGGATCGTGTTCGGGAACCAGACGGTTCATCCAGTTTTCAAGGTCGCGTTTTGCGGAGGGGTCGTAGTTTTCCTGGACCAACAGGCTGGCAGAGGTGTGTTGGATGAAAAGCGTACAGAGGCCTTCTGTTGTGTTGCTTCGGGCAATCTCCTGGTTGACCGTGTCGGTGATGTCGTGCAAGCCCTGGCCGGGTACTTCAATCTCGAGTATCACGGCCAGTGTCTTGCTTTAAAGGTACGGTTGAATCTAGCGACCGGTGAAGTTTGGCTTGCGTCTTTCGAGGAATGCCTGCACGCCTTCTTTGAAGTCTTCGCTGCCGAACATGCCGCCTAAGTGCACCATCAGGTGGTCGACGGAGGTGTTGTAGGATTCTTCGAGTCCCATACGCATCATGCGTTTGGTTGTCTGAACAGCGAGCGGTGCGTTTTCTGCAATATCAGTTGCCCACTCCATGGCGGTCTCCATTAACTTGTCGTCAGGGACAACAGCATTGACCAGTCCGATTTCAAGACTTTCCTCGGCGTCGACGACTCTGCCGCGATAGTAGAGTTCGGATGCTTTTGCCCAGCCGATCAGTCTTGGCAGCAGCCAGGTGCCGCCGCTTTCAGGGACGACATTTCGTTTGGCGGTAACAGCGGCCATTTTACCGGACTCTGCCGAGATGCGGATGTCGCATAAGAGCGTAATGTCCATGCCGTATCCTGCGGCGGCGCCGTTTAGTGCACAGACAATGGGGGTGTCGATATTCCACATGACGGTGATGGGTGCTTCCCGCAAGTCGAACAACTGCTTGGGTGGTTTGTTGCTGCCCTTGTCCTCGCCTGACGAGCTGCCGATGCCGCCCTGGCCCACATCAACCAGGTCCAGCCCGGCGCAGAATCCGCGACCGGCACCGGTCAGAATAATACAGCGAATCTCCGGGTCTTTATTGGCTTCCACCATCTTTGCAGACAGCTCCTGCAACATATCCCTGCTAATCGCGTTCAGACGTTCAGGGCGATTGAGCGTGAAAATCGCAATATTGCCCTTCTGTTCTACTAACAATTCTTCTGTGGTGGATTCACTTATCGCCATTACTTTATCTCCTGATTGGAATTTAAACTGTATAGGTTACCGGTTGTTTGTCTATTGCTACCCGGGTATCAGATAGGAACTCTATTATATCTTTAATGACAGGGCTACTGCGCCGGTGTAATTGGGTAAAGCCAAGAATAATGTCTACATGGCCTGTCTCGGAATAGACTTCTCTCGCTGCCCTGCCACCGACCGCGTGGAGTTTCTCCATCAGGCTCTTCGAGTGCCCCCTGCGGACCCTCATATCGGTTTCGCCGTGGAGTAGGTACATGGGCGGCGCGTCCGGGCGTACGTAGTTCACGGCCTGAGATTCGGGATAGGTCTCTTCCGGCGAGAAGAGATCCCAGTGATCGTCTTCTGTAAATGGGTAGAAGTCATAAGGGCCTGCCATGCCCACGAATCCCCGGATTCTCTCGTCTACGTCGGGGTGTCGAGCCAGCAGGGATTTATTCAGGCAAAGCAAGGCGCCAAGCTGCGCTCCGGCGGAATGCCCCATAATATAGATCGGCTGTTCAGTGGGAATATTGTCAAGTGCCCAGTGTACTGCTTTAACTGTATCTTCCTGGATCTGTGCAAATCGCACGATCGGGTATAAACGATAATCGGGAACAACGACGTTGTAGCCATGGTTGACCAGCGTATCAGCAACAAACCGGTAGTCATGCTTATTACCGCTTCGCCAGTTGCCGCCATAGAAAAAAACCACGGTGGGTCGATGGGGATCACCATCAGCCAGATAATAGTCCAGGCGATTACGGATCTTGTCGCCGTAGTGGATATCCCGCTTCAAATCGTAGTTTCCAAACCGGGCTAGCGTGTTGATAACTTTCAATCCGCTGCTCTGGTAAAAATTTCCGACCACTTCTTTAATTTTCAATAGCTTATAACTTCATTTTCAAGTAATATTCGCGCCATTCGTGTAATAAGAAAGAACGCTGATCCAAGACGTTAACCAGCCGTCCACAAAATCACAAGCTCGAATGCCGAGGGTCGTTCCCCTCCCACCAGAATCAGTCGGTATCTGGTGTGTCTAGATATACGATCTACACTTGAAATTCAGCAACCAGGAAGAGATTTAACCCACTTTGAAGTTAAGAGACTTTGTTACCCTATTCACAGTATTTATGGGGCTCTCGTTGCACGCAGGTGCGGCGAACAATTCAAAAAACGCTGTTGAAGATACAATCAAAATTACCCGAGTTAACGAGACGGATGTCGACATCAACGTCGACGGCGTGCTGGATGAAGCAATCTGGCAAACGCTCCCCATCAGGGATGAGATGGTTATCGTCGACCCGGATACCTTGACCAAAGCGCCAAAAGAAACCAGAACTCACTTTTTCTATACAGACAAGGGTCTCTATATAGGCGTCTGGAACGAGCAGGACAAAGACCAGCTCATCTCAAGGCTCAGCTCAAGGGATCAGTTTATCTCCCGGGACGGCATCTCCATCACCATCGACCCAAGCGGCGAAGGTCTCTATGCCTACTGGTTCAGCGTCAACCTGGGTGGTACCGTCGGCGACGGCACTGTTATGCCGGAACGGCAATATTCAAATCAATGGGATGGCGCCTGGCGTGGAGCCGCAGCAGAACATGACGAAGGCTGGTCTGCTGAATACTTTATTCCCTGGTCAATCATGTCGATGCCGGATACCCACTCCAATACCCGAGAGATGGGCTACAGCATCACCCGCTCGGTTGCCCATGTGAATGAGCGATGGGCATACCCGCCCCTCTCCCGTAGAGAAGGGGTGTTTCTGTCGCGACTACAGAAAATAGAACTGGAAAGCATCAACCCCAAACAGCAGTTTGCGCTTTACCCATTTGCCGCCAGCACCTATAACAATGTCGCGGTTGATCACAACGACAGCTACAAGGCCGGTTTCGATTTCTTCTGGCGACCGTCAACCAATATGCAGCTAACCGCAACGGTGAACCCCGATTTCGGTAATGTTGAATCCGATAATGTTGTCGTTAATCTCAGTTCATTTGAAACCTTCTATCCTGAGAAGCGAGCCTTCTTCCTCGAGGGTCAGGAAATATTCGTGACAACTCCCCGGGCAAGACAAGGTCGATTCAGCCGGGGGTCGCCAACGACCGTTGTTAACACTCGTCGTATTGGTAGCGCGCCGAAGAGTTTTGAAAATGATGATTTTGAATTAACCGATCTCGAGGCCAATCAGCCCAGTGAACTGGCCGGAGCGGTAAAAATAACCGGACAACAGGACAATTTTCGCTACGGCATCCTCACTGCCATGGAAGACGATACAAAACTAACCGGTGAAATTGATGGCACCGAAGTGATGATGACGCAGGATGGCAGAGACTTCGGCGTCGCACGATTTCTATACGAAGATACAAGTACCGGCGCACGCCGTTCCCTCGGCTGGATTTCAACCCTGGTAAGTCATCCACAGGAAGATGCCATGGTGCATGGCATGGATGGTCACTATCTTTCAAGAGACGGCGTGTGGAATACCGATGCGCAGTTGCTGTTCTCGGATGTGGACGATGTCAACGGCGCGGGAGGATTTGTCGATATCACCTATACCCCAACCAGAGGGAGCAGGCATGAGCTGGCCTTTGAGTACTTTGATGACGAACTGGATATCAACGATCTCGGTTTTCTTCGGCGAAATGACAGCATTGGCGTCAGTTATTCCTATAACCGTAACAACAGTTCACTCAAGCAATTCAAATCGCGTTATACAGGTTTCAATCTGGTCCAAAAATATAATACTGATCACCGATCAACCGGCACCGGTATCTTCTTCTCCCAGGACATGGAGTTTTTCAACAACAATTCCATGTACTATCAGCTCAGGTACTTTCCTGAAAAGTGGGAAGACAGAGAAAGCGAAGAGGCCGACTTTCGAGTCGAAGATCGCTGGCAGATAGGCGGGCGTTTTCGCACCGACCGATCACGCAAGTTGATGGCAGGTGCCGGACTCTTCTACAAGAAAGAAGACATTGGCGGCTACAGCATCGACTATGATCTTGAACTCGCCTGGCGACCCACTGATCGATTCGCCCTGATCACCCGCATGCGATACGAAGACAAGCAGGGTTGGCTGCTGCACTACAGCGGTCGCAAGATGACGACCTTTGATGCTGAAAACTGGCGTCCCGAGATTGAAATGGATGTATTTCTGTCTGCCAAACAGCAGTTCAGAGTTACCGCACAATGGGCGGGGATCAAGGCATTCGAAGACAGGCGATGGGAGATTCCCGCTGGTGACGGCGAACTTCAGCGAGTCGAGTTCGGGCCAGGTGACAAGGCAAGGGACTTCTCCATCAGCCGTCTGACCTTCCAGGCAAGATACCGCTGGGAAATTGCCCCCCTTTCAGATCTGTTTGTTGTCTACACCCGTGGTTCAAATGTCGACAGCATGCCCCACGAAGACTTTGACAATCTGCTACGTGATTCATGGACAGATCGCCTCGTGGACGTATTTGTTGTTAAATTACGGTACAGAATGGGCAGTTAAAAGGATAGCCTATGAGCGAAGTCATCAAGCTGATCGCACTGGATCTTGATGGCACCCTGGCACTCGACAATCACGCGATTTCACCCGCGACACGCGAAGCACTCGAGGACATCCATCGCGATGGCGTGGAAGTGGTTATCGCAACCGGCAGAAGATACCGCACCACCCGCTATGTGATGACGAATCTTGGTTTCGATGTCTGTGTTGTCTGCAACGGTGGTGCCCTGGTCAAGAACCGGCTTCAGAACACCCTGACCCAATCGACGTTCTCAAAGATGGAACTGAAGAGCGTGGTATCACTGGCAAGAAGCCTTGGCCTCTCTCTTTCGGCGCAGAGAGATTCGCATACCCATGGCGGATCTGACTTCGTCATCGACGGGACTATTCCCTGGAATGATCAGGTTAAGACTTACCATGCCGAAAATGCCGAGTATTCATCGAGCGCCGACCTGGTTGAGCAGGATGACCATTACCTTGTACTCGGCGCATTCGACAGGGAAGAGAACCTGCGAGAATTCGAAAGACAACTGCATAGCGCAAACGCCAATCGTTTCAGTACGGTAATCGTGCCGCATCTGAAGACCGCATTCCACTATTGCGAAATTACCCTGAACCAGGTCACCAAGTGGCACGGCCTGAGTCATCTTGCCGACTATCTCACCAGTGATACCAGCCTTGGTGCGATTAAAGCTGAAAACATCTGCGCCGTTGGCGATCAGCTAAACGATATGGCTATGGTGCAGGCGGCGGGCATCGGGGTTGCCATGGGCAATGGCAATGCCGAGCTTAAGGCAGCAGCGAACCTAGTCTGCGGCCGTCACGATGAAGACGGCATTCTTGAAGTCGTCGACCACGTACGGGATCATAACGATCGTGTCACGAGATAAATCCGGCATCTGGATATTCGGCTACGGTTCTTTAATCTGGAAAGCCGACTTCCACTACGTGGAAAAACAATCAGCCTATATCGACGGCTGGTCCCGCCGGTTCTGGCAAGGGTCGACCGACCACCGGGGCATACCAGGCTCACCCGGCAGAGTGGTGACATTAATCGAAGCCATTGATGATCGCTGCTGGGGTATGGCCTATCGACTGGACCCGGATTCACACCATGAGATTATGGAGAACCTGGACTACCGGGAGAAAGGCGGTTATTCAAGACTCGAACTCCCGCTACAGTTCAAAGATGGCAGCAACGCCACGGGCGTGACCTATCAGGCAACGAAATCCAATCCCAATTATCTGGGTGAAGCATCCCATGAGAATATTGCCGCACAAATTGTGAGGTCAAAGGGACCCAGCGGATCAAACCTTGAATACCTCCTCAGGCTGCAATCGTCGCTGGACGAGATGAACGAGGCAGATCCTCATGTCACTAATATCGCAGTTCATGTACATAAACTGCAATCAGGCTGAATATGAACGATCCGAATTGCATTCAACCCTGTAACCCCTTACATTGATCTATTCCAGATCCTGACTATAAGAATGTACTGAATGAACCTGATCCCCTCCCTTGAAGACGACAAAGAAGACATGACGCTATGGCGGCGGGATATTCATGCCCATCCTGAAATAGCCTTCGAGGAACATCGCACCGCACAACTCGTCGCTGAGAAATTGGCGAGCTTCGGTGTCGAGGTCGAAACGGGCATTGCCGGGACGGGTGTCGTTGGCACCATAAAAAAAGGCCGCGGTAATAGGTCGATTGGCCTCCGGGCTGATCTTGATGCCCTCCCCATCCAGGAGGAAAACGATTTTGCTCACAAGTCGACACACCCGGGCAAGATGCACGCCTGTGGTCATGACGGTCATACCACCATGCTGCTGGGCGCGGCAAAATATCTGATCGAAGAATCAGAATTCGAGGGGACAGTCCATCTGATCTTTCAACCGGCAGAAGAAAATGAAGGTGGCGGGCGCGCCATGATTGAAGACGGGCTGTTTGAGAAATATCCGGTTGAGTCTGTGTTCGGTATGCACAATATTCCCGGATTACCGGTCGGTTCATTCGCTGTTAAGTCCGGCCCGATGATGGCGGCATTTGATATTTTCAAGGTGAAGATTATTGGCAGAGGCGGTCATGCTGCAATGCCGCAATTCACCATCGACCCCATCGTCATTGGCAGCAAGGTTATCGAAGCGTACCAGAGCATCGTCAGTCGTTTTATCGACCCCCAGCAACCTGCGGTAATCAGCATCACGCAATTTCACGGTGGTGATACCTTTAATGTCATTCCCAACGAAATTGAAATCAGTGGCTGCACTCGTTCATTCTCCCCGAAGGTCCAGGCACTGATGGAAACCACGATGCAAAAAATGGCAGCGGATATTTCGGCTGCTTACGGTGCAACGAGTGAATTTTTCTACGAGCGTCGATACCCACCCACCGTCAATACAGAAACCGAAACTGAAGTGGCCGCCAGTGTTGCCTCTCAAATAGTCGGCGCAGAAAGGGTCAACCTGAATCCCAAAGCTGCCATGGGTTCTGAAGACTTTGCTTTTATGTTGCAGGAAAAGCCCGGCTGTTATATCTGGATCGGCAATGGCGATGGCAAGGGTTCGTGCACAGTTCACAACCCGGGATATGACTTCAACGACGATGTACTGCCCATCGGCTCGACCTACTGGGTTAAGCTGGTTGAAACGCTATTGCCACCCATTAGTTGAAAGCAGTGCGTTTTAATTATCCTGCTTCAGGCGCTGAATAAGATCGCGGATAAGATCTGCATTCAAGCCGCCCGGTTCGGCACCCTCTCTCGCCGCTTTAGACGCCAGGATCGTTAACGCCTGGTTAGCCGGTGTCGGTACATTATTAAGATTGCCAAGCAGGACAATCTCACCATTTAGAAAGTCGCTCTCAATATCTCCCTTGGCGTTTTTAAGGCTTTGCCAGGAGGACCCGCCTACCCTTTTCTGGCCATCAATCGGTTTCATGCGCAGAAGATTGCCTCGTCTCTTTCTTTCTTCCTCGTCGGTGGCATAGTCGATACCTGCCGCCTCGTAGACGGCAATGGCTTCGGCATGGACCTCATCTGAGATATCCCGGGTCGCTTCATTGATTTCACAGATTGCCTGAAGGGAGTTATTCAGATTTCGCAATAGTTTCTGATACTTCCAGCGCATAGGTTTCGGGTCGGCATTAGAACTGATATTCGAAGCCTCAAGATGTCCCGCAATCTCCTTAATCAGTTCATCCACGCCACTGGGATATTTTCCCGTATCCAGAATGCCGGTACTCTCTACAGAATTACATTCGACGACGCCCGGTTCAAAGTGATTCGAGGGAACGACCACAACCATCGCATATACGTTACGGAATAATCGCAACGCCATGCGCTCGTTATCAACTCCGTTCTGACAACAGACCACGGGTATTGTTGAGTCAGCGCAGTCGCGCAAACTAAGAAGGGCATCCCAGGTATGCTGTGATTTCATTGTCAGAAAGACAACATCGTCTGGCTTGAATTGAATCTGGCTGGGATGATTCACAACAGGGATGGGCTGATTCAAGGTCTCAAGTGGCGTGCGAAGGGTCAAACCGTTTCGTTTGATCGCCTCATAGTGCTTACCCCTTGCAATCAGCAGAACGTCCCGGCCGCTCTGGAATAACCTGGCGCCGATCGTGCCACCAATGCCGCCAGCACCATAAATGATAAACCTCATATTCACTCACTCCAATTCGACTCTACCAGGGAGAAACAGCCTCACATTTTTTACTATAATCATCAGCCGTTTCTTAAATTGCCATCGGATCATAGCACTATCGCTTCTTATTTCTTATAGTGCTCAAACCTATCGATAGCCGGTTGCATAACCCATCTATATATCCTATTCACAATACCGAGCGGAGTAATCAATGAGATTGTCCAAACCCAGAATCAAACCCATTCACGAAGACGACTGGAACGAATCGCAGAATGTCGTTTTCAAAGGGCAGAAAATGAGAGGCAATGTACTCAATATATTCAGAACCATGGCCAATCATGAGAACCTGGCAAAACGCTGGCTGGTGTTCGGCAATCACGTACTGGCTAAATCTACACTCCCTGCACGGGACCGGGAGATTGCCATTCTGCGTATCGGCTGGCTATGCCAGTCTGGTTATGAGTGGGGGCAGCATGTGGTGATCGGCAGGGACTGCGGGTTGTCCGATGAAGAGATCGAGAATATCAAGCAGGGCGCCGATGCTGGCTGGTCGGAACACGATGCACTGCTCATCAAAGCCGCAGATGAACTGCACGGGGATGCCTTCATATCGGACGAGACCTGGGCGGGCCTGAGCAAAACCTTCAACGATCAGCAGATGATGGACCTTGTTTTCACCTGCGGGCAGTACAACATGGTTTCGATGGCGCTCAATACCTTCGGCGTGCAACTTGACCCGGATATAGAGGGTTTCTAATACTGTCGGTCTTCGCCTAGAAAAATGCAGAGACCTTGAATATATACGGATGAAGACCGGCAAAAATAGCATAGCTGACAATGCCGATCGCTATCACCTTAAAGTCCGCTTTGGCAGGCAGAACCTCTGTTTGAAGTGCTGCACCCCGGGCGTTTGCCGTGACGATATGAATAAGCGCGAAAACGCCCAGCGGGGCAAACAGGATGATACTGGCCTGATCACCGTTGGAGGCCAGATGCGTTGCCGACCAGAGAAAGACGGCCCACATCATCGGGTGAGGTGTAAACCGTTTGATGTTGCCGGGTACATTTGCGCCGGTAATCATGATCAACGCCGGTAGCATGACCACCCAGGAGACCTGACGTGTCCAGCCTGGGGGTGAGTAAACCGGGACAAAATCTGCCACGGCTTTGCCGTATATCATCAACCCTAATCCCGTCAGCGCCAGCAGAGAATAGATACCCTTGTATGGGCCCTCACCCAACTTCTCAAACAGCGTGGCCCGCAATGGCACAACAGAAGGTAACAGATGTACCAATACAAACAGACTAACCCCGATAATCAGTAGATTCATGGATAGCTCTCTTTCTTGTTATTGTTTTATTGTTATTGTTTTAGTGTTGTTGTTTTAGTGTCTTTTTTTTTATTGTCATTGTTGTAATTCGTCCAGATTGACGCTCTTGTCGATCTGGGCCCAGGCAACCATTGACATATTATAAGCACCGGCACCGGCAATTTCTGCCTGTTTGCTTGCGGCAGTGCCATCAACAACCCGCTTTGCAATACCCTGCAGAATAGCCGCAAGACGAAACATATTAAAAGCAAGATAGTAATCCCAGTTGTCGATTCCACTGCGCCCTGTTCTCTCGCAATAGGTGTCGACAAAATCCTGCTCTTCGGGAATACCCAGTTCCTTAAGGTTCGAATTTCTGAGGGCGTCCCGATAGGGACGGCACAGATAGGCAAAATCCGACAAGGGGCTGCCCAGGGTGCTGAGTTCCCAGTCCAGGATACCGATGACTTCGGGCTTGTCCTTGTGCATCATCATATTTGCAATCTGTAAATCTCCATGAACAATACTGCAGGACTTATCGTCCGGGACATTCTTTGGCAGGTATTCGAGAAGATTGTCCATATAGGGATTCTCGATCGTCCTTGTATATTCGTACTGTTCGGTCCACCTTTTGATCTGCCGGGGAATATAGTCGGTATGTTTGCCAAAATCCGACAAACCAACCGATTCAAAATCAACAAGATGCAGTTTCGCGACGGCGTCATTGGCTGAATCCCAGAATCCACCTCTTTCCTGGGCCGAGTAGGATCCTTCGTTAGCGTCCCAGATAACCCGGCCATCCAGGTATTCCATGATGTAAAACATGGTGCCGATCACGGACTCATCTTCACACATTGCAAATGTTCTGGCGGTCGGCACATTAGTATTGCCGAGTGCGGTAATAACCTTGTATTCCCTGTCGACCGCATGGGCAGACTTGAGCAGATTGCCGGGTGGCTTTCGACGAAGCACGTATTCACCGCTGTCGGATGTTAATTTGTAGGTAGGATTGGACTGGCCACCTGCGAATTCCTCAATGGTCAATTTTCCGGAATAGCCTTCAACGTTCTGCTGCATATATTCTTCCAATACAGCCTCTTCAATCTTGTGTCTTTCCTGTACTGGAATTGTGCCTGTGTTCTCCAGTTTCTCGAATTCTGTCATGGTTCCCTCGTGCCTGGCTCGTTTATCGGGCCACTGGCCCATCATTTATTTCGTTAAGGTACTCGCTTTGCGTGCTGATTTCCACGTTGTAATCGAACCATGGCAGTTCATTTTGACCCAGGACAATTCACGGAAATGAAGGTATGAATAATTACGCGGATGGCGACGATCAGAAATGTTACAACAGAAGTCTGAAGGGGAATCCTGAAGCGTCAGGCAGTAGAAACCACCCGAAGAGGACTTTCTGACTGAAAGTCCTCTTCGTATCCAGATTTGATTGAGCGGAGGCAGCGGCCGGGCTGTAGTCTCTCGGACCCGGCAGCTTATAAGGCTATTTTACCGTCCAGGTATGACCACTTCGCAGCAAGGCATTCAGGTCTGCCGGGCCTTTTGTTTCACGTACTTTTATACGCTGGGAATAGACGTCAGCTATATATGCCTGTGCGGGCATGTGATAGATAACGCCAAAAGGTACCGGGTAGTTCGGCGCTTTCAGTTCAACGAGCAACTGCGCCAGCACCTTATTGGACTCATCATGAACAATAATGTCTTCTTCAGTGATGCCGTTTTCGCCCAGCTTGACGACTTCTACCGTGAATGTCTTCGGATTCAGATACAGTCCCTTCTCATTGTCCCTGCCGAATAACATGGGTTTGCCCGTTTCAAGAATCAGCCGATTCTCAGCACCTGCTTTCTTGTCTCTTACATGCTCAAATATGCCATCGTTGTAGACCGGGCAGTTCTGAAGTATCTCCACAAAAGAAGTACCCTGATGTTTATGGGCCCGCTTTAAAATGGCAGAGAGGTGTTTCATCTCGGTATCAATGGATCGGGCAATAAAGCCCCCACCAGCACCAATGGCAAGGCTGCATGGTGAAAGAGGCAGATCCACTGAGCCATCAGGCGTCGAAGGAGATCGCGTGCCCACTTTCGATGTGGGTGAATACTGCCCCTTGGTCAGGCCATAAATTTCATTGTTGAACAGCAGGACATTCAGATCCACATTTCGTCTCAGCATGTGGATCATATGATTGCCACCGATACTGAGCCCGTCACCATCGCCTGTCACGACCCACACATCCAATTCAGGATTGGCCAGCTTTACGCCGGTCGCAATTGCAGGAGCACGACCGTGAATACTGTGGAATCCATATGTCTCCATATAATAAGGGAATCGCGATGAACAACCGATACCCGAGACAAAGACACTGTTCTCTTTTGGCACATCGAGCTCGGGCATCATTTTCTGAATGGTTTTCAAAATGGCATAGTCACCACATCCAGGGCACCAGCGTACTTCCTGATCGGTGGCATAGTCTTTCGGTGTTAAGGTATTTTGCACCGCACTCATTTACTTCTCTCCAACTGTTCTTTTATCGCGTTTACAACCTCTCTAATCTTAAAGGGCTGCCCGGATGTTTTGGTCAGGCTTTGTGCATCGATCAGATAGCGCGCCCGAATGATATTGACCAGTTGGCCTGTATTCATTTCAGGCACCAGGATGGCTTTGTATCCTGACAGCAGTTCCTCCAGATTTTTTGGCAAGGGCCACATGTGTCGAATGTGAATATGCGATACATCCAGACCCTCAGCCCGACAGCGGCTTACTCCCTGGTGGATTGCACCATAGGTTGAACCCCATCCGACAACGGCAATATCGCCGCTGGTATCTCCCACTGCCACTTCCTGTAAGGGGATATCGTTTTCGATACCGTCGATCTTGTTCTTTCTGATATCCGTCATCTTCTGATGATTATCGGCATCGTAGGAGATGTCACCTGTGACTGAATCTTTCTCAATACCGCCGATTCTATGTTCGAGACCAGGAGTGCCTGGTTTTGCCCAGACCCTTGCCAGTGTATCCGAATCACGGTTTGCCGGACTGAAACCTTCGGGGTTCGTCTCAAATTCAACCGGGAATGGTTCATAGTCATCGATGTCGGGTACATGCCAGGGTTCGGATGCGTTTGCTATATAGCCATCACTCAGCATGATGACTGGTGTGCGGTACTTGGTTGCAATACGCACGGCTTCGATAGTTGCATCGAAACAGTCAACGGAATTCGATGCTGCTACAACAGGCAGGCTGGTATCACCATGGCGACCAAAAATGGATTGGTAAAGATCTGACTGTTCCGTTTTTGTCGGGAGCCCGGTTGAAGGTCCACCTCTCTGGGTGTTGATAATCAGTAGTGGTAATTCCGTTGCGCAGGCAAGTGAAATCGCCTCGGCTTTAAGCGATATGCCCGGACCAGAACTCGACGTTACACCAAGAGAGCCAGCAAAGGATGCACCAATAGCGGCACAGACAGCAGCTATTTCATCTTCAGCCTGAAAGGTCACCACTTCGAATTGTTTCTGCTGTGAGAGGGTATGCAGAACACCAGAGGCAGGAGTAATTGGATAGGACGCAAATACGATTGGCAGATCTGCCAGCTTGCCACCGGCAAGAATGCCGTAAGCCAAAGCTTCTGTACCGGTTGTATTACGATACAGCCCAGGTTCAACAGCCGCCGGGGGAACTTTGTAGACTTCAACACCAGATGGCAATTCTGCGGTTTCACCGTAGGCGTGACCTGCATTGATCGCAGCAATATTCGCTTCAGCTATTTCCGGCGTTTTCGAGAACTTGTTGCGGAGCCCTTCAATCGCTGCATCCCGGCTTCGATCAAACAGCCACATGGTCAAACCCAGCGTCCACATATTCTTGCACCGGACTGCAAACTTGTGACTCAGGCCATAGTCCTTAACCGTGTCTACAACCCGCTTCGTGATGCCGATTGAGATTAACCGGTATGCATCCAGAGAACCGTTTTCAAGAGGATTTTCCTCATAGCCTGCTCTTGCCAGATTCTTGTCAGTGAACGCGTCAGAATCTGCAATGATCAACCCACCGGGAACGAGTTCTCCAAGATTGGTTATCAATGCCGCTGGATTCATGGCTACCAGCACGTCAACATCGTCACCTGCTGTTGTGACATTTTCTGATCCAAAATAGATCTGAAAAGCAGAAACTCCAAAAGTTGCCCCGGCTGGTGCACGTATCTCAGCGGGAAAATCCGGAAACGTCGCCAGATCATTGCCATAAACAGCAGTCGCTTCTGTGAAATTGTTTCCTGTTAACTGCATGCCATCACCGGAATCACCAGCAAATCGAACCACAACGCCAGAAGCGGCTTTGGCTGATTCCTGATCGCTTGTCTCTTCAACTACAGACATAAATTTCATTCCTAATATTCATATAATCCACTCAGCCGGACTCAGCACGCATGAATTCTGATTACTACAATCAGCGCTCTAATCTGAACTACCTGGATTTCTCGAAAGATGCTCTCAATTACAGCGCTTGATCTCAGATCAGGATAGTCAAGTGCTGAACTTGTCCTTTTTTGGTCACTACTTCCTCTGGAAGTTGCCTATTCCATGGAAAAATTAATTTTAACAGATAAATCAAGTATTTGAACACGAACCTAGTATCATCATTGCATTGTCATAGATCTAATCATTCTATGACAGGTCGATACTTATTCATTCAAAACTCTTAGTTTCATTACAACAGATCCGATTATGATCTGATCGCCGCTGGCAACTGATACCGGTCCTTTCGAGTCTATTGTCTGACCATTTACCGAGGTGCCGTTTGTCGAGCCGAGGTCCTCTATGAATACTCGGTCTTTCATCACTTTCATTCGTGCATGCTTACGAGACACGTCTGCATGATTAATGACATAGGGTGAATCCTGCGGATTACGTCCGATGACCACCCCATCGTTTCGCATCAGCCTGTCGCCAGAAATTCTGAGTAGATAACGAATACCATCTTCGTCCCTGCCTTCAAGCACGTATTCAGCAGGTTCATCAAGCTGAGTCTCCGAGCTGCGGTACATCATCGGTGGAGGCACATCAGCGATAGGTTTATCCGCTATCTGTTTATCAGCTATCTGATTATCAAGAAGGGCTGCTTTCTGCGATCTCGCCGGGAGTCCCCTGACCAGCATCAGGAGAAATACTGAAACCACAACAACGAAGACGATGAAGAAGCTGATCAGCATCAGTTCCCGTGACTCAGAGGCCTGTTTCTGCTCCTCCAGCGCTCTCCGGTATCTATCTTCTGCATCAATCCTGTCCTGGTTCAGGTGTTCGACCATTGACCGGTTTTCGCTCAATATAGACTCGGTCTTTTCCTCCAGATCAGATCTGGTTTTTCTGGCGGTCTCTTCTGTCTCTGCAGCACTGACAAGTGCCTTCTCTGCACTGAGCCTTGCTTGATTGATTTCTGACGAAAGTTTCTGGTTTCGCTGGTTCGACGCCGCAAGCTTAGACTCGAGCGCTTTCACAATCCGTTCTGCCTGAAGTGCCTTTTCCTTTGCTTTCTCTGCCTCGGTCGCTGCCAGGTTGGCTTTTTCTATTGCTATCGAGATCGGAGAGATACAGGCTGTAGCCGCCTGATTGACTTTTATGTTCTGCTGTTTCAACAGGCTGATCAGTGAACCAGCGCTTATCGCCCTGACCCCGGCTTCGGCTCCCGGCTGAGACATATTCAGCCCGATCACCTCACCGCATTCATTCAGCAAAACCGAACCATTGTCGCCCTGTCCAACAACCGCACTGTGGTTCAAGACATCTATATTGCTTTCAAACAGTGTATCTGTGCTTTTCAGCACGCCTTTCGACAATCCGATCGGACTCCCCTCGATGTTCCATTTGATGCCGGACCAGACGATATCTCCCGTCCTGGGTTCTGCTGCAGAAAATCTCAGGGCTGGCAGATTGAGCCCATTCACTTTCAGTTTCGCGAAATCGATAACCGTGTCCGTCATGGTGATTTGCGCTGTTAACTCGGCCCCGCTCCCGGGCACGGTAACTGCGAGCGAATCATTGCCTGAAATAAGACTCGCGTTTGTGACCACATAACCATTGTAACGGTCTCCCTGCACGACGAAGCCGGTTCCTTCCTTGATCAGGACGTTCCCACGATAGGATTTGATATTGACGATACTTTTTTTGAGGTCGGCCTCGCGCAATTCAGCTAATGAACAAACTGAACAAATTCCGCTCGCCGCTATCAGGGTTATCGAAACCAATGCACGAATCAGGTATGTATTCATGATCGATGTGTATCTCTACACGATTTGGATCACAGTGTACCTCAAAGTTATTGAAACTCAACGAAAGACGCTGCCATTCATCCATAAACGCGGACAAATAAACCGGGTTGAGACAACTGTCACACTATGCAGGGGCCAGGTTGTGAATTTTCAAGTACGCCCTGCTCGTTCATTGCACTAACCTGAGCTGGTCCACCAGGAAGCAATCTTGAATGAAGTCGCGT
Source organism: uncultured Pseudomonadales bacterium (assembly GCA_964548025.1). GTDB lineage: Bacteria > Pseudomonadota > Gammaproteobacteria > Pseudomonadales > Azotimanducaceae > JAHRVQ01. Next base: position 16,589 of record CAZJRI010000073.1, read on the forward strand.
ATGCTTACCCACCTGCTTACCTGAGGAGTATAAAGATGAGATTCAGTTTCTGGCCACAACCAACTCAATCATTCGAGGTCATGCAAGGCCTCGGTCAGCACGTTGAAAGCACCAACTGGGATGGCCTGTGGCTGGCAGATCATTTCATGCCGAATGCAGAAGATACAACCAGTCCCTGGCCAGAGGCCTGGACGACACTCGCAGCACTCGCAGCCACTGTGCCGAGGATCAGAATGGGGACACTCGTAACCGGCAACACCTATCGCCATCCTGCGGTACTGGCAAAGATGGCGGTAACTGCAGATCAGATTTCCGGGGGTCGGGTTGTACTGGGGATCGGTTCGGGATGGCAGGAGAACGAACATCAGAAATACGGCATCCCCTTTTATACCGTCAGCGAGCGACTCAAGCGACTGGACGAAGCCTGCCAGGTGATCAAGGGATTGCTTTCGGAAAAAAGTGCTGATTTTTCAGGAAATTATTATCAACTGGATCAGGCACCGCTGGAACCCAAGGCGGTCTCCAGTCTGCCTTTGCTGATTGGCGGCGGTGGTGAAAAGGTAACCCTGAAGATCACCGCTAAATACGCGGATGAGTGGAATGTCTGGGGAACAGTAGACACCCTGAAACAGAAGATGGAGATTCTCGATCAACATTGCGAAGCTGTCGGCAGAGATCCCAAAGAGATTCAGCGATCTGCTGTCGCCCTGCTGTTTCTATCTGATGATTCTGATTTCGTTAAGAAGATGAGAGAGAATGCTGGACAGGCCACCATCGCAGGTAATGTCAGCGAGGTTCGTGATATTGTCGCAGCCTACAATGAAATAGGTGTTGATGAACTGATTGTGCCGGACTTCACCCTCGGGCCAGATCTCAATCCCAAGAAAATCGAAACACTGGATCAGTTCATTCAGGATGTGGCTTCAGTCGTGAGCTAACCTGAACCGAATCAGCCTGCAGAATCGTTAAGTGATCTACTGAACCTGACGGGATTTTCCGTTAAAACCAGCAGCGCTTCTTTCCCAGTTTTCTTTGATCGTTTCGCGATAGGCCAGAAGGGCTGCTTCAACTTCACTGTCCGGAGAAAGTTTAATCACCTCACCAAGGCAACGGGCAGCCTTGGTTTTCAGATGCACATCGGACGAGGCCAGCATCGGTTTGAGCAGCTCTTTCAGATGCTCAGTTTTCGATGATAGAAAAACATCACATATTGCTTCAACGGCTCGCCGTTTCTGAACAGTTGATTCTGACCTTGCAAGCCTGTTTTTGAAAAACAGCCAGACGGTTTCATTCTCATAAAGTGCCAGGGCAACCATCACACGCCCACGCGTATACGACAGGGTTGAATCGTCATTCGCAATCTCGATAAGGGTGAGATAGGTATCCGCTGGCAGTGCTTCGAATCTGGCAGGGTTTAGCTGCCATTCATATCCGTCAAGCAATGGCAGAACCTTCGATCTATCCGGTGCAGCAAATACCATCAGTGGCATCAACAGCAATATCGCTACAAGTGATCTTCGCATCTGGATTGGATCCAAATCACTAATTATACCCTGCACCGGATGCTATTGTACGGTGACACTTTTAGCCAGATTTCTCGGCCGATCAGGATTCAGTCCTTTTTCAATGGCGATATAGTAAGCAAGAAGCTGGCAGGGAATGATGGCACTAACGATAGATCCATCCGCGGGTAGCGGCAACTTGACATCAATGAGGGACCGCCCGGTGCGCTGATCGAAAGCATCATTGGTCAGTGCGACAACGTATGCACCCCGTGACTTAACCTCGGCAGCCACGCCGTGCATGTAGCTATCCGCCTCAGGCATGAAAATAATAACCGGCGTGCCTGGCTCGATCAGCGCAATAACACCGTGTTTCAACTCGCCTGCGCTGAATGCTTCTGCATGTAGATAACTGGCTTCTTTGATATTCAGGGCGCCGATGAGGGCACTGCCATAATGTTCACCTCTACCCAGAATAAATAAGTGGGGCTGCGTATGAAGATAGCGGGCAGCATTTCTATATTCACGATCGTTACCCCCTCCCATCTCTTCACTAAGAAGGTGACTGACCATATCCAGATGACGTCTGGCCTCTCTGAATTCATCCTGCAGATAGCTGGCAAGAACATAACCGAACGTGATTTGTGCACTGGCAGATTTAGTCGACAGGACACATTCTTCCGGACCAACTGAATTGTAAAAAACAAGGTCCGAAATACGGGTCATTGTCGACATGGGCATATTGACCAGGCTCGCCACCCTTAATCCCCAGGTTCTGGCAATATTGATCGCCTCCAGAGTGTCGGCAGTTTCGCCGCTTTGACTAACGGCGATCATGAGATCACCTTCGTCGGCAAACCCGGACCAATTGACCAATTCATAGGCTGGTACATCGACGGCTTTAACACCTGCCCGCGCCCTGAGTAGCCAGGCAATCTGCTTGGCGGCGTAATAGGCCCCTCCTGAACCGGTCAGCAGTACCTGATTACTGGATCGGACGGCGGCTGCCAATTCGGCAATCATGTGTTCGTCGACATCAATTTGTACCGGAATGGTGCGCCACTGCTCCTGAATTTCTTTCAGCATGTAGTGGTTGTAACCTTCTTTGCCCTCATCGACGAGACTGAGGTCTACTTTGTGCCACCCGGGCTGCTTCGATTCGCCGGTCTTAGTTACGAGCTTTATTTTCTGACCAAGAATTGAAATGACCTGACCATCCTCCAACGCCATGCACTGCCGGGTTTGATTCGCAAAAGCAAGAATATCAGACGCCAGGTAGATCCCACTTTCTCCTTTGCAGAGAACCAGAGGCGACCCCTGGCACATTCCCAACAACTCACCGTCACCAAAGAGGAAAACAAGCGTATTCCTCCCTTCAATCTGTTCCTGTACCGATTCAAGTGCACTGAATCTGTCCTTGCCTATATCGATTGCCTCTGACATCAGGTGCACGATGACCTCTGTATCAGTTGAAGTCACAAACCGGGTACCCTTTTCTACCAACGAGTCTTTCAGTGATGAGAAATTATCGACAATGCCGTTATGCACGAGGGCAAATCTTCCCAGGGGATCGACATGTGGATGACTGTTTTGCAGATTTACCACCCCATGGGTCGCCCATCTCGTATGCCCAAGAAATACGGGACTATCAGGCAATGAAACCAGGTTACTGTCGAAAGTCTCTGTACTTTTACAGGTTTCCAGCCCTCCATCACTGCCGACAAAGGCAAAACCGTAACTGTCATATCCTCGATACTGCATTCTCGCCAGGGCATCAATAATTATCTTCTGGCTACTGTCCTCACCGCTGCATGCTACTATTCCGCACATTGTCACACTCCAATTGACATATATAAGACTTATTTGCCAGTATCTTCATATATTTCAAACACTCAATAGTGTTTGTCATCATTTTATTGACAATATAGAACTAAATATGATTATTCATGACACCCTCACCCAACTCGGTGTCTCGAACAAAGAGACAGATATTTATCTGACACTGCTGAAACAGGGTCCCTGCTCAATTCGCGATATCGCAACTGCATCAGGCATTAACAGGGGTACAACTTACGAATTGCTTAAATCTTTGAAGAAAAAGTCGCTGGTGAGTTACTACCCAAAAGGTAAACGACGGTTTTTCTGTGCCGAACCTGCAGAAAATCTGATTAGTATCGCTGAGGAGAGACAAAATCAGCTCAGTGAGGCAGTAAACTCATTGCAGACTGATATCGTGCCGGACCTGCAGCAATTGAATCCCGGCAACGACACCACCAGTGTTCGGCACTACGAGGGGGACGATGGGATCGAATATGTGCTGAAAGACATACTTCGGACCGTTAGCAGTCAGGAAGACAAGATCTATCGTGTCTATAGTTCAAAAATGATCCGTAAATACCTCTATCGGCCATTTCCCAACTTTACCCGGCAAAGAGTGCAGAAAAAGGTCTTTGTAAACGTCATTGCGATGGGAGATGGCGGTGAAGAGGCACCACTTGCAAGCAGAAAGTGGATACCGGCAGAAAATATCAATCCCGAAGCCAGCTATGTTGCTATCTACCCGCCCAAATGCGCCATGATCTCACTTACCAGAGGGGACTACCCGACCGCCGTCATACTGGATTCTGTAGGTATTGCAGAAGCACTTAAACTATCATTTGATACCCTGTGGGACAGGCTATACTAAACTCAGAGAAGAACCGACCTGACGCTTCCAAAGAAAATAAGTATTTAGTAGCAATTTGACCAAATCATTTGCATAATTTTGAAACCCCATGACTTATGTCAAGCAAAAAGTTGACTAAAAGAAAAAGATCGACATGAATGAACTATTAGATTCCATTCACAGGGCATTACAGGGAGTGGAAGAACAACTCCTGCAGGAATTCAACAGGATTCGGAACAATCTCTCTGAATCACGGTTTGAAGCGATCAATGCGGATCTTAAAAAGTTGCTGTCCTCCGAGATTAGAGAGCTACGCAGCAAACTCGAACACAGTGGCGATCAGTCAGAGCTACAGCTTCAAACAAGCGATCACGAAATCCTGTTTACACGCATGACGGTTGTCAACCAGCTACTCCACGCAAAAGTGCCAACGGCCTATCTGATGGAGGTACACAAAGAAGTTGAGTCCAAAAGAGGACTTAAAAAAGATGTGAAATCATCAAGACGACCCGGGTCGCATATCAGCGTTGACGATGACAAAGAACAGGGCGGAATAGTCAATTCACTAAAAAACATTTTCACGAAAGAAGATGCGGAGGATACGTCTGACGAGACCAAGGGACCGCGTCAGATTTACCTGGAAGACGGCACCTACTCTGCCGCGAGTGAACTGGCCATGTTGTCTCATCTGGTGACACAGGCTGCCGAGCGGGAACTTGCAAAAAGGAAGGCAAAAAACAAGCAACCAGATTCAAAACAGGTTTTCGGGAAAGCACAATTCGAATCCCGGGATGTCACCCAGAAAATCAATGACGTCGTGGAAGAAAAAGAGCCGCAACAAGTGCAGGCGAAGAAACCGGAAGGCTACGACATCGCAAGATCTCCTGAAGCAATTCGAGAAAAGCTCGCTAAACGAAAAGGTCAGTCTTACCAGGGTAAGGCAAGCTTTGGCGGCAAGGATATTGAGCCCATACCGCAACCGGTCGGGATACAAAAAAAGGCTGAGCCACCAAAACCGCCTCCGCGAAGGGGCAAGGCCAGCTTCACAGCAACTGATGTAGAGCCGGTTGTACCGCCATCTATTCGTGTTCGCAAAGAGGATCCACCAAAACCACCGCCACCCAGAGGCAAGGCCACTTTTACCGCCAAAGATATCGAACCCGAGGCGCCACCCAGCATCCGCGTTCGCAAAAAAGAAGAACCACCCAAGATCAAACCAAGCAAAGGTAAGGCTGTGTTCGAGTCAAAGGATCTTACCGGTCAACCGCCAACAACAAAACGTTAAACGGGATTACATTCCGCTACCTGCACCTCGGAGATGCCTGTCCAGAAATGTGATATAGGCATTGCTCGACCTTATTCGATTTTCGCGTTTTGTAAATCCATGCCCTTCATCATCGAAAAGAATATACTCCACAGGGATCTCGTTAGCCCGAACGGCTGTTACGATCTCGTCGCTTTCGACCTGTAGCACCCTCGCATCATTAGCGCCCTGAACCACCAGTAGCGGCACACGAATGTTGTCAGCATGAAAAAGTGGTGAAATGCGCCTTAGTCGTTCTTCGTCTGTTGCCGGGTCTCCAAGTTCATCGTACAGGCGTTCTTTGTTCGCACCCCACCATGGAGGAATGCTTTTAAGTGTTCTGATCCAGTTCATCACACCAAAAATGTTGATCCCTACCTTGAATTCGTCAGGCCGGAATGCCAATGCAGCACCAACCATATAACCTCCGTAACTACCACCGACAATGCCAACGGAAGAATTATCAATCCAATCTAAAGATTCAAGGTAGCGTTTCGCGAAAACGATATCATCCAGATCAACTTCTCCGTGACGCTTGTCGTCCAGGTGGAAGAACGTCTTGCCGTATCCAGACGATCCCCTGTTGTTCGCAGCGAGAACGGCATAACCATGATTCGCCAAATGCTGCAGCATCGGGTTGTATCCGCGCCTGCTCTGCCCGCCTGGCCCGCCATGTACCATAACAAGTGCGGGTACCGGATTATCTACACTGGCATTATGAGGTCTATACAAAATGCCAGGGATCTGCAATTCATCAAAGCTCTCGAATCTAACCACTTCAGTCTCTACCAGCATGGATTCATCCAATTCCGGATTTAGAGCGCTTGTCAATCTGTTAACCGAGCCGGTACCCAGATCAGCAACATAAATGTCATTCGGAGAGGTATCAGAGCTGATCATCAGCGCCAGTTTTTCTTCATCCCGTGAAAACCTGAAGCTACTCAGATTACCCTCAGGCAGGTTTGGCAGGATGACTTCACTGCCGTTGCTCTCATCCAGAACGGTTGCAACAAGACTGGCATCTTTGTTTATTGTAGAGATACGATAACGACCGGATTGCGAGTATTCGACAGAGACGACATCCCAGTCAGCAACAATGAGTGCTGATTTTTTCCCCGTCGCTATCTCGTATTTCCAGGCCTGAACGAATTCACCGAATTCATTCGTTGAATAGATCAGCGCGGAACCATCACGGGTAAAATCATAAACACCGTGAGTAATATCTCCGATATGGCCCGTGATCAATTTCGGCGTCATATCGCTGGATTCAGTATCCAGTAGGTAAATGTCAGTATCAGCACTTGAGTGTGCCTTCACCAGAGCCAGATAACGATGGTCATCGCCACCGGCAATAATCCATCCGCCTTCGTTTTTGAAAACCAGTTTTCGCGAGTAATCTTCAGCCTGGTACTCATAAAGATCATTTGCTTCAGGATCTCTTTCATTTGTTTTCACGTAAAATGAATCTTCCGATCTGGACCAACTCGCGAAGGAAGCTCTTACTTTGTCACCCGGCGTGAGATCGATTGAAGTACCATCAGATTCCAGTATGTAGAGATGGCTTAATTCATTACCGCCGATGTCTGCGCTGTAGATTATCCGGTCATCGCCCGGAAAGTAGCTCCTTGGTCGAATCGTATCCCTGGTCGAAGTCGTCAGTGCGTTAATCTCACCAGAGTCAATATCCAGCGCATAGGCATTGAAAATACCTGACTGATCAGAGGCAATGAGTAACGTCTCGTCATCGTCAGACCATGCTGATTCAGTCGCTAGAAAATAGGAGGTGGAATTAAAAAATACTTCTGCATCGTAACGCAGGCTGCCAGGCTTGAGACCTGCCATGTCTGATTCGTCTTCAGGGTTTGGTTGTGTGCAACCGACGACGGAGAACAACCAAAGTAGTACTAACAAATTCCTGAATTGCATCTAAAGGGTGCCGCAACTACTTTAAAGGCCATATTAACCAAATTTAGTAGCCAGACAAGGATTTCCTGCCTCTTGGTATCATGCATTCGTAGCTGTTTGGAAATGATTGTCATCTCCAGAAATATTCCTTCAAGATTCAAATGCTTCTTCCTGACGGAGTTGCTATCTGCCTACAGCCGTTGCAGGGTATTTTCATCAGTAACCCAATGAAGAATTTTTTCAGTAACAGGCAATTATCTTCTGGTCGAGCTTTCCCGTTTGATTGCGAATCTGGCAAAGAGCGGACCGACCAGTTCAAAGAATACGGTAGCGCCAATGATGGTCGGCAACAACACGTCGCGGTATTCCGGAAATCGCTCAATCGCAATAAGCGCCATGCCGATGGCAACGCCCGCCTGTGGCAGCATTGCAAAACCGATCCATCTCCTCGTGGACTGATCACTGCCACCCAACAGCCCGCCTGCCCAGCCACAAATAACCTTGCCAGCAAAACGGGCCAGAATATAAACCCCGAGAATAGTCCCTATCTGTGCCAGCGAAGAAAGCTCAAGAGATGCCCCGGCAAGAATAAAGAACAGAACCAGGAAGGGTGCTTCAATTCCTTCAATTTCATGAAACGGTCGTTCATGATGTGAAGCCAGATTTGCGACAACTGCACCCATTGCCATTGACGCGATCAGATACGATACGTCGAGCCAGAGTGATAAAGCCGCACACATAAAAACAATGCCCAGCGCTTCAATCCTTGTTGGTTGTCCCTCATCCAGTCTCCCAGTGAAGTAAGCCGCTGGCAGACCAATCAACACACCAAGAATAATCGCCCCACCAATTTCTTTAGCAACAGGAATTAAGAAACTGGCGGATTCACCATTACCGTTGTAGAACAAGGCCACCGAGGCGCATATGCTAAAGGCAATAAGACCGAGCGCATCATCGAGAGCCACAATGCCCATTAGCTTATCCGTAAACTCATTTTCCACTGCACTCTCATGGATAACATCTAAAGTTGCAGCAGGTGCAGTTGCCGCAGCAATGCCGCCCAGTAACAATGCAAGCGGAACAGGCACATTGAAGAGAACGAGACTGAAGGCAACGAACAGGCTTGTACCCAAGGATGCACCAAATGCGATGAGAAAGACTTCCTTGCCGTATCTTCGTATCTTCTCAATGGTGAACTTTTCACCAAGAAGAAATCCAACCATGACAAGCGCTACAGTGGCAATAGGGTGAAACCATTGACCAATTGTTTCAGGAAGCAGATCAAAACCATCTTTGCTGGCTGCAATGCCCAGGCACATCAGAAGTGTTACTCTCGGGATCGCTACCCGGTGACCAACCGCATCCACGATCAGACTCGCCACGAGGAGGCAGCCGATTGTCAGGAGAAGTTGATCCAACTCTGTCATAGTGGTTAGCGTATCTCCCTTGTATCAGGGTCTTACCGCTGGATCAGCCTTAAGTATTCAGATAGCGGGCTTCCAGATGCGACTTAAGGTACTTCGCATCAACCGGTTGGCCCGTTGCCGCGACCATTAGCTCATCGAAACTGAGAAAACTACCCTTGCTGTGTACATTTTCGCGAAGCCAGCCAACAAGGGGAGCGAAATTACCCGACCCTACATCATCCAGGAGATTGTCAACCTGACTCCCGGCCGCATTAAATAACTGGGCAGCGGTCATTGCACCCAATGTATAAGTTGGAAAATAGCCAATCAATCCACAAGCCCAATGCACATCCTGCAGACACCCGTCAGCATAGTTGCCACTTGTTGAAAGTGACAGGTAGTTCTGCATTTTATCATTCCAGGCGTCTGGCAAATCATCAACTTCGAGCTTGCCTTCAATCAGGTCTCTTTCGAGTTCGTATCTAAGTATCACGTGCAATGGATACGTCG
>CAZJRI010000074.1:0-8142 GCA_964548025.1 uncultured Pseudomonadales bacterium
AGTTCGCCTTCTTTGGAATAGGCATCGTCAACGTCAACGACAGATAAATTCTGATCCGGATTAGATGACCTCAAGATCGCGATCGCATCTTTAACCACCGACGAAAATTCTCTGTCAGTGATTAGCATCTTTGCCTCTGCGTGCTGGAGAATAAACGCAACGGTTCTTGCATCCAGGCGGGTATTAATCGCGTTCATGACCGCACCTGTCATTGGGATACCGAAATGAGCTTCAAACATTTCCGGAATGTTTGGCAGCATGACAGCCACAGTATCTGATTCACTGATCCCCAATTTCGTTAATGCAGACGCCAATTTTACACAGCGATGATAAGTTTCACGCCAGGATCGACTGGTCTCTCCGTGTACCACCGCTTGATTATCAGGATACAAAAGTGCAGCACGCTTTAAAAAACTCAGTGGCGACAGTACTTCGTAATTGGCTGAATTCTTGCCAAGACCTTGCTCATATATATTTGTCATGATTCACTCTGTTTCAATCGATGAACTAGCCACAAGGTACCATTTTATCTTTCCAGTGACACATGGAATTCTGAATTGAACAGACCTGTTAATCTTGTCATTTTTGATTGTGACGGCGTTCTTGTGGACAGCGAAGCAATAGCTAATCGGATCCTGCACGAGAAGCTTATGGCATTGGGTATGAGCCTGACATTGAACGATACAATCGAGAAATTTATGGGCAGAAGCTTTCAATACTGTAAATCCGAAATCAACAGTCAATTGGGGAGAACCGTCGAACCGGAATTCTGGCAAATCATGCAAGAAGAGACGTATGAAGCCTTTGAACTTGAGCTGTTACCCGTACCGGGAATTAAGGAAGTGCTGGATATCCTGGAATTGGACTACTGTGTTGCTTCAAGTGGCTCTCATGAAAAGATGCAAAAAACGCTGAGGCTTACCGGCTTGCTTCCTTATTTCACCAATCGTATGTTTAGTGCGACCGAGGTGCGCAGAGGAAAGCCCGCACCGGACCTGTTCATTCACGCTGCGAAACAGATGCAGTGTTCACCAGCCGGTTGCCTTGTTATAGAAGATTCCCCGTATGGGGCGGAAGCTGCAATTGCAGCGGGTATGCGCGTGCTAGGCTATACCGGTTCGACGCCGGAACAAAGGCTAAGAGAGAAAGGTGCTGAAGTATTCAGCGACATGCGAGAATTGCCCATCCTGCTTGGAAATATCAATGAAAACTGAAGTCATCTTATTTGATCTGGGCGGTGTTCTGGTTGAACTCTCCGGCATGCCTACAGTGCTCGAGTGGTCAGCCCTAGATGAAAATGAACTCTGGTACAAATGGCTCCATTCTCCTGCTGTACGAAAATTCGAATCAGGTCAGGGTGACGCAGATGAATTTGCAAGTGAAATAATCAGAGAACTCGGTCTCAAGACCAACGAGGCTGAATTCTTGACTGAATTTAGTCGATGGCCCAAAGGACTGTTTGATGGTGGCATCGAACTCTTGAGAGAACTTCGCGAGATAACAACCATCGCCTGTCTTTCAAATACAAACTTCCTGCACTGGGAAAGATTCAGAACTGAAACTGAGTTACTGGAATTGTTTCATACAACGCTTGCTTCTCATGAAACCGGATTACTCAAACCGGATCTTGTGACGTATACACAGGCAGTTGAAAAACTCGGTGTCAAACCGGAAGCCATTCTCTTTCTTGATGACAATCAGATTAATATTGATGCGGCGCTAACCATCGGCATTCAGGCTAAACTAACAAAAGGGGCTCATCAGGCGAAACAGCACATCCAGTCAATTGGCCTCTTGGACTGAAGTGATGAAGTGCAACGAGAGAAAGTTGGTATAAGGCATCTATGATAGCATTACAGGTTCAATTGACAGGGCAACGCTCATGATCGGTCGGATAGTCAGGGGTCTTTGGCGCTTTATCACCGCCGCAAAAAATGCAACGGGAAACTTGATTTTCCTCGCTATACTCGCTCTGGTGGTGATTAGTGCATTTACTCCCGATTCAATCACAATTCCGAATTCTGCAGCGCTGATTATCAATCCAACAGGCAATATCGTCGAACAGAAAAAAGTCATAGACCCGGTTGCTGAATTTCTATCAGGATACGATAACGAGGCAACTGAAACTCTTCTGAAAGACATACTTGATGCCATAGATGCTGCCGGGGGTGATGGCAGAATCAAAGTTCTGATCCTCGACCTGGATAAGCTTCAGGGTGCAGCATTCAGCAAACTCGAAGAGATCGGAGATGCTCTCGACACATTCAAGCAATCAGGCAAGCCTGTTTATGCCTTTGCCAGAAGTTATAGCCAGAGCCAGTACTATCTCGCTACACATGCAGACAAAGTCTATATCGAGGAGAACAGTGGTCACTTTCTGGGCGGTGTCTTTCTTACCGGCCTGGGCGTTTACCCCATTTATTTCAAGTCTGCACTCGAGAAATACAGTATTGACTATCACGTTTATAAAGCGGGATTGTATAAAAGTGCGGTTGAGCCTTATGAACGGGACAACATGTCTGCCGAGGCAAAACTCGCCAATATGAGATGGCTGAATCATCTCTGGGATGAATATCGCCAGACAGTGACCAGTGAACGTGAAATAAGCCCGGCGGACTTTGACCAGTATGCAAATCATTATGACGAATTGCTGGATAAAGCGAACAATAACCCTGACATTCTCGCTGTCCAGCACAACCTTGTGGACGATCTGATTACCAGAGAAGAATGGATAGGCATGTTAAGCGACATCGTTGGTTCTCATGCTGGTACCTACAGCAAAGTGGGATTGGGAGATTATCTGGCGACCGTCCGACCGGCAGTTAGCGGCTTCAATCCGGGCAGCAGCAAGATCGCTGTGATTACAGCCAGTGGCGTTATCTATGATGGCGAACAACCGGCAGGGAATATTGGCAGCGATTCGATAACCAAACTGATTCGCCAGGCAAGAGAAGATAATAGTGTCAAAGCACTCGTGGTGCGACTCGATAGCCCTGGCGGCAGTCCCTCGGCCTCAGAACAGATAAGAAATGAACTGGATCTGACCCAGAAGGCTGGGAAACCCGTCGTCATTTCGATGGGTAGTTATGCCGCTTCCGGGGGATACTGGATTGCAGCTACTGCAAATAAAATCTTCGCTGCATCCACTACCATTACCGGTTCGATTGGTGCGTTCGCTACACTGCCGACATTTCAGAAAACAGCAGCCGAGTTCGGGATTACATCCGATGGCGTTGGCACTACAAATTTGAGCGGCTCTCTAAATCTACTGACTGAGATGAACCCCAGAATTGACCGAACTATCAGGAAATCTGTCGAATATACCTATTCAAGATTCATTAATCTGGTTGCGAGAGGTCGGAATATGACACCTGAGCAGGTTGAAACACTGGCTGAGGGTCGGGTCTGGGCTGCAACGGATGCCTTGAAACATGGATTGATTGATGCAATAGGGAATCTTGATGAGGCTATCGATTCAGCAGCGCTGCTTGCTGACATAGGGAGCTACGAGGTGATCTACCTTGAAAAAACCCTTTCAGCAAAAGAGAAATTGCTGAATGAACTGCTGAATACGAGTCTTGGAACATTTCACCAAACAACCAGTACCCGTTTAATCCCGGGATTGAATTCGATTTATGCAGTCTCCAGAGAAATGCAAACCATCATCGAACTTGGTCAGAAACCCGGTATCTATCTGCGGTGCCTGGAGTGTCGACTCAGTCAATAGTGACAATTTTTTGGCGTATTTCCACTAAATCCGCTGGTCGTCATCGGCTGGATTCCCCCGGTCATGCGGGTGTACGATAAGCTGTTAATTTCAGGATTACCTCACTTTTGTTCAGCTTGGATTCATTTGCATACCGCTATTGTAGTCGTCATGAATACGTACAGGAGAGAACCCAAATGAAATACCTGATCGCGGGATTGGTCATCCTATCATCTCCTATCATCATCTCTGCGGAAGAGATACCAGGTACCGTGGTAGCGGAAGATCAGGAACAACAGGTAGAACATCCACCAGTACATTCACCAGAACATCCGCTAGAACATCTACCAGAACAGCAGACTGAGCAATACACAGAACAATATACTGAACCGCAAAAAGTCTATGTGGAATCCAGTGACGGGAGCCATCGGCGCACCCGCAGCGAAGAACATTGCTATTTCAACGAGGAGCATGATCACCTGCACTGCTACGATGCAGAAATCAGGTCATCAGCGCCTCAGTACAATGTCGTAAAAGGACATCGTCACTACAGAACCAGAACCAGACACAGCTACAATCACCATGATCATTACAATCCCGTTTCAACAGGCGTCGCAATAGGTATCGGTCTGGGATTGCCCGTATTGCTGCACAATTCTTTCAGGCACGGACATCACTACTCTCACCGGGGATATAGAGGCTACAGGAGTAAACACCGAAGGCATCGAAGACGCCATTAGTCTTCCCTGTTCTTCCAGAATGATCTCAGGCTCTGCATAAGGTGTTGGCGACTTCTTAACCGTTCTGGTTTCCACGACTCTGGAAATAATGCCTGGTAGCGGGCCTCATTAAATCGGTGATCGATAAGACAGACTATTCCCCGATCGGTTTCACTGCGTATGACCCGCCCTGCTGTCTGCAATACCCGGTTCATGCCTGGGTATTGATAGGCAAATTCAAAGCCATTCCCTCTTCTCGACTCGTCGGCGTCAAAATAGCCACGAATCAGATCACGCTCAAGGCCTTGTTGCGGCAATCCGACACCAACAATGATCGCGCCGATCAATCTGGTTCCCTTGAGATCAATACCTTCACCAAATATGCCCCCCATAACCGCGAATCCGATTAAGGTCTCCGAAGTCGACTCGAATGACTGAAGGAATAATTCTCTCTCCTCCTCTGCCATGTATGTAGTCTGTACGATAGTTTCGAACTCGGGATATCTCTCAACGAACTTCTCCAGAACCTCGGCCAGATAAGCGTGGGATGGAAAAAAGACAATATAATTACCTGTCTTTATCCTCAGAATACTCTCTAGCGTATCCACGAGTTCATAAAGACTCTCTGATCTTGATCGATAGGTAGTTGATATATAACTCGTGGTAAAAACACCCAGATTGGCTGCAGGAAATGGAGATTCAATCTGATACCAACCAGCGGAGTCATCAATTCCCATCAGTGTTTTGAAATAGTTCTGTGGAGACATGGTTGCTGAAAAACAAATGCTTGCGTTAACGCTTGTAAATCCTTCAGACAGTCCGGGACCTGGATTGAGACAGAAGATCTTGAAAGCTGTTTTTCGGTTTCGTTTCAGCAGAACAAAAACATAGTTTTCGTCAACCAGTTGGGCAACTCTTTGAATTCTGAGGGCCTCGAAATACAGTTCTAATAGCGCGGGCTGAAATACGGCTTGCTGATTGAGTTGTAACCAATCTTCTGCAACTTCACAAAAACCATTAAGTGCCCTGATAAATTTTGTCGGGTATTGATCCAGTAGTTTACCGTTGTCACGTTTAATCTGTTCTTTGTCTCTCATAAACATGAGAAACTCGGTATTGATTTTTGAGAGCCTCCTGGCAAGTAATGGCAGTTCTGCCTTAACCTGTCTCCTTAGGGCCAGCACATCATCTTTGCATATCTCTGCAGAGAACATTTCTCTACCGCGATCCACCAGATTATGGGATTCATCCATCAGGAGAACATAACGATTTTGTCTGGTTTCAAAATAACGACGCAAACGTACGACAGGGTCAAATACGTAGTTATAGTCGCAGATAACAATATCTGAGATAAGAGACAGGTCCAACGATAGTTCAAAGGGGCACATCTGGTGCTTATGAGCAAGATGCTCAATTTGACTTCTGTCTAGCGACTCCCCGGATTCGAGTGCCTCATCAACGACTCCTGCAAGCCGGTCATAATATCCCAGCGCGTATTCACAATGATCAGCATCACAAGGTGAGCCTGGATTGAAGCAGATTTTCGACTTCGCAGTCAGAGTGATATCACGTACTTCCAGTCCGCTTGATTTTAGGTCACTGATTGCTTTTTGCGCCATCTGTTGACCTGAAGTCTTTGCAGACAAAAAGAACAATTTCTCGTACGAGAGTTCTTTCAGTGCTTTAACGGAAGGGAAAATCCCAGCAATGGTTTTTCCAATGCCTGTCGGTGCCTGCATCACCAGTTGATGTTCCTGCTTCAACGTACGATATACACTTACCGCCATCTCTCTCTGGCCAGGGCGATATTTTTCATAGGGAAATGTCAGTCTGTCAATTGATCGATTTCGCCTTCCGATCCAGACCAGGGTACGTCTTAAATACTCACAATATTGATCTATGTGATCATCGAAACATGTTTTAAGTTCATCGACATGCCAGTGTTCGGTCAGATGGTGTTCACGCTCTTCTTCGAGGTCCAGATAACACAGCCTGACAGACAGTTCTGCAACATCGTGCATCTCTGCCAATAACATTGCATAGATCCTTGCCTGTCCCCAGTGAATGTTTTTAACGCTTTCAGGAATCAGATCTACATCAACCCTTGTTGTTTTGATTTCTTCAACGAGGAAATCATCACCGGGAAAGTATCCATCAACCCGGCCTGATATTTCGAGTATCAGATCGGAACAGGCTATTTTCTTCTTAACCTGTTTTTCAGCCTCGTAGAGGTCTCCCCTGGATTTCTGGATTCGCTGGTGCCCTCTAATCCCTTCCATCGCACTACTTCGACCGGAAAACCTGAAGTTGATGTCACCAGACCGATCAGTAGTCTCTACCAAATCACGTACGCTAACCTTGAAGACCGGTTTTACTTCCATATTACGTTAATAATCTCAGCGGGAATTTCATTCTGCCGGAAAAATCGAAACCAACGACGTTGGTTGTTCTGTAGCCTGTCACCCGGTCCTTTTATTTCTGATAGGCAATAATCCCGGTCGGGCGGAAAGACGACAAGGTCAGGAAATCCGGTTCGATTGTTACGCAGATCTCTCAACATTCTTTCAAATATGAGCTTCAGGTGATGCGCCGGTATCCTCTCAAGTGATTTGGTAATTAGAGTCTGGTCCAGCCAACGCCATTTAACAAAATGGTTAGCAAATCCTGACTTTTCTTCAAATGTCTGCAGAATCACTTCAGTCAGAAAATTCTTCTCTTCAACCAACCCCAGATGATCGTCAATCAAATCCTGCCTGGCTTTTCTGAATTCAGGCGTATATAAGTCTGCCGGTCCGCGTTGGAAGGGATTGAAGAAAGCACCTTTGACTGGTGCAAATATTATGTCCCAGAAAAAGAGTCCGAAGAGACCGGGCAGCAATCCATTTTCAACATATCTGGCATCGATATCCTGTTCGAGAAACCAGTTGCAGGCCAACAATTCGACATTTACTTCTTCATCCTGCTCTACCGCAATCTCGCGAAAACTAAAATCATCCTTCTGCGGCTCTTCCAGCCAGTCACAATCTATCTGATAACGCTTACACAGGCGTCTTGAAAAACTAATCGAGAATTCGTGCTCAGCTTCATCCATCGGATCATCGTATATCTCACGGCAAATCTGAACTGCGCGATCTACATCACCCAGCTTGTGGTAAATTCTCGAACGCCTTTCCCTTGCGGGTACGAGTACGGACTTTTCATATAGAGGCAATGCTTCCTCAACTCTTTCAAACCGCTCAAGTTGTCGTGCAGTCGTGTTGAACAATCGACTATAGCGTCTTTGCAATCCGGGGTCTGTCACTTCGACATCGATTAGGTTAGATACAGAAAATTCAGCAAGAAGTTCTTCGTCGTCTTCTTCAAGCACCTGTTTGCAGGTATCGGCAGTAATATAACTCTGCACAACCCCGTCAACGAGTGACCTGTCATCAAAATAACGTCCTGAAGAATCCATAACGTAGTTCTCGAAAGGGCTGATACCCAGGTCATGCAATACAAACTCGGTAAAATCCTGGTGGAGATTCCCAAAGAAAAGCAACTTGAATAACTGAAGGTGATCCTGCCCCAGAGGTTCAACCACTTCGAAGTTCAGGCGCTCAAGGATTTGCACCGGAAGGTATTTCTCAACGACAATTTCATCCAACTCGTCTCTTCCCTGACGCTTGTCAAGGTCATCAAACAAAACAACGAGTTCCTGTTTGGTAACAAGAGAAAGAA
>CAZJRI010000074.1:8152-18962 GCA_964548025.1 uncultured Pseudomonadales bacterium
GGTCGGCATCCTCGGGTTGATGTAAGAACCCGGTCGTCTTCAGATTTTCAATGGCTACGGGAATATCACCAATTTCATCGTACGCCAGCTTCTCAGCGCGAAACAGCGGACCTCTTCGAGATGTCAGTCGAACATATAATCTTGCTGCATCAACTGACAAGTCGCTGAACCTGTTTCGATAAGCCAGTTCTTCATCAGTCAGAATATCCTGGTAATTCTGACAGACGAAATCGAGAACAAAGTTAAAGTTGTCCAGATAGTACCCACTTGGGAGATCATCGACCATGTGAAAAAAGACTATTATCCCGCTGTGATAATAACTGTATTTATATACAGGTTCAATACAGTGAGATGACCATGGGGTACACGTGTTATTGTGATGGAGGTAGGGTCAGTTTAAGCTTGTATCCAAAATCCCTGTGAGGAAATCGACATTGACCGTCATATACCAGATCACCGATACCCATGTGCCACTTGAAGAAGATCATATTGCCAGTATAAATTTCCAGATACTGATGGATTTTGTGCGCCAGAATCCTGCAGATCTACTGGTTATCAGTGGTGACCTGCCCGGAGAAGATGGCAGCGAGGAAGTCTACAGGTGGATGAAAAATCAGATACCCACCAGCCAGGATACTTCTGTAATTCCGGGTAACCATGACGACCCTGATAGCATGTATTCGATATTCGGCGATGACATGTGCGGTAACCGTGAGTTTCTGTTCACCCGGAAGCTTGATCAGATAGATGTCCTGTTCACCAATACCGGGTCGACCGTTTTCCCGGATGACCATCTCGGTTACATTCGAAACCCTTCAGTTCGTGAAGGCTCAATTTTGTTCACTCACTTTCCGACTCAGAAAGTATCCAGCGGATTCATGGACCTGAACTATCCCCTCGGCAATATAACTGAGGCACATACAACCATCTTGAAGAGCAATATATCTCATGTATTCTGCGGACACTTCCACACCGAACACAAGGTGCAGGGATCGTACGATTTACACCTGACACCGTCGCCTGCTTTCACAGTGGATCTGCATTCGAGCGAGATAGTGCTGGGCAAGCCACGGGTACCGATTCGAAAAATTGAAATTACAGGCAAAGACGTAACATCTTCGATAATCTACATTGATGACTGACAGAGTTGTGGGCTCAGTCTGCTATCGGGTTACTCTTTTGAATTCGTGACTTGTGCCGGTTATAGGGTCCATCTGGAACATCCGGTTCTTATCGGGAAAAGATACGAGCCGCACCTGGCCTGCACCATCTGCGAATGTTAATTCACTCCCTGACAGTTGATAGGCAACGGGTTCGCTGGTTCCGACCTGCACATTGGAATTGCTATATTCCACAATGAGTGGAAATCCACCGATATTTGACTGCCATTGGCCAATTATCTGATCCGCGATATTTAGACTCGTTGTCACGCATCCTTGTAGCGTAACGACCAGAATAATCACTATAAGCCCGATGTTCGTATTATTCTTCATCGTCTCTTCCTCTAAGCCCCGCACAATACTACCCCGACTATACCCAACCGGCAAAGTTGTTCTACACAATTAATTGTATACTACCGCCAGCTTCAGGTGGCCTGGGGCAGCAACTGGTTTGGGAGTAATCAAAATCACAATTGCCGGATATTGGCTACATTGTAGATTGACGATATGTGTCTGGGTTTCCTTTTGTACTTCGGCAAAAAAAACGGGGCTTGCACCCCGTAAAACTACCAGCTCATTGAGTTTCCTGTATTCCGTGCACTGCCCTTTTATTTTCAAGCGAACTGACTTCTGCGAGTAAAGGCAAAAGGTACAATAAGAAGAAAATGCCAACGACACCGGCCAGTACAGCCAAAGTCATATGCATGCCGAATAAGTCAATTGATAAACCGACTATCGGACCCGTCACAATATAAACCCCACGAAACATGAAAGATGTGATGGAGTTGGCAGTTGCTCGAAAAGAGCTCGGTACCCGGCTATTGAGCGCATCTGTTAGCAGAACCTGATTGAAGCCTCTGCTCAGAAAGAAAGAAAAACTGAGCAGGATGCCAACAGCCCCACCAATACCCGCCATTCCGGCATATCCTACAATCGGTAATAAACCCATCAAAATGAGAACCGGTCTGGCACCAAATCTGGTTTCGAGCGGTACTGTAATTTTACTCGCAAATGCCACAACGAAACTCTGTGCAGCCCATAGAATCCCGAAGGCGGTTAAAGGAACATTCTGGTCGCGCCAATATGGCTGCAGCATCCAGACTACGTAGAAAGTGGCCAGGCTGAAAAAAGTGATGTTCAGGCAGATATGTCTCAACATCCTGTTACTCACATACATGAACCTGACTATCTCCTTCAGGTTACCCAGGTGTTTATCAGAAGCCATTTTTGTATAGGGCGCCTCGACCAGGAAAAGTGACAGGCACAATGGTAACCATGCGACAAGCGCATTAGCGATCACCACCACATCGAACGAAAAAGCAATCAGGAACCCACCCAATAACGCAGCTACCCCCTCAGCTATAGATTTAATGAACCTCATATTGGCTATACCTTTGGTTTTGCTGCCAGCGCTCCTGTTCAATGACTCCTGGCTATCGTATAAAAGTGACAGGTCAGCGCCAGAGAGAAGACTTATGCCCACACCAACACAGGACTCGAATAAAACCAATCCGAGAAATCCGTCAGCAAAATTAAGCCAGGTGAATCCTGCCGCGTGAAAAATGCTACCGGCGACCAGTGCGTTTTTTCTTCCGAGAACATCAGCAATATATCCCGACGGGATTTCACAGATTACAACGACGAGCGCGAATATTGCCTGCAGGTAATATACCTGGGCGATACTAAGCCCTTTGGATTCAAAGAAGGGGACGATTACCGGAATAATGACCAGCGACAGCCAGAAGAAGCTGAACAAGTACAGTACCGGTATATTTCTTTCCAGTTTCTTTTCCATTGCTCTTACCTGATTGCTCTTACCTGATTGCTCTTACCTGATTGTTAGAACGTAAACTTTGTGCAACTAAAAATTTTGACCAAAAAAAAAGGCCCCTGGTGGATCGCACCAGGGGCCTTTTCGAAAATCTACTTATCGGAACCCTAATGCACAGCCTTACCCCGGCCAAATGGGGTGCAAAGCAGCGTGACCGCGACTGAGGCGGTTTGATGCATACTGCAAATTAAATATTTATGACTAATCTGATTCACTTTTGATATTGCTTCTATTAAGTATGTTATTTACAAACAAAGATAATGCTCTTTGGCTCATCTGCCTGTGACTCAGTGGAGTTGTTAACAGGCTGACAGAAAAAGAGAATCTGTCTTCACTTCGTGACCGCGGATAGTACGCCTAAAAAAGTTGATGTCAAGTAACTTGAGAGCTTATCGACAGAAATTCTCTACAGCTATCTCTAAATGTATATGCCTGATGCCAATTCTGGCAATCAGCATATAACCAGGCCTTCTAAACCTGGTCATACTGGGCAAATTTTTCTTCGGATTCCGTGAAAATCTGTTTCCAGCGGCCAGATCTGAACCTTCTGACCAGAAGACCCGCTTTGATCAGATAGTCACCAATCAGAGCGCCATAAATCCACACGACGCCCAGGCCAATCACGGTGAAAATTGCCGCGAGTCCCACCCTGACACCTATCAACCCAATCATCGTCGTGATCAGGGGAAATCTTGTATCTCCTGCGCCACGCAAGCATCCGCCTATCGTGAACTCAATCGCCATGAGGGGCTGTGCAACACTCATTATGTAGATAAATATCACGGTAAGTTCTACAACATCGTCATCATCTATCAGGAACCTTGCAACCGGTTCAGCAAAGATAATAATTGAAGCACTGAATATCACCATACTTGCAATGGCCAGCCACGTTGCGCGCCAACCCTGTCTCTCCGCACCGCTTGGATCGTTCGCCCCCAGATGCTGACCAACAAGGGTCGCACCAGCTATTGAGAAGCCAAAGCCAACGACAAAAGATACGGACAATATCTGGACGCCAATTCCATATGCTGCAAATGCTGCCGTGCCGTAGAATGCAACCAGCCATAAAAACGCAAAGAAACCAATTTGGAATACAAACTGTTCGACCCCGGCGGGATATCCGATATCAATCAGTTGCCGAATGCGTTTCTCGGTCAACGAGCCTTTTCCGCCAACACCTACCCTCATCTTTCCGCCGTACCACATGCCAAGCAGGATTAGTGCGCCGAACAAAAACGAAAGTCCATTGGCTATCGCAGCACCAGGAACCCCCATGGCCGGAAAGCCGAATTTTCCATATACAAGCGTATAGACAAGCACGACATTGACAATATTCGTCAATACGCCAATCCAGAGCGGAGTCTTGGTATCACCAGCAGCTCTTAGGGCGGCCGACAGTACCATGTTGACAGAGAATGCAATATTGAAAACACTGAGATACCTGATAAATATCGCCGCCTCTCTGGTCGTCTCTTCACCCAAACCAAAAATACCGGCAATATATTCTGAGAAAAAGAAACAGGGTACGGTAAGGATGAGGGCGACTACATTCCCGATCCACATTGAAGCACTGGTCACCCTGGCGGCTTCAAAGTAATCCTGCGCACCCCAGGACCTTGCCACCAATGCTGTCGTACCTGCTGAAACAGCCATCAGTACAGCCTGCAATGCAAAGAAAATTCGATGCCCAGTCGTCACTGATGCAATAGCGGAGGCGCCCAGTGTGCCAACAATCTTGATACTGACAATGCCAATAACGGCATATAGCAGATTACTCAAGATCGCTGGCCAGGCCAGTTCCCAGATATTCAACTGGGGCCTGGGTGGCTCACTCGCGGAGTTATTTTCAAAATTGGATGATTGTCCACCATCTTCGATGGTCGAATCCGACATATATTCCTACCAGATATGTTGGCTGGAAGCCAAGTGGAGAAGCGCGCGTAAAATACCCCAGAAAGACCGTCAGGTCAAAATACATGTCATCCCGGATCACTGGACATGGAAGTGATTATTACGTCGGGTGATTACCTGGAATGAATCAAACATTGGCTGAAAGGTCGAATTGATTGCGTACTTTCTGAGTTTCGCAACTATACTTAATCCAGTCTATCTAGCCACCGGCATAAAGCAGAATCTTGTCCGATCAAATCCCAGAAATACTCATTGCAGATGACTCGAAATCGAATCGACTGTCTCTGGCGGCAGTGACCAACGAACTCGATGTCGATGTATTGCTGGCTACAAACGGTCTGGAGACAATTCGCCTGGCGACTGACCACCAACCAGCAGCCATCATCCTTGATGTTGATATGCCGGATATGGATGGGTATCAGGTGATTAATCAACTTGCTGGAAACGGTTTGACCAACAATATTCCGATAATCTTGATGGAAACCAATTTCGCCTCAAGAAAGTCCGGACTACATGGCAATTCAGTCTGGCCAACGGAACTGTTATACAAGCCCATCAATAATGAACAACTCCACAGTCAGATCGCATCGCTGATTCGCCTGCACAAATATCGACAGGCGATCAGTACAATTCGTGAATTCGAAGATGAGATGGGTGACAAAGCCAATGAAGGAATCGTTGGCATAGATACACAAGGTTGCATTAGATACTGTAATCCCTCGATGGTTAAGCTGCTTAGAACGCGATACACCGAACTACTGGGTACTGGGCTTGAAACGATATTTGAGAAAGACTTCCACGATACTGAACCAAATTGGCCCGAGCATACCGTTGCAACTGCACTGGCGAGTGAAAAAACTGTTCAGGTCAAAAAAGCAACTCTCTGGACAAATGATGGCGGGAAAGTAACCACTACCTTTGTAGCAGTACCCATCCAGGGTCATCCGATTCTGACCGGTTTACTGGTCTTCAAGGACATTTCACATCGTTCAAGGGCAGACGATCAAGTCACGCAACTGACCACCCATGACTTTCTGACCGGATTATCTAACCGATTCAAGTTTGAGGAAGTCCTGAGCGGCCTTATCGACTTATATAAGGCAAAAACCAACGTATTGATCTCTCGAAAAAGATCAGCACCCTGCGCCGTTTTATATATCGGACTTGATCACTTCTCGCATATTAACAAAGGGCTCGGTCACGACACCGGCGACAAACTACTCCAGGGAGTCGCCCACAGACTCAAGAATTGTATTTCAGACCTCGATATCGTCGGTCGCCTGGGAGGAGATGAATTCACCATCGCTCTGACTCATATGTTTGATGCGACGGATGCGACTTCTGTGGCACAGAAAATCCAGCAGAGCCTCGATGAACCCTACCTGATTGATGGGAATGAAATATTCTCAAGTGCCAGTATTGGCATTGCTACTTTCCCTGAATGTGGCGACTCATCGGCTGATTTACTGACAAATGCCAGCATCGCCATGCAAACAGCCAAGTCAAATGGCAGGCATGGTATTCAATTCTTCACCGATTCACTGAATAAGAATTACCTGGACAAGATAGAGCTTGAGGCAAACCTGCGAGACGCACTTGCCAAGGATATGCTTGAGATCAATTTCAGACCCTATAAAGGCGCACTAACGGATACCAATCGTGGATTTTATACGAGCCTCTGTTGGCAGCATGACGAAAAGGGTCTTATCGATGCAACAGAATTACTCGATGGACTCGACCAGGCCCAACTCCAGACCCGATTGATATACAAGATCTTATCTGACGGATGTGCCCAGTTTGTCGCCTGGAAGCAATTGGATCCCAAACGATCAGATCTAAATCTGGTAATTCCCTTCCCTGCATTTCACCTGATTAACACCAATTTCACTCAGAATCTCAGAAGCGCCCTGGACAATTCCGGTATCGCCCCCTCTACTTTGTTGTTGGAGATCAGCGAAACGAGAGTTGATTTTAATATCAGAGAATTTCAACCGATGGCCAACGCGATTTCGGAACTTGGAGTGAAGTTGTCCCTCAATCTATTTTCCAGCCCGAAGATACCAATAACTCATTTATTCCAGCTCAATCTCGATGTCATCAGGATTAATATATCGTCCCTGGAAGATATGGTGGAGAATCCGAAAAGTGCAATATTCTTCAAAAGTATCCTGAGTATGGCTCATGACCTGGGAATAGAGATTATCGCAGATGGGATTACCCAGCCGAGACAGGCAACATTGGTTAAAAGCCTTGGAGCCGATGCCCTCATGGGTGATTTGATCGGTGATTCGGCACTAATCTCAGATCTCTGAAGATCTTATTGAAACCGATGAATCCTTTGCTGAATACTTGAGGTGGTTTTTTAAACAAAAGGATCGCAGCCACTGAAGGTTGATTCGAATAATTCACCACCGCGGTGAAATCCCCTTCTTTAGTTAAGCATATTGAACAAAGTTGACCGGCAATCGCTTTAGAAATTGTTCAGGTAGGCATTTGGTAAATAGATACCTGGTTCAGTCGTTAGGCTTTTGAAAAACCAACACGGCGTTGGTACCACCAAATCCGAAGCTATTGGACATGATGGTTTTTAGACCAGCATCGTCAATTCGAGAAGTCACAATCGGTGCGTCACCGACTAGCGGATCCAATTCATCGATATTTGCGGACGCGCAGATGAAATCGTTGTCCAGCATTAACAATGAATATATCGCTTCATGTGCACCGGCGGCTCCCAGAGAATGACCTGATAGTGATTTGGTTGAGCTGATTTTCGGCATCTTCTCACCAAATACGGCTCTTATGGCCTCAATTTCAGGAATATCACCAGCGGGTGTGCTCGTGCCGTGAGCATTGATATAGTCAATCTCCCCATCCACCGTTGAACGGGCTATATCCATCGCTCTCTGACCACCCTCACCCGATGGAGCAACCATGTCGAATCCGTCTGAGGTTGCGGCATAGCCAACAACCTCAGCATAGATATGTGCGCCTCTGGCTTTGGCATGTTCGAGTTCCTCGACCACAACGAATCCGCCGCCACCAGAAATGACGAATCCGTCCCTGTCTTTATCATAAGCTCTGGATGCCCGAGTTGGATCATCATTTCTGGCAGTCGACAATGCACCCATGGCGTCGAAAAGCGAGGTCATGCTCCAGTGTTCTTCCTCACCACCACCAGCAAAAACGATATCCTGTTTCCCAAGCTGAATGAGCTCACAAGCATGGCCAATACAATGCGCACTTGTTGAGCAAGCAGAAGTAATCGAATAATTAACGCCCTTAACCTTAAAAGCTGTTGATAAACAGGCTGAAACAGTGGAACTCATGGTCCTGGTAACGCGATAGGGACCTATTCTTTTCAAGCCCTTTTCTCGAAGCACATCTGCTGCCTCAATCAGGTTGGAGGATGACGCTCCACCAGAACCGGCGACAATGCCAGTCCTGATATTGGAAATCTTATCTTCAGTCAAACCGGAATCTTCAATCGCCTCAGCGAGGGATATATAAGAATATGCTGATGCGTCACCCATAAAGCGTCGTAACTTTCGATCAATCAATGCCTCGATATCTATTTCAATACTGCCGGCAATATGGGAGCGCAATCCCATTTCCTTGTAGATTTCCTGAAATTTGATGCCAGATTGACCGTCCTTGAGGGAAGCCAGAGTTTCAGCTTTATTGTTTCCTAGTGGTGACACCAATCCCATGCCTGTTATGACGACACGTTTCATATTAGCCCCTAAAAATCATCCAGAGATGTGAATAATCCTACTTTGACATCTTTCGCATTGTATATCTGCTCGCCATCAACCAGCACCTTGGCATCTGCAATACCTAAAGCAGTTTTACCTTCTCTTATCCTTTTTATATCTATTTCATATTCCGCTTTTTTGTTCGAAGGCAGAATCTGCCCTTTAAAGGCGACCTTCCCGCAGCCAAGGGCACGGCCGACACCCCAGTTCCCTTTCCATGCGAGGAAGAATCCAACCAACTGCCAGAGCGCATCAAGTCCCAGACAACCAGGCATGACCGGATCACCAACGAAATGGCATTTAAAGAACCAGAGATCCGGATTTATATCCATCTCTGCCATGATCTTCCCTTTATTGTTGATGCCGCCGGTTTCTCGAATATCCGTTATTCGATCAACCATCAGCATTTCTCCAATGGGAAGATGGGCTCGCCCCGGTCCAAATAACCTGCCGTGACCGCATTCAAGCAGCTCCTGTCGGCTAAACGAGTGTTTGTTGATCAACGATCGATCCATGGGAGGGATAGTACTTTGTTCTGGCATATTCTTTTTTTAAATGCCCTTCGGCATTTTCCGCAGGGAATACCTGTCATTAAGAAGTGCGAAATTATATCATTGCCCGATGAAAAGAAAACAAATCCGCCCCCCTTAAAAGTGAATAAAGTTCCATTTATTGTGCTTTACATCAATTAGCCCAACATGCTAGGTGGTAAATGTCTACCGTATCGTAATCCCCTTATATTCATTGTCAGGATCGGCATCAAGACATTATCTTATCGTTAGAACAATAGAAGTAATGATTACTCCATCAAATAGAAAAACAAGACAAATTGGAAGATTCCGCAA
Source organism: uncultured Pseudomonadales bacterium (assembly GCA_964548025.1). GTDB lineage: Bacteria > Pseudomonadota > Gammaproteobacteria > Pseudomonadales > Azotimanducaceae > JAHRVQ01. Next base: position 17,652 of record CAZJRI010000074.1, read on the forward strand.
TGATTCAATTTTTAATTAGACATCAGGAACTAGTGAGTAGTTTCTGTTGTCAGATTAGCCAGAATAATCTATCCAGGGGGCTCCATGATCGAGGTTGATAAATTAGCCGTAGTACACCCGAACGCGGAGATTGGAGAAAATTGCATGATCGGGCCATTTTGTACAATAGGCTCGGACGTGACCATTGGTGCAAACAGTACCCTGCGATCACATGTTGTAGTCGAACCTAATACTACGATCGGTGAGGACAGTGACATCTTCCCATTCGTTACGATCGGTATTCAGTCACAGGACCAGAAATATATCCCCGGCACCAAAACCTTTACGAAAATCGGCGACCGAAATGTCATCAGGGAATTTGTCAGTATCCACAGTGGCACAGAGGAAGGTTCAACTACGATGATTGGAAATGACTGTGCGCTTCTTGCCCAGTCCCACGTCGCTCACAACTGCACTGTCGGCAACAAAGTAGTCATGTCTCATGCAGCAACAGTAGCAGGCCACGCTGTGATCGGTGATTATGCGAATATTGGCGGGCTTTCGGCCATTCATCAGTTTTGCCACATTGGTAAAGCGTCGATGGTTGGCGGGATGTCACGGGTAATTCAGGATGTATTGCCTTTTACCATTGCCGAAGGATTTCCCGCCCACATGCGAGTCATTAATAAGGTCGGAATGGAACGTGCCGGGTACAGCTCGAAAGACACCGCCGAGGTACGAAAAGCCTTTCGCATCCTGTTCATGCGTGAGCTTCGCCTGGAAATTGCAGTTAAGCAGGTGGAAGAAGAATTTCCTGATTCCGAGAATGTAAAGCTGATGGTTGAAGCGATCAATCTCTCTCAACGAGGACTTGCTCGACCAGAATCGGCTATGTTTGAAATTAACGTCAGCGACTAGACCTATTCACCCATTCATTGAAAAAACTTAATGTTTGCATAAAGGCGCAACGCTTTGATATACAGGTTTCTTCAATCAGTTCAACCTTCAAAGGCAGTCTATGTACAAAGCAGTATTGTGGGATTTCGGTGGAGTGATCACCAGTAGTCCATTCGAAGCATTTAATCGTTACGAATCAGAGAATTCCCTTCCCAGGGATTTCATCAGATCCATCAATGCAACAAATCCCGAAACCAACGCATGGGCGCAATTGGAAAGCAGCGAGATAGGTCTGGACGAATTCGATGAGAAATTCACACTTGAGGCGATTGCAAAGGGACACAAGGTAAGAGGACAAGAGGTTCTGGCACTTCTTTCCGGTGAAATCAGACCTGAGATGGTAACAGCATTGAAGATTATCAAATCGAAAATGAA
>CAZJRI010000074.1:18972-20257 GCA_964548025.1 uncultured Pseudomonadales bacterium
GGCTGCATCACGAACAATATCAGAAACGCCGGTGAAGGCCCCGGAATGGCAGACAATAGCGAGAAAGCAGACAAGGTCTCAGAGGTCATGTCACTATTCGATTCGATTATAGAATCCAGCATAGCCGGTATTCGCAAACCCGATCCACGTATTTATAAGATCGCCTGCGAGACTCTGAATATAGCGCCTGAGGAAGCCATATTTCTCGACGACCTCGGTATAAATCTAAAACCTGCCAGGGCACTGGGTATGACGACTATAAAAGTGATCAATGCCGCTGACGCATTAGCTGAACTGGAATCACACCTGGAAATGAAACTGGCATGAAGATCCTTTTAACCGGTGGCGCAGGATATATCGGTTCGCATACATCGGTTGAACTAATCAACGCTGGCCACGAAGTTTTCATCGTGGACAATTTATCCAACAGTTCCTTTGAAGCCGTACGTCGGGTAGAACGACTTACTAATTCGAAAATCCGATTTTTCCATGAAGACCTACTTAACCTCAAAGGTCTAGACCAGGTATTTGAAGCTATATCTTTTGATGCAGTAATACACTTCGCCGGTCTCAAAGCGGTTGGAGAGTCAGTATCAAATCCACTTGATTACTATCAGACAAATATCAACGGCGCTCTGAATCTTTGCAGGTTGATGCAAAAACACCATGTTATGAAACTCGTCTTCAGCTCATCTGCAACTGTCTACGGACAACCCGACAAGATGCCAATTTCTGAAAACAGTCCGGCTACCGATGCAGCTAACCCCTATGGTCGAACAAAGCTGATGATCGAGAAGATTCTGGAGGATCTAAGTGCCGCAGATTCAAACTTCTCAATTGCGGTATTAAGATACTTCAACCCCGCTGGAGCGCATGAAAGTGGTGAGATCGGAGAGGATCCCGGCGGTATACCAAACAATCTGATCCCGTATATTTCTCAGGTATCCGTTGGTAAACACAAGACTTTGACGGTATTTGGAGATGACTATCCAACGGCAGACGGAACGTGTATCAGGGACTATATTCACATTGTAGACCTTGCCAGGGGTCATCTGGCAGCGCTCGACAGACTCGATCATCTATCAGGACTCGTGACCTACAACCTCGGCAGCGGCAGAGGCTACTCTGTATTTGATGTCGTAAAGGCTTATGAGAATGCGAACAATATCAAGATACCGGTCACAATAGGGCCAAGGCGTGAGGGTGACATTCCTGAATCATATACCGACCCTACGCTTGCGAAAAAAGAACTTAACTGGCAGACAGAAAAATCAATAGAGGATAT
>CAZJRI010000074.1:20267-24763 GCA_964548025.1 uncultured Pseudomonadales bacterium
TGGAACTGGCAACAGCGAAACCCGGATGGCTACCTGGAGACAGCCAACTGAGACGGCAATCTTTTAGCCACCGGCGGCCTGCAAGTTGAGTGCCTCCGTTGCTTCCAGGTCTTCTCTAAGCGTTCTTGCACTCAGAAAATAGTGAGTTGCAGCCCAGACATTTGCCAAGACCGCCAGGCACAGAGCATAGCGCAGAGAATCGACTGCATAGGTTGGGGCCAGCAAGTCACTTGCGACTCCGACAAAGTAGGGCCCCAATCCCATACCAATGATGTTGAGCATGAAGAGCAGAATTGCAGATGCAACGGCACGCATCCTCAATGAAACAAGCCCCTGGGTCATGGCAAAAGACGGACCAAGGTACATCCCTCCCAGAATAGAAACCAGGAACAAAGACGGTATAACCGCCCACATACTCCCATGCAGGTATGCGATAAACTGAAAAGGTACCATGAATATAGTCGCGAGCCCCGGTACCCACATGTACCAGCGGCGATCACGGGTTTTATCTGAGATCAGGTCCGAGAGATAGCCACCGGCAAAAGTACCGATCGCTCCGATACCAGAGATCAGTGCGAGCCAGGACCCCACTTCAGCAATAGGCATCTCATGACTCCGAATAAGAAATGGTGCATTCCAGGTACCGGCGCCATAACCTACAAATGCATGCAGTCCTGCTGCGAAACCAATATGTCTGAACGACCTCCTCTCCCAGAGAAAAGTCAAAACCTCCATAACACTTGGTGCCTCTGCATCATCAAGTGATTTAGCAGTTGTCGCTTCTACCTGCTTCTCAGACATGCCGCGCGGCGGTTCTTTTAGCGTTGCGAGCACCAGAAAGGCAACAAAAATCCCCGGGATACCAACGAGCAGAAAAGTCATTCTCCAGCCAAGTTCACCGGCTCCCCAGCCCCCGACAAAATTTCCTATCATCGATCCGACGGGAATACCCAGCGCATAGATCGACAGCGCCGTGGCGCGGGTTTCAATGGGGAAATAGTCCGATATCAAAGAGTGGGATGGTGGACTTGCGCCAGCCTCTCCGACGCCAACCCCAATTCGTGCAAGCAATAACATCATGAAATTGGAAGCCAATCCGCATATCGCGGTCATTGCACTCCAGATAATCATCGATATAGCGAGTATCTTCACCCGACTCCATCTGTCTGCCAGTGCCGCAATGGGCACGCCGAGAGACGTATAGAAGATCGCGAAAGCAAGTCCTCCCAGCAAACCCAGTTGTGTGTCGTTCAGATCGAGATCGGCTTTAATTGGTTCGAGCAGAATTGAGAGTATGGAGCGGTCTACAAAATTGACGACATAACCCAGAAAAAGTATCGCCAGTGCATAATTGCGGTACCTGGGTGAGAAGAGTTCTTTACTAGACATTTACTACCTACTTCATGAATTGTTTTGTGCGTTTTTTCTTCCAGACACAGTCTTCTGGTAACTTTTCCTCTGTCATGCTGATCTCGAAAGGCCAATCCGGACCTATAGCTACCTGTCTAATACGGGCGAGGAGTTCAATTAACGTTCAGAACTGCCAGAATAAACCACCTTTCGCTGCAAGTAGCAATCCATCTTTGATAAATCAGCGAAAATATACCTTCCCGGCGGAACTACAGGCTGACGCATTTCCTGTCAGATTTCATCCACACCCATTGCCGGTTCCACCTTGAACAGAGAAGCGTCTAACCCCGTCTTATTCTTATATAGCGTTGTAACCTGCTCATTGTGCGAGTCAACTTCATCAGCCTCGAGAAGTGCAATGCAGCAACCGCCAAATCCGGCACCTGTCATTCGTGCACCCACAACCCCCGGATGCTTTTGACTGATTTCCACCAGTGTATCCAGTTCAAATCCCGTTACCTTGTAGTCATCACGCAACGATGAATGGCTTTGATTCAGCAATTCTCCAAAAGCGTCTATCTGACCTTCGCGCAGTGCTGAAACCGACATTCTGACTCGTTGATTCTCAGTCGCCACATGACGCATCCTTGCCACAAGCTCTGAATCTCCAACCAGAGAGGCTGCATTGTCCAGTTCTTCGACAGGCAATCCCGACAGATTTTTCAGCTTGTATACGGGATTTATCAAATCCATGATCCTCGATATTTCACCAACTCTCTCGTTGTATTTTGAAGCAGCCAGGGTCCGTTCCTTACCCGAATCCATGACAACTACCTGATAACGACCAAGATCAGTCTCAGCTCTCTCGACGGTCAGCCTGGCACAATCAATCTTCACGATCTCACCAAAAATCACTGAAACGGGATCCATAATGCCGCTGGCCACACCTACAAATTCGTTTTCTACCCGCTGACAGAGTTGCGCTAACTTCATCTTTTCCTGATCGGTTGTGATTTCAATACCGGCAATTGATAGTGCAGCCCTTGCCAGAAGTGCCAGGAAGGAGGCAGAACTGCTCAATCCGCCTGCAGAGACATCACTGTCAACATAGATATCAAACCCTGATAGTTCATATTTCTGATTCAGAACGTTACAGATTCCAACAACAAAATCGGACCAGTGTTTCTTTGATGCTGTTGCATTAACAGGTATAGCAACCATTTCTGAAAATCTTGTTGAGAAAACCCGAACGACATTCTCATCGTTGGGAGCGAATGCGCCATAGGTACCCCGGTCTATAGCCATCGGCAATACCAGACCGCCACAGTAGTCGATATGCTCCCCAATCAGATTTACCCTACCAGGCGCAAAGAGAAATGCTTCCGGTTGGCGCATGAATTTTGAGCTAAATCCCCGTGATAAGTGCGCTTTCATCTTGTCATTATCAGTCATGGTGCCAGTGACGGTGATTGTGCTTCATAGACACAATACGTCGTTTCACTCGTGAACATAACTCCTCTGGGGAGGAAAGTTGATGGAAAACCTGATTGATTAGGACTATCAGGAAAGTGCTGTGTTTCCAGGCAAACAGCAGTGCGCCCTCGAGGCAGGTGATTGCCTGTATAGAGTTGCAGACCGGGCTCTGTCGTCTTAATCCGAATTCCAAGACCGTTTACCGGGCAATATAGTTGAGAAGCCACCTCTGAAGTGTTCAGAACATAACAATGATCGTATCCTGATCCCCGCTCCAGTTGATCATTGGCTTCGTCGATCCGCTCCCCGATGGATTGAGGCTGACTGAAATCAAATGGTGTCCCTGAAACCGCTGAGATTTCACCTGTTGGCAATAAGTCATCATCGACGGGTAGATAGCTGTTCGCATTTATCAAAAGCTCGTGATCCAGAACAGAGGAATCTCTGCCCAGGAGGTTAAAATAGGCATGATTGGTTAGGTTAATGATCGTGTCTGCATCACTCACTGCCTGATATTCGTAACTTAAGCTTCTCTCATCCAGCGTAATGCGGACAGACACCGAGAGATTTCCCGGGAATCCGGCGTGTTGGGCAACGCTCTCAAGGCTAAAGACGAGCCCTGAGGCTTCCTCGCGACACTGCCACAGTTGGTTGGCGAATCCCGATTCTCCACCGTGGATATGATGATCGCCGTGATTCCGTTCGAGCTGAATGTCGGCCCCTGCCTGATTGTATTTTGCGCCTCGAATACGGTTGGCAAATCTCCCAACGACCGCACCCATGCTCGACCGATCCTGCTCATATTCCCTCAGACTGTCATACCCCAGGACGGTTTCCTGCTTTTCGCCACTGTTTATTTTGACCCTGAGGTTTTTCAGACGAACGCCGTAGTCTAGCAAGTCTACCTGTAGATATTGATTTTCAAGTGTATAAGACCTTACAGGCCGGCCGTCATTGAGTTTGCCGAATAGTTGGCTGGAATAACCCGCCACGATAATCTAGCCACCTGATATGAAATGCAGGAAGTGGATCTCAGTTTCTGGCCCAACAGTTTCAAGCAGGGGGTCAGCAATGATAACGCCATCTATCGCCACTGCCATGTCAGACAATTTTTCCCGACTTAACAATTCGTATCGACCAGCCAGTTCACTGATCAGATCCCTGTAATTCAGGGCAGAAACTTCAGCACGTTCTTCTCCAGTGAATTGCTGTAATTCACTGGAGAAGAATACGATAGCCATACTTAACTGTTGTCTTGAATCACCTTCAAAACATTGGGCGGAGAACAAGGCAAATCTGTAATTGTCACATCTATAGCCTGACTCACTGCCCATGCCGTTGCGGCCAACGGCGGAATAATGCCAGACTCCCCCACACCTCGAACACCGAAAGGATGGAAGGCATTCGGCACCTCGACGATAATTGTGTCAATCATCGGCAAGTCAGACGCCAGGGGAATCCTGTAATCCAGAAAACCCGGATTTTGCAACAAGCCATCCTCGTTATAGATATATTCCTCGTTCAATGCCCAACCTATTCCCTGAGCTGCACCACCCTGGAACTGGCCTTCAACATAACTGGGATGAATGGCTTTACCTGCATCCTGCACTGCCGTATATCGCAGCACATCAACCTTGCCGGTCTCGGGATCTACTTCAACGTCCACCAGGTTC
>CAZJRI010000075.1:0-22745 GCA_964548025.1 uncultured Pseudomonadales bacterium
TCAGATAAGTGACTTTCGGTCATTCTGGTGACAGCCTGATATCATGGCTAAAAAAATGAGGAATTTGAATGTTAGAATTTTGGCAACTCAGTTTTCCACAGCCCGGTCAGAGTGAGAACCAGGCAAAAAGGGCCGAACAACTCGGTTGGGACGGACTCTATTTCGCAGATACCCAATGCCTCTCTGGTGATATCTACAGTGCAATGTGTCTGGCTGCAAGAGGTACCAAAGACCTGAAGGTCGGTACCGCTGTCACAAATCCTGTGACGCGCCACCCCGCGGTCACTGCCTCGGCAATTGCCACCGTGCAGGTAGAATCTGGCGGACGGGCAGTACTCGGGATTGGCAGGGGAGATTCTTCGCTCGGGTATATCGGACAGAATCCGGCACCCGCGTCGACCCTCGAGACTTATATTGATCAGGTTCAGCGTTATTTGCGTGGTGACGCGGTTGATCTTGATGGTTTCGAATCCCGGAATATGTGGATAAGTGCCAACGGTCAACCAAAGGTGCCCGTCGATGTCGCCGCAACCGGACCTCGCGTTATCTCAATCGGCGCAAGACTGGCGGAGCGGATTACATTTGCCATGGGTGCTGATGCATCGAGAATCAGCAAAGGCATGGAAGATGCGAGAGCAGCTCGAGAATTCGCTGGTCTCGACCCCGATGAAATCTCTTTTGGTGCCTATGTCAACATTGCCTGCAATGACGATATTAAGGTCGCAAGGGGAATCATCAAGGGCAGCACCGGCACTTTTGCCCACTTTACCGGTATGTCGAACAAGAACCTGAACGGTCTGACAGATGCCAGAATCTACCAGCATATCGGCGAAAACTACGATATGGCGAATCATGCCAGTGGTGCGGCGGGTCATATGGCAGCAGTTCCGGATGAGTTTATCAGTCGATTTGCGATTACAGGTTCAACCGATTACTGCGTCGAGCGACTTGGCGAGTTGGCAGAACTTAACCTAGATCGACTGGTATTGCTCACAGGTTCACGGGACGCGAACCCGGAACTGGTGGCAGCCAGTGTTAACCGGCTCTCAACCGAGGTGATCCCCCAACTGCGATGATCCGAAAGTTGTTGAGCTGAAAAGTGTCGGGACTCTTCAGGTGTTTCACCTGGTTCTTTTTCGCTTCTTGTCTTTTTTGACTTTCTTCGCATGACTGATCAGCCGACGTTTACGGTTTATCTGTCGGTCTGTCAGTTTATTCTTTCGTCCCTTGAACGGATTATCGCTTGTTTTGAACTCGAGACGGATGGGTGTGCCTTCTAGTCTAAGCTCCCTGATAAACCGGTGTTCGAGATAGCGCCTGTAGGCATCCGGTACGTTTTCTGTCTGATTACCGTGAATCACGATGATCGGCGGATTGTTACCGCCTATGTGCGCATAGCGAAGTTTGATACGCCGACCTCTGACCAGTGGTGGCTGGTGTTCACGGATCGCGTCTTCCAGAATCTGGTTCAGGTGCCGGGTCTGCAGTTTTCTCGTTGCTGACTCGTATGACTTGTGGATCGACTTATACAGGTTGCCAACCCCTGAGCCATGCAATGCAGAAATAAAGTGGGTACTGGCAAAATCGATAAAAGTGAGTCGTCGTTCAAGCTCACGCTTTACCTTGTTTTTCTGGTCAAGATCGGTGCCATCCCATTTATTAACGGCAATGACCAGTGCCCTGCCCGCATCAAGTATATGGCTTAGGAGGTGCAGGTCCTGATCAACCAGACCTTCCCTTGCATCGGTCATCAGAATGACAACATGGGCATTTTCAATGGCGTCCAGGGTTTTGATAATCGAAAACTTCTCGACCTTTTCCTTTACCTTACCCCGCCGTCTGACCCCGGCTGTATCAATGATCGTATAGGACTCACCATCGCGTTCATAAGGGATATAGATACTGTCACGGGTTGTTCCCGCCTCGTCGAAAACAACCACACGCTCTTCACCAAGCAGGCGATTGACCAGGGTTGATTTACCCACATTAGGGCGACCCACCACGGCAATCCTGATGCCAGGGTATTCGGCGCGAACCTGCTCATCAGCAGATTCCTCACGCTTGATCACCTCATGAACTGCCACCACATCGGTAATAAAATGCGCTACCCCATTGCCGTTGCTAGCGGATATAAATCCTGATTCACCAAATCCAAGACTGGCAAATTCACCCATGACAAAGTCAGGGTTCTGTCCATCTATTTTATTGGCAACCAATAGAGTCGGTTTGTTCTGACCTCGCAACATCTCGGCAATCGCCTCGTCACCTGCGGTTCTCCCTGCCTTCGCATCTACGATAAATATCACGAGATCTGCTTCGTCAATTGCAAAAAGCGCCTGTTCTGCCATTGGCCCTTCAATGCCATCTTCATCGCCCGTTAACCCACCGGTATCAATGACAATATAGTCAAAGTCTCCCATCGCCCCCTTGCCATATTGTCGGTCACGGGTGAGACCAGAGAATTCTGCAACAATTGCATCCCGGCTGCGGGTGAGACGATTGAATAGGGTGGACTTGCCGACGTTGGGTCGACCAACCAGTGCGATAACGGGAATCATATTTTGCCCGCAGTTACCTGACTATTGAATTTCCAGTGTGGTAAGGCGTCCACTATTGCCCATGACATATAGCCGCCTTCCGTCAGCCACAACCGAACTGCCCAGACCTTTTTTGTCGATGATTCGACGACTGACGAAACGACCATCGGATTGAGCGATAATGTGAAGATAACCCTCAAAGTCACCTATTGCCACATAGCTGTCAACGGCAACCGGGGTTGTTATATCGCGATACAGGAGTGCATCTGTTTCCCACACATCACGACCATTGTCGCCGTCGAATGCGTGCAGCATACTATCTTCACCGGCCAGATAAACATTACCAAATCCCGTGCCGAGACCAACGACACTTGAGGCCTTTTTCCCCCAGCGAATACGACCCTGTGCGGCCATATCCACCGAGACTATGTTGCCCTGGTAAGAGGCGATATATAACTGGTTGCCTACCAATGCCATATTGCCATCGATGTCGATCAGTCGTTCAAGATCTGATTTTCCCTGGGCTGCTGCCACTCGCTGGTCGACTACGGGCAAACCCTGTGTCTTGTCCAGAACTGCTATCCGACCGTTGGCAAAGCCAGCCATCACGTAGTTTGTGATAATCGGCGTACTCGTCCCTCTCAATGTCAGGCTGGGTACAGAGGTTGAATAGAGCCATTTTCTCTCGCCGTCGAGGGCATCAAACCCAGCCACCTTGCCGTCAATCGTTTGTGCCACAACCAGTTGATCTCTTGCCTGCGGCGGAGCCAGCACCTCACTCGTGGTAAGTGCTCTCCATGCCAGGCTACCATCACTCTGATTAAGGGCGACGACTTCTCCCGCAGCGGAACCGACCAGTACAAGATCTTCGCCTACACCAACGCCGCCGGTAATCGTATCAGTGGACTTTGAAAAGGCTATTTTTCGCTCACTGGCTGAATAAAAATTCTCGATATTCTGCTTCCAGATTTCCCGGCCGGATGCTGAATCAAGCGCCTTGACCATACCGTCTGCTGCCGCTGCAAATACACGACTGCCGGAGAAGGCAGGTACCAGCTTTATCGCCTTGTCTTCTGCACCGCGGCCGATATCCCTTGTCCACAATTTCTCGAGCTGAATTTCGTCATTGATACGTGTTAACTCGGCCGGTATCCGGGTTTCTACTTCCTCTTCATCACCAAACCAACTGCATCCACCCACAAATAGCAGGAGTCCCAGCATATATATCACTCGACTGGTACCGAGACGACTGCCAGTTGTGTTCCGGAACGATCTGTTTTCTGAGATGTGATCTCTGGAATAAAACATTAGCCTTCCTCGACTTCTGAACTTGCCTCCTCGGGAACCGCCGCTTCAGCCGGACTTTCATCAGCGGCAATCTCTACCCTGGGCAGGGCGAGATCCTCCAGTTTCATCTGCAATAGTGGCCGCATTCTGATAGGCTTCTCTGGCTTCATCTTTTCGCTCAAGCGCATAGAGGGCATCACCCTTCAACTCATCGTAAGAGCTTTGATGCGCACCGGCTTGAACCTTGCCTAACTGCGCAAGGGCAGCTTCGTTGTCTCCCATTGCAAGCTTGATCTTGGCCAATCGCAGATTCGCAATGACGGCAATTTTCTCGCTGGCGTCATTATCCAGCACCCACTGCAGTTCTGTGGCAGCATTTTCCAGATCCCCCGCGTCGACCGCGAGTTTAGCCAGGTGCATCGCAGCAAAATGTGCATAGGTGCTATCGGCATGGTCATCTTTAAGCTGACCAGCCAGAAACTTACCAGTAGAGATATTCTCTTCACTCAATCCCTGGTTGGGATTAGCCACTCGCACGGCCTCAACCAGTGCCTCATACTTTGCTGATGCCGTCTCGGCCGTCTCGACCTTCTGTGATTCCCATGAGCGATAACCGAAGACAACCGCAAGCACAACAACCAGGGTAACAATCATCGAGGTTCCATTTTCATCGAACCACCTCTTGATTGCCTCAACCTGTTCTTCATCAGTTTTTACGTCTGCCACCCACTCGCTCCTTACCGAAAATACTTCTTCAATTGTGCTGTCATCTCTGCGCGGTCAACCGTAACCTGATCGCTCTGGTCCCGCAATAACTTGATACCCACCTGTTTATTGGCTACTTCATCTTCACCAATAATTATCGCTACCCGGGCGTCAGATGCATCCGCCTTTTTTAACTGGGCTTTAAACTTGCCAGTGCCGCAATGAACCATACACCGCAACTCCGGAAATTCGGATCTGACGATCTCTGCCACGTTTATTGCCTGTTGTCTTGCCGCATCACCAATTGATGCAATATAGACATCAGCCAACGCAAGTCGTTTGAAATTCTCTTCACACAAAAGTGCTATCCGGTCGAGGCCGAGGGCAAATCCCACACCGGGTGTTGACTTGCCGCCAATCTGCTCGACCAGACCATCATAACGACCACCACCACAAACCGACCCTTGCGCACCCAGTGAACCGGTGGTCCATTCAAAGACAGTTTTGTTGTAATAATCCAGACCCCGTACGATATACGGATTTATCACAAATGGCACATCGCATTGATCGAGTATTTCACACACCTGGTTCAGGTGCAGCCTGGAATCATCATCAATATATTCATTGAGCTTCGGCGCTTCCTGTAAAAGCTGCTGAGTCTCCAGCACCTTGCTGTCAAGCACCCGTAGCGGATTGGTATTGATGCGTCTCTGGCTGTCCTCGTCCAGCTTGTCCCTGACCTGCTGAAGATAGCTGACCAGCGCGTCACGGTACGTGGCTCTGGATTCATTGCTGCCGAGAGAATTCAGCTCCAGCGTTAAGTCACCCTCTATACCCAGTTCCTTCCACAATCTTGCATTCAGAAGCAGAATCTCGGCATCAATATCCGGCCCCAACATACCAAAACACTCAACACCAATCTGCTCAAACTGACGATATCGACCTTTTTGTGGACGCTCGTATCGGAACATGGGTCCGCGATACCAGAATCGCTGAACCTGGTTGAACAGCAGGCCGTGCTGTTGCGCGATTCGTACACAACCGGCGGTACCTTCGGGTCGGAGGGTGACGCTGTCGCCATTGCGGTCATCAAATGTATAGGTTTCTTTCTCAATAACGTCAGTGACTTCACCCACGGCACGCTTGAAGAGTTCAGTGGCTTCGAGCAGTGGCATGCCAATCTCACGGTAGCCATAGCTTGCAAATACCCCTGCGGCAACCTGCTCAATATGGCTGTAGATTTCTTTCTGATCCGGCAACAGGTCCTGCATGCCGCGTAACGCCTGATGTTTCACTGCTAACCCTTATTCACAGAGACTGCCCTGGCGGGGATCTCTTGCTTTTCTGCGACTTTCTGACGAATTGTTTTCTCAAGGTCATCAAGCAACGCGTCGTTGCTGATTTTATGATTGGGGCTCCCTTCGACATAAATCAGGTTGCTGGGAGAAGCACCGGTCAAACCCACATCCGCTTCTTTCGCTTCACCCGGACCATTAACAACGCAGCCCATAATCGCCACATCGAGCGGCGTGGTAATGTCTTCAAGGCGGCGCTCGAGTTCGTTGATCGTCGCAATCACGTCGAAATTCTGTCGTGAGCAACTCGGGCAGGCGACAAAGTTAATGCCTTTGCTGCGCAGGTGAAGACTCTTTAATAAGTCAAAACCAACTTTTATCTCTTCTACCGGATCTGCAGCTAGTGATATCCTTATAGTATCACCGATACCTTCCATCAATAATGATCCGAGCCCCACGGCGGATTTTACCGTACCTGAGCGCAAGCCTCCTGCCTCTGTAATACCAAGATGCAGAGGCTGCTCAATCTGTGAGGCAATCGCTCGATACGCTTCTATTGCCATAAAGACGTCTGAGGATTTCATGCTCAGCTTATAGTTCTGAAAGTTTTCCTTTTCGAGCTGCTCTATATTTCTCAATGCGGACTCAACCATCGCCTCTGCACAGGGTTCTTCATACCTGCGTAGAATTTCCTTGCTCAGGGAACCCGCATTAACACCTATCCTGATCGGGATATTCCTGTCTTTTGCCGCGCTGACAACTGCCTTTATTTTCTCGGGGCTACCGATATTACCCGGATTAATGCGAAGACAGTCCACACCCAGTTCCGCAACCTTAAGCGCGATCTTATGATCGAAATGAATGTCGGCAATCAGTGGCACTTCTACGATTTGCCGAATTTTGCCGAATGCAAGCGCGGCATCCATGGATGGCACGGATACTCTGACAATATCAGCGCCGACGTCTTCCAGCCTGCGGATCTGCGCAACAGTGGCGTCAACGTCACAGGTCTCCGTGTTCGTCATGCTCTGAACAGATATTGGTGCATCGCCGCCCACCGGCACATCGCCAACCATCACCTGGCGGGTCCGCCTTCGCTTGATGGCAGAGTGGGTCTTCATCAGCGTCCCACCCTGACCTTGGCTGTATCGTCGTCAGCGGTATAACGCTGAAGATCGACTAGATCGCCGTTGAATTCCATCTTAACCGCAGGTGCCTTGCCAAACAGGACTGAGAATGGTGCGACGCCAGTGACGGTTAACTCATCACCCGGACGACCAAGGTCGCCGAAGATATCTATCTCATCCCCGTCTTCTATTTCCAGCCAGCAATCATCAGTGAAGACGAATTTCAGAGAATCACTGCCGCCAGCGTCCACTCGAATATAGTTGACTGCGCCGATTGTCTCCCGCTCGATTAATATTGGCTTTCCTGGTTCAAGAGGTGTCAGATCATTAATCACTGATTGATCGTCCGATGAATCCTCTGATCCATCTTCATCAACGGCTTCTGATTCCAGTATATTATCTTCCAGTGCAGTACTTTCCAGTGCAGTACTTTCCTGTGCAGTGCTTTCCTGTGCAGCGATGTCATCCGCCTCAGGCTCAGGGAGTGACTGCTCATCCGATGAGGATTCAGGAGCTGTCTCAACTTCAGTTGCTGGCTCGATTTCAGTTTCTTCAATTAGAGAAATGTCTGCCAGATCGGGATCACTTGCATCTGGCTGATCGCTCGCAGTAATTTCCAATGAGGTTCGTTCTGGTAGCTGAAATGGTGTTGCGGCAGCAGGCTCTTCTTCAACCGGTTTATATTCTGAAACCGTGACCGGGGGTTTCTCATTTGAAGAAGAAAACCACCAGACCATTGCGACAACAACAATCAGTGCAATCAGACCACCAACCCCTGTCTGAAATACAGGCCCGGTAAAATTTATCGACCCTACACGCTGATCTGTCACTCTCCGAATTTCGATTGAGTGGGATGATCCGCCTATATCACCCTGTTCATATTGCTGGACAACTTCATCGCCATCGAGGTTTACCAGTTTTGCATACGACCGCAGATATCCCTTTATAAATGCCTTCTTCGGCAGCTTGTCAATTTCATCACCATCGATGTAACGGATGAAAGAAGGGGTCAGATACAATTGCTCAGCAACTTCATCCTGACTCAACCCTGCAGCCTGACGTGCCGCAGACAACATCGATGATGCGGTAATCGGCGCTTCTTCTTTTTCAACTGTTGCATCTGTCATTTTATCATCATCACTGTGCTATCGTTGACTGGTAGCGTCTGAACTCAGCAGTCCCGGGGAATACATTGCGCAGGGTGAGCGCACAGCTCGCCTCCTGATCCTGGGCTTCAAATATCCTCGCCAAGCGAATGCACAGCCAGAGACTCCTGGCGGAGGGCTGCGATGCATTCATATGCCTTCTGTAGAACATCCGGGACTCTACATAATTCAACTGGTTAAAACGAATCTCAGCTACCTCGATCAATGCCCGCGACTGGGTTGGATTTAACCGAATGCTTCGCTCGAAAGCATTCTCGGCTTCAGTAATTTTGTCTAACTGAAGGTAGGAAACCCCCAGATTCTCAAATACCTGTGGGCGGAGATGGTAAAACCGATCTTCTGCGGCAACGCTGAGTTGCTTAACCGCTTCCTCGTAACGACCTTCTGCAAACAGGAATACACCATAATTATTTCTCGCAGGTGAATAGTTGGATGCAGCACTTATCGCCTTCTTGAAATGTTGTTCCGAGAGTTTTGTTTCTCCCTCAAGCTGAAATAGTCTGGCGAATGCCGTGTGAACCTGGGGAGATCTCGGATCCAGGGTCAGGGCCAGGTTGAGGTTTTCTTTCGCCCTGGTGTATTCACCATTTCTGATATAGCCGTTGCCAAGCTTGATGAGGGCATTCAACTGTTTTTCAGGGTCTGCTTCACGTACCGGACCTGTTGTCTCTGTGACACAACCAGATATAAGTACTGTCAGGCAGGCTAATACTAAGCTGACAAATATTGATTTCATCAACTGGCTCCAATGGCAATGCGACGGTATTTTTCCTGCCGGTGTGTCTTGTCTTCAACTTCACCAACCAACTGACCGCAGGCGGCACTGATATCTTCACCACGGGTGGTTCTAACCGTGACGTTGTAACCGGCGTTAACCAACCTGTCCTGAAAGGCTCGCACTGCGATGAACCCGGGCCTTTTGTAACCAGACCCAGGAAAAGGGTTGAAAGGAATGAGGTTAACCTTGCAGGGAAAGTTCTTTAACAGTTTGGCGAGTTCTACTGCATGCTCAGGCTGATCATTGACCCGATCCATCAGGGTGTATTCAACAGTGATGGTTCGTTTTTCGCCCAGGTTTTCTGCATATCGCTTGCAGGCTTTCAGCAGATCCGCAATCGGATACTTCTTGTTGATCGGCACAAGCTGATCGCGCAGTTTGTCATTCGGCGCATGCAGTGAAATCGCGAGTGAGGCATCGGTCGTTTTTGACAATTCGTAAATGCCAGGTACGATGCCCGCGGTTGAAATCGTCACCTTGCGCTTGGATATACCGTATCCCAAATCATCCATCATGAGATCAACCGCGGCAGTAACATTCTCAAGGTTCAGCATGGGTTCACCCATGCCCATTAGCACAACATTGGTCACGACCCGTTTTCTGTCAGGATAGACTTCTTCCAGTATCCTCGTGGCAATTCTCACCTGCCCGATAATCTCGGAAGCCGTGAGGTTGCTGTTAAACCCCTGCTTACCGGTCGAGCAGAATTTGCAGTCGAGTGCGCAGCCCACCTGGGACGAAACACATAAGGTGCCCCTGCCCTCTTCCGGAATAAATACCATCTCGACCGCGCTGCCGGATTCGGATTTCACCAGCCACTTGCGCGTGCCATCTTTAGCGATGCGTTCAGTCATGATTTCAGGCTCTCGAATCTCAGCCGTGGCATCAAGGTGGTCTCTCAATTTCTTGCTGATATCTGACATCTGCTGAAAGTCGTCAAGATATCGATGATGAATCCACTTCATTATCTGAACAGCACGAAAAGGTTTCTCACCAAGCTCACACAGCAATGCTTCGAGCTGTTCTCTGGTTAGCCCGAGAAAATTGATCCTGGCGGGAGTCTCATTCATCTTTGTTTAACGATCACAGATCTGAACTTCAGAAAAGAAATAGCCAATTTCACGAACGGCGGACTTCGGCGAGTCAGAACCGTGAACTGCATTGGCATCAATTGATGAGGCAAAATCAGCACGGATCGTTCCCGGATCTGCTTCCTTTGGATTTGTCGCTCCCATCAACTCACGATTCTTCATAATGGCATCCTCGCCTTTCAACACCTGGACGATAACCGGCCCTGACGTCATGAAAACAACGAGATCTTCATAGAAGGGTTTGCCCTCGTGCTCTGCATAAAATCCCTGGGCTTCTTTCTCACTTAAATGCACCATGCGGGAGGCCACTACCTGTAAACCCCCTTTCTCGAATCGAGAAACGATTTCACCGATTGCATTTTTTGCTACCGCATCCGGCTTGATGATGGAAAGGGTTTGTTCTACCGCCATTACTACTTCTCCTATTTATTACAACTGGAACCGCTGAGGGTTCTTTACAAAAAACCGCCGAGGGCTCTGCACCCAAAAATCAAAACCCGTTATTATACGCGGGTTTAGACAGGAAATTGACTGATAATTCCACACCGGTGAAGCCGTATCAGGTCCGGCATGGATCAAGGGTGCGGATTCTAGCGGGATTCGGTGTTATTTACGAGTTTGGAGCCGTCTTTTAAGAGAAACTTGCGGCATTGTCACATCTCCTCAATCCATGCTGCCTGAATTGCCTCAAGCACCTTTTCACCACTGCGCTTCGGATCATCATCAAAATTTTCCAGTTCCATCACCCATCGATGCAAATCTGTGAATCTGATGCTGACCGGATCTACGTCGGGGTACTTCTCACTTAACTCGATTGCAATATCATTTACATCGGTCCATCTGAGGTTCATAGCCCTGCTCCGTGCATGCTTCAGTGATTCTCTGATACCTGATTGATCGTATATTTGGGTATCTCGATCAAAAGATCCTCGTCACCAACCTCTACCTGGCAACTTAACCTTGAATCCGGCTCCAGCCCCCATGCCTTGTCCAGCAAATCGTCTTCGAGTTCGTCCGATTCTTCAAGGGAATCAAAGCCTTCCCTGACGATGACATGACAGGTTGTACAGGCACAGGCCATTTCACAGGCATGTTCAATATCGATGCCATTGGCCAGTATCTGATCAATCAGAATATCACCCGGTTCAGCCTCAATAACCGCGCCTTCAGGACAGCGTTCAGCATGGGGCAAAACGATAATCTGCGGCACTAGTCCTGTTCCTTCTCAAATTCATTAATCGCATGGCCAGCCAGTGCACGATTGACACTTGCATTCATTCGCCTGGCGGCGAATTCATCGGAGGCTTCAGCCAGTGCTTTCGTGAGATCTGCCAGAACAACCTTGTCATTGTCATCAAGTACCGATTCAAGCTCAGACATCTTATCTTCCAGAGCACTTATCTCATCCGATGACAGCAATTGCTCTCCGTCTGCTGCAAGCGCACCTCTGACAGCATCGAGTACCCTGACTGCTTCGACCCGAGCCTCGGTTACCGATCGTGTTTCGATATCTTCCTCAGCGTATTCAAACGAAGCTCGCAGCATATCTGCGACCTGGTCTTCACTCAGACCATAGGAGGGTTTGACCTCTACTCGTGCTTCAACACCGGTGCTGAGTTCTGTCGCAGAGACTGACAAGAGCCCATCTGCATCAACCTGGAACATCACACCAATTTTGGCGGCTCCGGCCACCATCGGCGGGATATCCCGCAATTCGAACCGCGCCAGTGAACGACAGTCAGCGACGAGTTCCCTCTCGCCCTGCACCACGTGGATCAGCATCGCCGTCTGACCATCTTTATAGGTCGTAAACTCCTGCGCTTTTGAAACCGGGATCGTTGTATTACGATCAATGACTTTCTCAGCAAGTCCACCCATGGTCTCTAGCCCCAGGGACAGAGGCAGCACGTCGAGCAATAACATTTCATCATCGGGCTTATTGCCAACCAGCACGTTCGCCTGAATGGCAGCGCCAACGGCAACCACAGTATCCGGGTTGATAGTGTTCAAAGGTTCGCTACCGAAATACGCCGCAACCTGACTCACAACCAATGGGACCCGGGTAGACCCGCCAACCAGGATGACATTCTGGATTTCATCAATGGCGACTCCCGCATCTCTGACAGCCCGGCGACAGGCATTGATCGAGGTATTAATAAACGGCTTGATCAGTTCATCCAACTGGCTACGTGCCAACTCGCCAGTAAATTTCAGCCCCTCAAGATCAATTGATACAGGACAATGCTCATCTACTGAAAGGGTTTCTTTGATTTTACGCGCCTCAAGCATCAGACCGCGCAACTGCCCGCGGCTGATCTGCCCGGTAAATCCTGATTGCGCCATGATCCATTCTGCAATCGCCCGGTCAAAATCATCACCGCCCAGTGCGGAATCCCCACCGGTGGACAATACCTGGAATACACCCCTGTCCAGTCGGAGCAGAGAGATATCGAAGGTGCCGCCACCCAGATCGTAAACCGCGATAACGCCCTCGGCACCAGAGTCGAGGCCATAGGCAACGGCTGCGGCTGTGGGTTCACTCAGGAGTCTGAGCAGGTTCAAACCTGCAATGCTTGCTGCATCTTTTGTTGCCTGTCGTTGTGCTTCATCAAAGTAGGCCGGTACGGTGATAACAACGCCGTCGAGTTCCCCGGCAAGGGTTTCAGATGCTCTGACTGAAAGGGTTTTTAGTATCGCTGCAGATGTTTCAACAGGACTGACCCTGCCGCTAACGACATTGATCAATGGCATGCCACCATCGTCTGCAACGAAGTCATAGGGTAATTGTTCGCCCAGGGTTTTTACATCCTCGATACCGCGCCCCAGCAATCGCTTGACGGACAACAGCGTATTGGCCGGGTCTGATTTCGCTTTGGACAGGGCTTGCCTGCCAACAATGATTGAACCGTCTTCAAGATAACGAACTGCGGAAGGCAGAAGGTCTACGCCGTCTGCATCCGGGAGGGTTTGAACCTCACCGCCACGAAAACTCGCGATGAGCGAATTGGTGGTACCAAGATCAATGCCTGCTGCCCGCTTTCTGAGATGCGGATCGACGGCCTGCCCTGGTTCTGTGATTTGTAGTAACGCCATAGTTTTCTGTCACGCTGCTCAGGGCTGTTCAAAAAAGCCGCTCAGGGCTGTTTATTTCAAGAGCCCGCTCAGGGCTGTTTATTTCAAGAGCCGCTCAGGGCTGTTTATTTCAAGAGCCGCTCAGGGCTGTTTACTTCAAGAGCCGCTCAGGGCTGTTTATTCCAAGAGCCCGCTCAGGGCTGTTAATAATCCAGCAGCTTCTCTTCCAGTTGGTCTGCGGTCTTCAGCAGTTTGTTGATGAACTGCATTTTATAGACAGTATGTTCTGCCTCTAACAGGTCATCAGGATACTGTCTGTCGAAGCCATCCTCCAATGTCGCAATAACCTTTTTAACGCTTTGCTTATAGGCATCAAGTTCTGACAGTGCCGAGGCACCGCCGGTTTCTATTTCTTCAAGTTCTTCTCTCAGTTCGATCTGCTCCATCAGGAATGCAGGGTCAAGGTTCGGACTGTGTTCGATACTGACGTCATTCAATTCAAGCAGGTAGATGGCCCGTGCCAGAGGATCTTTGATCGTATCGTAAGCGTGGTTGATCTGAGTTGCCCACTGAACCGAATGTCGCTTCTCCTGATCGGTTGCATTGGCAAATTTATCCGGGTGCACGCTTAGTTGAAGTTCTCGGTATTTAGTCGATAGCTGTTCCAGATTGATTTTGTAGGTCGGACTGAGTTGAAAAATCTCGAAGTAGTTCTGATGGAAGTCCACGGTCTGATATAAGAGGAAGTTGAAAGAGATTAAACGGTGAAACTCTCACCACAGCCGCATTCTCCCTGTACATTTGGATTCTTGAATTCGAACCCTTCGTTCAGGCCTTTCTTAACGTAGTCCATCTCGGTGCCATCGATATATATCAGGCTCTTCGGGTCGATAAAAACCTCTACGCCAAAGTTTTCGAACCTGACATCCTCAGGCATGGGCTCATCAACCGGTTCAAGCACGTACATCAAACCGGAGCATCCTGTCGTCTTGACGGCGAGTCGAATGCCAATACCCTTGCCCCTGCTTTCAAGATAACTGTTGATATGCGTTGCCGCATTTTCGGTCAAACTGATTCCCATTTTGATTAAACCCTTTTCTCTACTTCCCGGCAGCTACTTCGCCGCAACCTTGGCCTGATCGACCTGTTTTTCACGAAAGTCCTGAATCGCTGCTTTTATTGCGTCTTCTGCAAGCACCGAGCAATGAATCTTTACTGGCGGCAATGCCAGTTCTTCTGCAATTTCCGTGTTTTTAATGGCACCAGCGTCATCCAATGTCCGCCCCTTAACCCACTCGGTCAGAAGGGAACTGGAAGCAATAGCCGATCCGCAGCCATAGGTTTTGAACTTGGCATCTTCGATTACGCCATCGTCATTAACCTTGATCTGCAAACGCATGACATCACCACAGGCGGGTGCACCAACCATACCTGTGCCTACCTGCTCATCTTCTGCATTCATCTTGCCGACGTTTCGCGGGTTTTCGTAATGATCCAGAACCTTTTCACTATATGCCATTCGAACAATCTCCGAGTTAACTCAACTAACTTCTAGTGTGCTGCCCATTCAATGCTGTCTACATCAACACCGTCTTTATACATATCCCATAAAGGGGACAGTTCACGCAGTTTTTCAACTGCTGTTTTGATTTTATCTATCGCAAAATCAATATCTTCTTCAGTAGTGAAGCGCCCAATTGAAAATCGGATCGAACTATGAGCAAGTTCATCGTTCATGCCAAGGGCGCGTAAAACGTAGGAAGGCTCAAGGCTTGCAGAGGTACAGGCGGAGCCTGAGGATACCGCAAGATCACCGAGCGACATGATGAGCGATTCACCTTCAACGAAATTAAAGCTGACATTCAGGTTACCAGGAACGCGATGCGCTTCACTGCCGTTCAGGTAGACTTCTTCCATGTCGTTAAGCCCGCTCCACAATCTGTCTCGCAGTGCAAGAATGCGAGCGCTTTCTTCCTGCATATCTTCTTTTGCAATGCGAAAAGCTTCACCCATGCCCACCAGTTGATGGGTTGCCAGCGTGCCTGATCGCATGCCTCTTTCATGACCGCCACCGTGGATCTGCGCTTCGAGTCTGACCCTTGGCTTGCGTCTGACATAAAGTGCACCAACACCCTTCGGGCCATAGATCTTGTGCGCTGAAAATGACATCAGGTCAACTTTCAATTCACCCAGATCGATCTCAATCTTGCCTGCGCTTTGTGCAGCATCAACGTGAAACAGCACCTTATTTGAACGGCAAACCTCACCCAGAGCAGCAATATCATTCACAACGCCAATCTCGTTGTTGACGTGCATGAGTGAGACCAGGATTGTATCTTCCCTGATTGCCTCAGCCAGCTTCTCGGGTTGAATCAGGCCGTCTGAATCAGGATCTAAATAGGTGACCTCGAAACCTTCCCGCTCAAGATGGCGGCAGGTGTCGAGCACGGCTTTGTGCTCAATCTTGGAGGTAATAATGTGCTTGCCTTTCTTCTGGTAGAAATGCGCCACGCCTTTGATAGCCAGGTTATCTGACTCGGTGGCTCCGGATGTCCAGACAATTTCTCTCGGGTCTGCGTTGATCAGATCGGCTACCTGGCGGCGTGCGATCTCTACTGCTTCTTCTGCTTCCCAGCCGAACTTGTGTGATCGGCTTGCGGGATTGCCAAATTTGCCTTCAGCCAGCAAACACTCACTCATCTTGTGGGCAACGCGGGGGTCCACAGGCGTGGTTGCGGCATAGTCAAAGTAAATCGGTGTCTTCATGCTTCTGCTTCCTGCACTGGCAGCCTCACCAGTTCGTCTATTCGTGCTTCCTGACGGGCTGAAATTCTCTGTACTTCTCTCTTCTCAATCAGACTGGCAAGGTCTATGTTGCTCAGAAACTGGTGAATCTGTTCGCTCAGGTCTTCCCAGAGTTCATGGGTCAGGCAAGTCTCACCGTGCTGGCAATCCGCCCGGCCTGCACATTTGGTCGCATCGACATTTTCATCTACTGAATCAACTATCTCAGCGACGAATATCTCCTGGGCTGCACGACTTAGCTGGTATCCACCGCCTGGGCCGCGAACGCTCTTCACGAGCTGCCTGCGACGCAATTTAGCAAATAATTGCTCCAGATAGGACAGTGAAATACCTTGTCTTTCAGATATATCCGCAAGACTGGTAGGGCCATCGTTTCTATGCACTGCCAGATCAAGCATAGCTGTTACCGCGTAACGTCCTTTTGCTGTTAGTCTCATAACATTCTGCACCTGTTTTTTGCAATAAAACCCCAATTGAGATGGGATCTGCGGAGAAAAGGAGTATGGAATACCCGACCAAATTAGTCAATCTTTTAACCAAGTAATTTAGTAGGAGATAGGCGACCATAGGTCGCCTGCTGCTGGCTACTAGCTGCTAGCCGCTGGCTAGGGCTTCTGGCTACTAGCTGCTGGCTCCTAGTGGCCAGAGGCTAGAGGCCAGTAGCATAAGGTCTTCTAAGAATTGCGTTTGTTGATGGCCGTCAAAAAACCCCGGAGAATATTGACTTCCATTTTGTCCATCCTAATTCGATTGAACATTCTTCTGAGGCGGGTGAGGAGTTGTCGTGGGTTGTCGGGGTCGTGGAAGTCAAGTTCTGTCAGGGTTTGCTCAAGGTGGGTGAAGAAGTGTTCCATGGCTTCAGGAGATGCGTAGCTGACGTCCCATTTCTGGTCTCTGGTACTATCACCCTTGTTGATTATACTCGCCTGTAGTATTTCGTAGCTGAGTACCTGCACTGCCATTGCGAGGTTAAGCGAGCTGTAGGCCTTGCCGGTGGGGATATTGACGTGAAAGTGGCACTTCTGGAGTTCCTCGTTTTTAAGTCCATGGGCTTCACGACCAAAGACGATGGCAACGTCTTTGCCAGCAGACTGTTCTTCGAATACCTTCTCGCCGCATTGCCTCGGGTCGAGCATCGGCCAGGGAATTCGCCTGTCTCGCGCCGAGGTGCCAATCACCAGCTCACAGCCTTCAATGGCTTCATCGAGGTTATTGACCACTGTTGCATTGCCGACCACATCCCCGGCACTGGCTGAACGCCAAACCGCTTTTTCATGAGGAAATAGTCTCGGCTCCACCAGAAACAGCTTTGTGAGGCCCATATTCTTCATGGCTCTTGCAGAAGCGCCGATATTACCCGGGTGGGTGGTTTCAACCAGCACGATGCGAACCCGGGGGAACAGGTTTTCATCAGATTGCTCGTCCGCGCCTACCTTCTCAGACGCTTCTTTGGGTTCTTCTTTAGACAATTGTGCTCCGGGCGCTGAACGGTAAGCGGGATTGGATAAAAGACATATCTAATTTTACACGGAAACTGTTAGAATTCGCGGCCACAAAAATCGCTCTTTAACTTTTCGGACTCGAATTATGCAACCTATGGCTCGTATGGCCCTCAGGGCAGCTCGCTTGGCTGGTACAGAAATCGCCCGTGCATTTGATCGGCCCGATCTGATCAAGGTCTCCCGCAAAGGTCCCAATGACCTGGTGACGAATATCGATAAAGAAGCCGAGTTGATCATAATAGAGTCGCTTAAAGGTACCTATCCTGATCATAAATTTATTGGCGAAGAAAACACCCACCTGAGCCAGGAAGACACCGACCAGGATTCAACAGAAGAAAGCGAATACACCTGGGTCATCGACCCTATTGATGGCACAGCCAACTTTGTACGCAATATCCCCCACTTCTGCGTATCCATTGCCTGCCTGCACAAGGGCAAACTCGATACCGGCGTAATTCTTGACCCGATGAGACAGGAAGAATTTGTAGCCAGTCGTGGTGGAGGATGCCGGTTAAACGGTCATCGTGTGCGCGTAACAGAATTGCCGTCTCTTGACGGCGCGATGATTTCAACCGGCGGTCGCGGCAACCGAGCCATCACCGAACAACAAAGCGCCGTCTATTCTCACCTCCTTGAAAACGGCACCATTATGCGCCAGGCCGGGAGCGCCGCACTGGATCTGGCCTATGTCGCCGCTGGCAGACTCGATGCACTCTGGATGCGTGAACTCAAGCTCTGGGATATGGCTGCGGGTGCGCTCATGGTACTCGAAGCGGGAGGATTGCTTGGTGACTATGAGGGTGGGGCGAATCATTTGAAAAGCGGGAATGTTATTGCGGGATCGCCTAAGGTGTTTAAAGCGCTCACAGGCGTGGTTAGGGACAGGATGAAAGGGATTTAGCTGCTGGCTTCTGGCCGCTGGCTTCTAGTCATGATTTTCTTTTGCTAGTAGCTAGTTGCCAGTTGCCAGTTGCTGGCTTCTGGCTTCGGGCCACTGGCTTCTAGTCATGATTTTCTTTTTGCTAGTAGCTAGTTGCCAGTAGCTAGTTGCCAGCGGCCGATTTCTTAGCTTCCCATCAAATCCGGGTCATCCTGACCCTCTTTGATAGGAATCGCCAGATCTTCCTTAGTGATGCCCATCGCGAGCAGGACGTTGGCTGCAATATAGATCGATGAATAGGTACCGATCACCACGCCGATGATAAGGCCGATGGCGAAACCGCGGATCAATTCACCGCCGAGGATCAGAAGTGCGAAGAGTACCAGCAGGGTTGTGAACGATGTGACAAGGGTTCTGCCCAGGGTCTGGTTTAAGGAGGTATTGATAATATCAATTGGTGAACCCCGTCTTATCTTGCGGAAGTTTTCCCGGATTCTATCGGAGACGACGATGGTGTCGTTGAGGGAATAACCAATTACCGCAAGGAGTGCTGCGACAACCGTTAAATCGAAGTCCCACCTGATTGCCGAAAACGCGCCAAGGGTAAAGGTCACATCATGGAACAGGGCGACAACAGCACCGACGGCAAATTTTAATTGGAACCGGAAGGCAATATAAACCATCACCATGGCAAGGGCTGTGAGTAGACCGAGTCCGCCCTGATTGGCCAACTCTTCTCCAACGGCGGGGCCGACAAATTCAGAACGGCGCAGCTCCACTTCGTTGTCGGTGCCTGACTTCAGCACCTCTGTGATCTTGTCACCCAGTCGGGCATTCTCCTTGTCTGAGAGATTCTTCTGTGGCGGCACTCGAACCAGTATGTCTCTGTCTGACCCGAAATACTGAACCACATGGCCTTTATATCCGGCATCTTCAAGCAGGACGCGTATTTCCTGGGGTTCTACCGATTCACTGTAGACGACTTCAACGAGACTCCCGCCGGTAAAATCCAGCCCCCAGTTAAGCTGGTTGAAAAGCAGCGAGCTAACAGAGCCGAGAACGACTACCACTGAAAAAACCGCCGCATATTTGCGGTAGCCCATGAAGTCAATTTTGAGATCAGTTAACGCCATGTTCAGATCGCCAGTGATTTTACGTTTCTGCCGCCGTAGATCAGGTTGATCATGGCCCGACTGCACATCAGTGCAGTAAACATAGAAGTGAGAATACCAATCGACAGGGTCACGGCAAAACCTTTGACCGTGCTCGTGCCGATGCTGTAGAGAATCACTGCCACCAGCAATGTCGTTAGATTGGCGTCCAGAATCGTGGTAAAAGCCCGCTCGAATCCGGCATTTATCGCCGCCTGGGGCGAGAGCCCATTGGCCAGCTCTTCTCTAATTCTTGAAAAGATCAGCACGTTTGCGTCCACCGCCATACCAACGGTTAATACAATACCGGCGATGCCGGGCAGCGTCAGCGTGGCAGAGATACTCGACATGACCGCCACCAGCAGTACGATATTGCCCATCAGCGCAAGATTGGCAACGAGGCCAAATACCTTGTAATAAAGTGCCATGAACACAAGCACCAATGCGAGGCCGGTAGCAACAGAGATCGCACCAAGCTCGACATTCTCCTGCCCCATGCTGGCGCCGACAGTGCGTTCTTCAACAATATACATATCTGCCGCCAGAGCACCTGCACGTAACAGCAAAGACAACTCGCGCGCTTCTCCAGCCTGCAGTCCGGTAATCCGGAACTTAACCCCGAGGGCTGCCTGAACCGTGGCAAGGCTGATAACCCGTTTTTGAACGTAGGGCACGGACTCCCTGACTTCTTCTCCATTAACCGTCTTATAGTTATCCCGGGTCTTGGTCTCGATAAAGACAACCCCCAGTCTGCGACCAATATCGTTGCGAGTGGCGCGGTGCATCTGGTTGCCACCCTCACTGTCTAGCGTGATATTTACCTGGGGCAAACCCGAGTCGGGATCGAAACCCACCTGGGCATCGACAACCCTGTCGCCCTTTATAATAACTTTACGCTCAAGCTGTGCTGTACGACCTTCATAGTCATAGGAAATAGTGGTGGACCTGGGCGCATCCGGCAGTGCCTCGAATCGAAACTCGAGGGTCGCAACCTTGCCCAGTATCCGCTTGGCTTCTGCTGTATCCTGCACGCCGGGCAGATCAACCACGATGCGATTTCTACCCAGTTTTTGTACTAACGGTTCTGCCACGCCGAGTTCGTTAACCCGGTTCCTGATGGTTTGCAAGTTCTGTGAAATCGCGAAATCTTCAATCTGCTTGATGGTGTCTTCTGTAATGGTGAGAGAGATCGATGGCGCTGGATCATCATCCACGCCGAAGACGAACTCCCGGTATTGTGACTCGAGCAGATCCCGCGCCTCGTCTCGAATATCGATCGTGGCAAACGAGATTTGAAGCACACCCTCGCTCTTTGTTTCAGCGTTGGTATATCTCAACGTCTCTTCACGCAGCTTTCTTTTTATCTCGGTTTCAAGACTCTCGATGCGATCATCGATCACCGACTGGGTATCCACCTCCATCAGAAAGTGAACGCCTCCCCTCAAATCAAGACCGTATTTCATAGGCTCGGCACGCATATTCACCAGCCATTCAGGTGTCGAGGGCGCTGAATTGAGCGCAACGACATAACTGCCGGGCACATCAAAGAGTGAGCGCTGGATAACCGACTTGGCCTTTCTTTGCGTCACATCATCCGGGAAGCGGATCAGCAGGCTGCTGCCGGAACTGTCTGCCGCGAAATACTCAAGGTCAGCTTCTTCAAGGGACTTTGTGGCCGCACCTAAAACACGCTCATGCAGCACTTCACCGCTTGTTTCAGACGAGACCTGAACGGCAAAATCCGGCGGGTAGATATTGGGCAACGAATAAATGATGCCAAGCACAATGGCACCAACAACGATGAGGTTCTTCCACAGTGGGTATTTGTTAAGCACTTATCAGCCTAGATGTTCTTGATGGTGCCTTTGGGCAGGGCAGCCGACACAGCATTTTTTTGAAGCTTCAATTCAACGCCGTTTGCGACCTCTATCACCAGGTATTGCTCTTCAACTTTGGTGACCTTACCGAGCAACCCGCCATTGGTGACAATCTCGTCACCCTTGTTGATGCCGCCGACGAGTTCACGATGCTCCTTGGCACGCTTGCTCTGGGGTCGCCAGATGATGAAATAAAACACCAGACCGAATGCAACGATGATAAAGAGGTCAGGCCCAAACAGGGATGGCCCTGGTGTGGCTCCCTCCGCTGCCATCGCTGCAGGAATTAGGAAATCAATAATCATAGTTTCTTGGCTCTTGTTCTCATTTGCCGCTGAATAGCAGCGGTATCTCTTCAGGTGCGCTATTTTCTAGGTTCAAGACCACTAAATCAACGCGAACTGGCGACTCATGCACCTAACCAGCCCCCCAACCTCCGTAGATCTCACTTATATGGGCATCGAGGTTGCGATTTTCAATGGCTGAACGCAGACCAGCCATCAGATCGAAGTAATAATGCAGGTTATGCAGGCTGTTTAACTGGGCACCGAGCATTTCTTTGCATTTATCCAGATGATGCAGATAGGCACGGGAGAAGTGCAGGCAGGTATAGCAACTGCAATTGGGGTCAAGCGCATTGTCATCTGTCTTGTGCACTGCATTACGGATTTTAACCACCCCGGTTGATGTAAAAAGGTGACCGTTGCGGGCATTTCTCGTTGGCAGCACACAATCCATCATGTCGATACCTCTTCTTACACATTCCACCAGATCTTCCGGTGTGCCGACACCCATGAGGTAACGCGGGCTCTGCGCTGGCAATTGCGGCGCCACATGCTCAACCACCGACATCATCTCTTCTTTTGGCTCGCCCACCGACAGGCCGCCGATGGCATAGCCGTCGAAGCCAATATCCACCAGGCCCTCGCGGGATGCATCCCGCAGATCGGCATGAATACCGCCCTGGACGATGCCAAACAGGGCATTGGGGTTTTCACACTGTTTGAAGGCATCCGCACTGCGCTTAGCCCACCTCAAAGACAACTCCATCGAATCCTGAACTGCCTGCTTCTCTGCCGGATATGGCGTGCATTCGTCGAAGACCATGGCGATATCTGCGTTCAGACTGGTCTGGATCTGCATCGAGGTCTCCGGGTCGAGATAGACCTCACTACCGTCGATGGGAGATCTGAACTTGACGCCCTCTTCGGTGATTTTGCGCAGATCACCCAGGCTGAACACCTGGAACCCACCGGAATCGGTCAATATGGGTTTGTCCCAGTGCATGAATTTATGCAGGCCATCATGCTTCTCAACCACCGCCATGCCCGGGCGCAACATCAGGTGAAAGGTATTGCCCAGCAGTATCTGGGTGCCAATTTCATCAAGTGTTGAAGGCAGCATCCCCTTCACCGAACCATAGGTGCCGCAGGGCATGAAAACAGGCGTCTCAACCGTGCCATGGGCGAGGT
>CAZJRI010000075.1:22755-24515 GCA_964548025.1 uncultured Pseudomonadales bacterium
CATCGGTATGGGTGAGATTGAAATTCATTATGGCTGGTAATTAAAGTGGCTGACCTGGAAGCGGTGCACTATACATGCAATTCAGACAGAGAATCTAGCGCGTAATCAGCATGGCATCACCATAGCTGAAGAAGCGATATTCTTCTTTTATGGCTATTTTGTAGGCGTTTTTAATATTGTCGAGACCAGCGAAAGCACTCACCAGCATCATGAGGGTAGAACCGGACAGGTGGAAATTGGTGACCATGGCATCGACCGACTTAAACTCGTAACCGGGGTAGATGAAGATATCGGTATCACCTTTAAATGGCTTAATAGCACCAGTGGCAGATGCTGTCTCCAACGAGCGAACGCTGGTGGTGCCAACGGCAATCACCCGGCCTCCCCTGCCGCGGCAGCTAGTCACCGCATCAACCACATCTGCATCCACTTCTATGTATTCACTATGCATCTGATGATCCCTGATATTGTCAACTCTCACAGGCTGGAAGGTACCCGCACCCACATGCAGGGTGAGTGTGGCATTGCTCACACCTTTGGCTGACAAGGCTGCCAAAAGATCATCATCAAAATGCAGACCCGCCGTCGGCGCTGCAACCGCACCTTCTTTTGTGGCATAGACGGTCTGGTAGCGGTCCATGTCACTGACCTCATCCGCACGATCAATATAGGGTGGCAAGGGCATATGGCCGAACTGATTCAGGAAGGCAAGCACGCCTGGTGCAGGGAACTTCAGCTCGTAGAAGGTATCTCGCCTTTCAACCACCTTTATAGGTACGTCTGAATCAACCAGATGAATCTCAGCATCTTTTCTTAATGGTTTGCTGCTGCGAAGCTGCACCAGCGCCGTCTCATCATCCAAAAGGCGCTCTATCAGGATCTCAACCTTGCCACCGGTCGATTTGGCTCCAAAGAGGCGAGCCGGTATCACACGGGTGTTGTTATAGACCATCAGATCTTCTGAGTGGACAAGACCCGCAATATCGCGGAAATGGTAATGGTTAACCTCTCCCGTTACAGCATCAAGATGCATCAACCGGCTGGCAGAGCGCTCGGCAGTGGGGTATTTGGCAATGAGTTGGGGGGGTAATTCAAACTGGAAGTCGCTGATCTGCATCCAGCAATGATAATGAGTTTTTGATGAATCTAGTAATCCAGTTTAAACATCTCGTTCCAGGCGGGGTAATCGGGGCTGTCCTGATGGAGCATCAGGCCCAGATAATGCATGCCCTCGTCCCTCACCCAGCGAACCTCACCCTGAAGGCGATAGAGGGTGTCAGACAATTCGAGCCGCAAACCCAGTACGGTATTAACCGGCACAGCAAGCACGGTACACAGCTTCATGCCATGTTCTGAAACATCAACAGTGCGGCAGGATACCGAAGTATCCATCAGTTCAGGGCGCTCCTTGCATTGAATAACATCAATGAGGATTTCTTCATCCCTTTCAATACGATCCAGTCGCATATTCTGTTCCTCGTTCAATCCCTGTGTTCTCTTACAGCCCGCATCCTGCGGACAATTCATGCAAAAAACTTTACCAGTTTGGCCATATTCGATGAGCACGAATGATCCAAACGGTCATTTATCACGGATAAGCGAACGGAATTACGTCAATGAACCGACAATCGGTAGAAATTGGATAAAAAGCAGCCAGATATGGCGGGTTCCCATCAACTCCCCGGCTCGCTATAATCGCGGCCTCTGTGCCGGGGTGGCGGAACTGGTAGACGCGCCGGATTCAAAATCCGGTTCCTTCA
>CAZJRI010000076.1:0-21234 GCA_964548025.1 uncultured Pseudomonadales bacterium
AGCTACCTTCAACACTTCCCGATTAACACACTGAAGATCGACAAGTCCTTTGTCTCCTCAATCAATGTTAATCAAGGCGCCACAAGTATTGTCAATGCGATAGTGGCAATGGCACAGGGTTTAAACCTCAATCTGATTGCAGAAGGGGTGGAGACAGATCCTCAGCTTGAATACCTCAAGCAATTGGGCTGTTCCGAGATCCAGGGCTGGTTGTTCGGAAAAGCAGAATCTGCCCATGCCACCCGCGAAATTCTAAACAAAATCAGAAATGGCGGCGTTATCCGGGAGAGTGTAGCGGTCTAGCTTTGGGTGCTTTGCACGACCTGGCTGTGGCATTACCGTTAGCAGTTGGTAGCTGCTTGGACTCGTTTTTATCTGACCGTTTTTCGTTTGCGCTGCCCGACTTCGCGAGCAGATTGTTGCGCATTTGTCTCATCGATAAGTAGTTCATTAGAATATCCATCCTAAGAAGGTATCGGAGACCGTGATGATTACGGCTGCAACGAATGTTGTGCCAATATCCCTGATTTCAAAATCCTCCATTAACTGATCTGTCAACCAGAGCAGGAATGTATTAATAAGCAGGAGGAATACACCGAGTGAGAGTACGATGAATGGAATTGCCAGAATCTTGAGTATCGTGCCAAGCAATACATTGATCAGACCATAAACAATCGCAACGATTATTGCAGTCCCGAAACCTTCGACATGTATACCGGGCAAGGTTTCAGCGATCATGAATATTACGACACCAAGCAGCAGAAAATGAAATATCAGGTCCATCAGATCTTCCGTAGATAAGAGGTTATATTTAATTGGTTATTATCATTTACATTAATCATGCCAGATACAGAAGTATCTGAAATATAAGGCTTTATTTAGAGCTAGGGTGCCAGAGTTAGTCTAAATCACCAGTGATTTTGTTTTTTTGACCAATCTGGTATGGCATCAACCTCGACATTCTGGGTCATCGACTGAATTTGGATTCCCGCCTATCGCAAATACGAGTCAGTGCTATTGAGAAACAGGCGCAATCGCGACGTCTGTTCTTTGTCGTTATTCAAATTCCCTGGGTTTCCACCAGGGATAAAATTCCGGCATATCGGCAGATACCCTGTCTGTAAACTCAGCGGGTCGTTTTTCGAGGAATGATTGAACACCTTCCCGTGAGTCGGCTGATTTGCCCGTATAGTAAACACCCCGGGAATCGACCTTATGAGCTTCAACCGGATGATCTGCACCCAGCATTTTCCACATCATCTGCCGAATCATGGCGACTGATACGGACGAAGTATTTTCGGAGAATTCTTTTGCCAGTTCCCTGGCTGTTGGCAGGAGATCCTCTGGTTTGTGCAGGCTTCTGACAAATCGTTTTTCCAGTGCCTCGCTGGCAGTAAATATCCTGCCGGAATAAGCCCATTCCAGCGCCTGATTGATACCCACGATTCTGGGTAAAAACCAGCTTGAGCAGGCTTCCGGTACTATCCCTCTTCTGGCAAAAACGAATCCGTACCTGGCATCTTCGGAGGCCAGCCTGATGTCCATTGCACACTGCATGGTGGCACCGACCCCGACAGCAGGTCCATTGCAGGCTGCAATAATCGGTTTAAGACATTCGAATATTCGCAGAGTGAGAATACCTCCTCCGTCAGCTTTCAGCCCCTTACCAGATTCATCTGCGTTAAATGTATCGCTACCGCCTGAAAGGTCTGCGCCTGCGCAGTAACCGCGTCCGTTGCCGGTAAAGATAATCGCCTTAACATTATCGTCTGCATCAGCCCGATCGAGGGCGTTGACAAGTTCTCGCATCATCTGATCAGTGAAAGCGTTGAGCTTTTCTGGCCGATTCAGGGTAATTGTTAATATTCCGTCTTCGACGTCGTAGATGATTTGTTCGTATTCCATATCTGAGGTCTCTTCAATTTCGGGGAACTGCTGTGCTAAGTTTGCTGTTAATTGAGATTTTGATAATAAGATAACATCTCTGATGGGCGATGACCTGTATCAACTGGCATTCATGGAAACTTTTTATGCTGAATGCTGCCTGTAGGTAACTATTGGCCGAATCTCTTTCCGTTCTGTTCAAGGTATGAATTCTCTTCATCGGTATTTTTTCGACCTAGCACTTGATTCCTGTGAGGAAAGCGGTCGAACTGTTTCACTATATCCCGGTGTCCCTTCGCGTAATCAGCAAAGGACCTCATCTGCTTCTGCCAGCTTTGGTCAGCGTCATTCAGGAGCAGCGTAAATAGCCTGACGGCTGTTTCCTGATCTGCAAGTGATTCCGAATGATGAAATGGATGATAGAGAAATACCCGCTCGATAAGGGACAATGAAAGGTGTTGATCGGTTTGAGTTGCCTGCTGTGCCAACTGAACGGCTTTCTGATCGTTTTTGTATGCCATTGCAGTGCCGCGATACAGATTTCTTGAAAACTGATCTAACAATATAATTAGAGCAAGACTGCCTTTGATTGTCTCTGCCCAGTTGTCCAGTTCACCAGCCTCGGCGAGCTTGAGAGCTGCGCCGAATTCACTACCGATAGTCTGATCCGTCTTTTTATCACCCCCATACCAGATCTTGCTCCTTTTATCTGATTCAACCGGATCGTGTGCTGCCGGGCCGATCCAGAACGCCAGTATTCCCTCGATGTCAGCCATGGACGTGTGCATAGATTTCTTCATCGGTGTAGCGGAGATAGGATCGGAGACCATAGACTCCCAGGTAGATGAACGGCGTGTCGAGTAGCGCTACTGTCAGCTTGAATAAATAGTTACTGCCCATCAGGGTGAATAAGGCAGCCAGACTGATACCGCCTGAAAGAAAGGTTGCGCCAAAAGTAACACTGACGACCATAAATGAATCCACACCCTGACTGATGAGTGTGCTGCCGTTATTCCGGAGCCAGAGATGTTTGCCGTTGGTTAGTCGTTTCCAGAAATGGAAGAGATAAACATCACAATATTGTGCAGCGATATATGCCATCATCGAAGCGAAAACTGCACCGGATGTTGTGGCATATAGCAGAGTGAAGAGTTCTACCTGGTTGGTGATGGTGTCTCCATTCGGCAGCCCGACACCTTCAGCGAGTTGAATAAGTTGCCACGGCGGCTGACTTGCGAGATCAACCGATGGGATCATGTTAGCTACCCACATGGTGCCGAGAATGAAGAAATTCAAAAACAGACCCACGGTGACGAGAAAGTTCGCCCGTTTTCTGCCGTACAATTCACTTATCAGATCAGTACAAAGAAATGTTAGTGGATAAGGCAGCACGCCAACCGCAAGCGACAGCGGACCCAATTGGATAAATCTGGTAATGCCAATAATGTTGAGCATTGTCATGGCGCAAAGGAAAAATCCTGCGAGAACTAGAAATACTTTTTCCCTTCGGTCCCTTAACTGTTCAATATCCATCGATTTCCTCTAAAAAACTAGCTTTCGATCTGACCAAGATTTGCATGGAGGAGTGCGCCATTGATGACTGGGTTGTTGGCGGCGAACTTTACAGTCTCCGCAATTTCTCCTGGTTCCACGAGGCGATTAAAAGTAGATGCGGCAGCGATACTTTGCAGAATTTCAGGATCATCGCCAACGTGAATCCGCAGCATTTCTGTATCTGTAAACCCCGGACAGATACAACATGTGTGAATTCCCGTGCCAACCAGATCCTGACAGGTGGCGCGCATCATCCCTGCCAGGGCATGCTTGCTGACGACATAGCTATAGGAATTAGCAACCGCTTTTTCAGAAAGGGTTGATCCGATGTAAATGATACTGGATCCGGGTTTCATCAGTGGGATAATTACCTGGTTCAATATTTGTGGTGCGACCAGGTTGATGTTCAATACCTCACGGAATGTCTCGGTCTCGGCGTGATCGGCGCTATCATTAATTAATTTTGCTGCGTTGTGCACCAGACAGATCTCACCTTCCTCAAGAATCCCGCCTACCAGTTCAGTGATTTGATGCTGGGCATTCGAAAGTGAAAAATCGACATGATGACTTTCAATTCTGTCGTCACGGGCAGGAGACCGCGATAGATTGACGACTCGATTCCCTTCTGCCAGGAATATTCGAGCGATTTCAAATCCAATACCCTTGCTTGCCCCGGTGACAATAGTTGTTTTCATATCTTTTCCCAATCAGCAACAGCCAGTTGTCCGGGACTTGAAGAGACCTTGACTGACATTGCCCTGATGCCTCTGTTTATAAGTTCTGGATGGTGTACCAGTTTCTCCAGAAAATAGTGGGAGAATGCTTCAATGGTAGTATTCGATATGGGTAGAATCGTCACATCCCGTTCCAGGAAGGGTAATCTCTCGCCATTGAAAGTCGCGACAATATAATCTTTTTCTTTTGCGATCTTCAGATAAGGTGAATTCGCCGGAAGTATTACCTGTTCATCGATTTCGTCGCAAAGGCCTCTGATGATTTGCTTTAAGATGGCGTAGTCGAACAACAGTCCACTGTCACCCAGTTCTGCTGTGACAAAGCACTGCATCTGAAAATTGTGCCCATGGAGGTTTTCTCTGTGGGTTGCAGAAAAGATGGTGAAATGCCCGATTGAGTAGTTGAATGCCTCTTTTGAGATCTCGATTCGACTGAGCTGTGGTTTCTGACTATTGCTCAAAGTGGTTGCTCTTGAAGGTTGCCCAGGGGTTAAAGGAAAGCCATATTAACCTATTTGATTGTACGGCGGGAGATAGGGCACACTCTCATGATTCAAAGACTCGATATTTCAAAACAGGATGACCCAAGATGACTTTATCAACACTAAGCCGTTCGATTACAGGAAAAGTAGCTTTGGTCACTGGTGCGGCCAGTGGAATGGGACGTGCAACCGCGCACTTGTTCGCAGATGAAGGCGCGAAAGTTGCTGCGATAGATATCAACCAGGAGCCCCTTGACGAGGTCGTCAATGAAATGACCGATGCAGGCTATGATGCGCGGGGCTGGGTATTGGATCTGTCTGATGCTGAAGCAATCAGCAAGGTGATTCATGATGTAGCCGGGCATTTTGGTGGCATTGATATTCTGGTCAACAATGCTGGTATTTCTGTACCCAGCCCCATCGATGATCCGGAATATCCTGCTGCCTGGGATAAAACCTTCTCGGTGTTGTTGACCGCGCATACCCACACGATCAGAGCTTCGCTGCCATATCTCAGGCAGGCAGATCATCCGCGAATTATCAATATTGCATCTACCGAGGCTTTGGGGGCGACTAAATACGGCAGCCCTTACACTGCCGCGAAAACCGGTGTCGTTGGGCTTACTCGATCATTGGCTGTCGAACTGGGGGATGAGGCGATTACTGTTAATTGCGTCTGCCCAGGCCCAATAAGAACAGGTATGACAGAAGGCATCTCTGAGGAGCACAAGACGATATTTGCCAAAAGAAGGGTGGCACTTAAGCGTTATGCTGAGCCTGAGGAGGTTGCTCATGCGACTCTGTCTCTTGCACTACCAGCGTCTCAGTACATAACCGGTGTGACGCTACCGGTGGATGGTGGATTGACTATACGTAACGCATAAGGGGCACGTCGACGACTGGCTTATTCAGAAGTCCCAGCCAAGATGGGGTTGAGGTATAGACAAAGTCTCATCCAGTGCAGTCAGTAGATCAGGTTCGGCCTGAATATCAGTGGTTATCGCAAGGCTTGATGCGGAGCGTACACCCAGCCACATGCGGCTGAATGAGTTTATAGTTGCGTTTAAGGTTGGCAGTTGATTGTCGTGACCGGTTTCAGCGAAGCTCTCCTCGCCTAATTGCATGACATAATCTCCGCCGATCCCTCTCCAATTGGCGTCTTCAGGCAGACTGTGAATAATCGGATCAACCAGCTTTAGATTGAATCTGACTGTTGGTCTTTTCAGGATGGTTTTTTTCAGACAGGCCTGGAGATCAAGGATCCTCATTTGCCAGTATGCTGTCGAATGACTGCTGATTTCGAAATCACCCTTGGCAGATCCCCGAATGTGACGAAACGGTTGTTTCAACAGATCCTGCAATTGAATTTCCCCAAAATCCAATGTTGATATCAAATTGATTTGATCCCCCAACGATTTTATCAGGGCAAGCAATTCAAACATCTGTTCGGGGTTTCGATACGCCCTGTAATTAATTATATAGGGGCCGTGTTCTCCTTTGGTACTA
The DNA here is from genome assembly GCA_964548025.1 of uncultured Pseudomonadales bacterium. Lineage (GTDB taxonomy): Bacteria > Pseudomonadota > Gammaproteobacteria > Pseudomonadales > Azotimanducaceae > JAHRVQ01. The sequence continues at coordinate 6,161 of CAZJRI010000076.1, forward strand.
CCCCAGATAAAATGGCTCAGAGTGCCACCGGGACCATCAAAGTAGCCTAAACCGAAGGGGTTCTCGGTCAGTTTGAGTTCCGATCTGAATACCTCAATTGAATCCACCGTGACTCCGCCATGCTTCCGGGATCGATTCAGCATGGCAGCATGCATATCATCGGCGTGTTTAATGGTGAGTCTCTTTGGTGGCCGGAATGATCTATCCACGGTGAGAGTGGCTGGATCAAATCTGATCCACCTTTCGTAGCTGCCCGTACCAAAACCTACCTTATCGTAGAATCCCTGTTCGAACATGCCCAGTGCGCTGATCTCGTGACCTCTTTCAGCCTGTCTAGCGATTAATTGTGCAGTGAGTTCCCGGGCAAATCCCAATTTCCTGGCTATTCGACTGGTCGTAACGCCTGTCACTGCACCCATTGAAAGAGAATTATTCAGGTAGCGCATGGAACCCGCGGTACTGTGTACCGCGCATTCTGCTTCGCCGTCAATCGTTGCAACCAGCGCATCTTCGGCAGCGGCAAAGAAACTTTTTACGTGGACGCCGTCCTGTTCAGGATCATCTATCCAGCCACATTCATGCCAGATCCGACAGACGGCGGTGGCATCGGTTTCCGGATCGTATATTCGATATGACATATTAGTCTCTCCTGACTGAATTCGGTTGGCTATCCCCTGCAGGAATTATCAGCAGGGAAATATAGCAACCCGAAACTTCTACAGTTTTATTCGCCCGATAGCATTTGCAGCAGAAGCGTCAACCTCTCCGGGGAGGTATCCCTTCGTGCCAGATATTCCGCATGATCCTGCTTCCGGGCCGTTGGCGTCAGTCTGATCCCCCAGAGTGCATTCACTTCGTTGGGCAGAATCGAGTAGCGCATATCAACAACGAAATTCGGATCATTTTTATCGACTGCGAGATAGTCCGCGCTGAACCAGGCAAATCGATTCAGATCACTGGCCTGCTGACTGTTCAGGTCGAGCCAGGGTAGATCTCTCGTCGAATCTAATTTGACGACGCTGTCTCCGGGATAGATCTTCGGATTCCATCCGGTGCGAACAGCGTCAACGTAGTAGCGATCGTCGTATTCGTAGATTACTTTCCATAACAGGATGCTGGCAAAACCGGGTTTTGCAGACAGATCCACGGGCTCATGACCTCGCAAACGTGCAAGTTCCCAACCGGCAGATTCAGCTCTGTCTCGCTGAACCGTGCCAATAAGTAGATATGAGATCAACCAGATCAATCCGATGCGGGCGTAGAGGGGTTTGCTCGTCCTCATTGCAGCGATTACCAGGATCAGCAGAGGAATCGTCGCCAGCGGGTCAACAACGGATACACTGTTCCACGCGATTCGAATATCGGAAAAGGGCCAGAAAAGCTGCGTGCCATAGGTGGTACAGGCGTCGAGTAATGCATGAGTACCGTATCCGAGAACGCAGACGATATAAGACTGAATGAAGCTCAGGTGTTTTCCTGACCAGCGATAAAATACGAGGCAACAGAGCAGCGCGCCCAGAGGAATAAAAATGAAAGAGTGTGTAAATTGCCTGTGAAATTCGAGGAACAACATAGGATCAGAGGAGGATCTGATCAATATATCCAGATCCGGCGCCATACCTGAAAGGCAACCCAACCAGGTGGTTGTGGTCAGCTTTTTCTGATTGCTGACTGACTGAGGCAGGGCGGCACCCAGTGCCCCCTGGGTGAATGGATCCATTTGGGTATCTATATGCTTTCTATTTGAAATGCAGGCTATCGTTATGTTCGAACGATAACAAGTATTGGTACAATCATGAGTAAACCACGATTGTCTTGAGCTGCGAAGAAGATGAAATCACTCGAAGTCTATATTGACTACAAGAGCCCGTATGCCTTTGTCGCCAAAGATCCGACCTACGCACTTGAAAAAGACTTTGGTGTAGAGATCGACTGGTATCCGTTAACGCTGAATATCGGTAGTTACCTCGGAACGGCGAAGAAGGATGATAGTGGAAAGGTAGTTGAAAACAACCGCTCTCCCAGGCAGTGGCTGGGTGTAAAGTATGCCTATATGGACGCTCGCAGATATGCAGCGCTTCGAAATCTTACACTTAAAGGCACACAAAAAATCTGGGATTCATCGATTGCAGCGATCGGTATGCTTTGGGCAAAGACACAGGGGCGGGACATCCTGAAAAATTACACGGATACCACCTATATAAGGTTCTGGCGACGTGAGTTGGATATCGAAAACGTCGATGTGGTGAAGTCAGTGCTGCAAGAAGCTGGCGCTGCAATTGATGGATTTGATACCTATCTGCAAAGTGAGGGACGATCACTCCACGATGAACTGCAGGAGACCATTCTCGATAAGGGTTATTTTGGTGTACCCACCTATGTTATTGATGGCGAAGTCTACTTTGGCCGTGAACATTTGCCCAGGGTAAGGTGGCATCTCAAGGGCTGTCCCGGATCCATTCCCGATGTCGCATACGACACAATTTTGTGAAGAGGACTGATCTGAATGTTGACTGTTCATATCGACTTTTCAGGCATTGACGGTTTTCTCTGTCTGGCACCTACTTTCAAATTGATTGACGAACTCGGTATCGAAGTTCAATGGCTTCCGGTTTCTGGAATAATGAATCGGGTTTCAGGAAAACAGCCCGAAGAAAGCGCCTTCGATCCATTGGCCGAATACAAGGAGCGAAGGCGAAAAGCCCGTTTTGCTTTCGAGACGAGGGAACTTCAGCGCAACTGTGAGCGACTGGGCATTTCCGAAGCCCAGGGAACGAGGACCTTTGATGCGACCTGCGCCCATCTCGGTTTGTTGTATCTTTTATCCAAGAATATTGATCCCCGTGATTATATTGAAGCGGTTTACCACGCGGTCTATGTGGAGGATCAGAACCTTGAGGGCGAGGATGCCGTCAGCGCATTGTTGAATTCACTGGGTGTGGAACCGGGTTTTAGTACTTATCTTGAGACGGGAAAAGAAGAACTCGAACAGTTACAGCAAAAATTGCTGGATCAGGGAGTCTTCAACTCACCTGCTTATCTATTGGACGATCAACTCTTCCAGGGTCGTCAACATCTGCCGCTAATCAGATGGCACCTGGAAGGTGGTGCTGGTCCCGCACCTGTTTGAAGTCAGACCGGCTGAGAGGTGTATGAGCCAGGCAGAGAGGTTTGTACTCTCAATGCAACTCCCGCTATGATCGACACCAGTTTAGAGAATTTTTAAAGGGGAAAGAAAGATCATGGATTTCGACATTCCACAAGATATGCAGGATTACCTCAAGGAACTGGATGCATTCATTGAGGCAGAAATTAAACCGCTCCAAAATCAGGATGACAATAATCGTTTTTTTGATCATCGTCGTGAAGATGCTCGCACGGATTGGGACCGGGGCGGACTACCAAATGAAGAATGGGAAGCCTTGTTAAAGGAAGCTCGTGACAGAGCAGATGCAGCAGGACACTACCGATATCCGGTTCCCGAAGAGTACGGCGGCAAGAATGGCACCAATCTGGGTATGGCCATCATCCGCGAACACTTTGCGGCGATGGGGCTTGGCCTCCACAACGATCTGCAGAACGAACATTCGATTGTAGCCAATAACGTCGGATTGTTGCTGATGCTGGCATACGGAACGGATTCGCAGAAAGATGAGTGGATTCCGTTACTGCTCGAAGGGAAGCGGGGTTTTGCCTTCGGAATTACAGAGCCCGATCACGGATCTGACGCAACCCATATGGAAACCAATGCAGTAAGAGATGGCGATGGCTGGCGCATCAATGGCGCGAAAACCTGGAATACCGGCATTCACAAAGCTGCTTACGACATGATACTCGCACGTACGAGCGGCAATCCGGGAGACGGAGACGGTATTACAGCTTTTCTCGTACCTACCAATGCCGATGGTTTCAAAGTTGAAGAAATGTTGTGGACCTTCAATATGCCAACCGATCACGGTCGGATCTCTCTTTCGGATGTCTATGTCACCGATGCTGATATTTTCGGTGGAGAGGGAAGGGGATTGGGTGTCGTTCAGCACTTCTTTAACGAGAACCGTATTCGCCAGGCAGCATCAAGTCTCGGTGCTGCACAGTTCTGTGTTAATGAATCGGTCGCCTATGCAATGGAAAGGAAACCATTTGGTAAAGCGCTTTCCACTAATCAGGGGATCCAGTTCCCCCTCGCAGAACTGCAGACTCAATGCGAAATGCTGCGTGCTTTGATCCATAAAACGGCCTGGCAGATGGACACCTACGGAAATTTCAAAGTCTCGGACAAGGTTTCGATGTGTAACTACTATGCGAACAGACTTTGCTGCGAAGCCGCTGATCGGGCGATGCAGGTTCATGGCGGCATGGGGTACTCCAGGCACAAGCCATTTGAACATATCTACAGGCATCATCGTCGATATCGAATTACAGAGGGTGCAGAGGAGATTCAGATCAGAAGAATTGCCGGTTATATGTTTGGCTATATGAAGCAGCAGGCACCAAAAGGTGTGCGTGAAGATTAAATGGCTGAACTCACATTCGATAAGAAACTTGAAGCGGTCTACAAAAAGTTCTATCTCGATCAGGACTTTGAAGAGCTCATAAGCGTTGACAGGTTATCTGGCGGCGCGAGTCAGGAAACCTATTGTATTAATATCAGAACAGCTACCGGCGACAAGGTTCATGCGATGCGGCGATCTCCTGGTGGCGTGACGGTTCAGCCGACACAGGGGCAACCCGGGCTTGCGACAGAAGCATTGCTTATGCAATGTGCGAAAGCAAACGATGTACCTGCGCCCGAGGTTTATTACGTGCTAACGCCTGAAGATGATCTTGGTGACGGCTTCATCATGCAGTGGATTGAGGGCGAGGCACTGGGTGCACGAATTTCCCGATCTGATGAATTCGAAAATCTTCGGAAGACGCTGGCTTATGAATGCGGCAGGGTAGTGGCAAGAATCCATCAGATAGATCTCGATGAAACCGGACTTCGCGACAAGCTTCAGGAACTCTCTCCGGCTGCTTTTATCGAGCAGACATATGGTCGATATAAGGCGATGGAAACACCACAACCCATGATCGACTACACGGCCCGTTGGCTGATGGATAACCTGCCGGAAAATTTCACACCTCAACTGGTGCACAATGACTTCCGAAATGGCAACTTCATGGTTACCGCCGATGAGATTGTTGCTGTGCTGGACTGGGAGGTGGCACATATCGGTGATCCGATGCGTGATCTTGGCTGGATATGCGTCAACTCCTGGCGTTTTGGGTCAGAGTTGCCTGTGGGTGGTTTCGGAGAATATGAAGATCTTTTTCGTGGCTACAGTGAAGTTTCCGGCGAGGCGGTTGATCCCGCTGCCGTAAAATACTGGGAGGTATTTGGATCCTTCTGGTGGGCTGTTGGCTGTCTGGGTTTTGCAGAACACTATCGCACTGGTCCAGACAAGACCGTGGAGCGTCCGGCCGTCGGTCGAAGATCGTCTGAATGCCAGGTTGATTGCGTTAACCTGCTGATTCCCGGAGAAGTTGAATTGGTGCAACCTGAAACCGGGCCCGGAGACCTGGATATGCCTCGAGCGGATGAACTGCTGATTTCAGTTCGTGACTTCCTTCGTACCGACGTGATGTCGACCACTTCGGGACGAACCAATTTTCTTGCGCGGGTTGCGTCAAATTCACTGGACATAGTGCTGCGCGAATGGCAACTGGGTGCGATCGGCAAACAACTTGAACATGAACGTCTGCAATCGTTTTATGACTCACCTGCCTCGCTCAAAGAACTTCGCTGGCGTCTGGTGAATGAATTGCGAGATGGCAGTCAGGCTCTGGATGATCCTGCACTGCAATCTCACTTGCGCCATACAGTGGTTAATCAGATTGCAATCGATCAGCCAAAATACACAGGTTTTAAACGTTCAATCAGCTAAGGTCTGTTCACTGTAGCAATTGTTATCAAATGGATCGAAAAAATGTTGATCGTTAGATGGCGACAGGGAAGTGACGATAATTGGACTATGAGAGGTTTTCTATACCCATTTGGAGGGAGTATGAGAAATTTAAAACTGAGTACCGCAGGTCTGGGCATTGCATTTACTTTATTGCTTTCGGGTTGTATGACGCCCGCAGAGGTCATCGATGCTGATGTACTTGCCAGAGATCTAATGGCAGGCGACAGAGCGGAAGCAGACAAGAAAAGAGACGCGGGTAGAAAACCGGCGGAAGTGCTCGCTTTTCTCGGGGTGAAACCAGGAATGACGGCGATGGATGTGCTTGCAGCAGGTGGATACTATACTGAAGTCCTCTCGAAAGCAGTCGGTCCCAAGGGGACAGTTTATGCGCACAACCCGGCCTGGATGTTGCAATTTCGAGATGGTGCAAATGACAAGGCAATAACGTCGAGGCTGGCTGGTAACAGATTACCTAATGTAAAGCGCTGGGATCGAGGGATACAGAATCTGGGTATGGATCCGGCTTCAGTTGATATAGCGATCACTGCGTTGAATCTGCACGATCTTTACAACCGTGCTCCTGAGTCTGCACTTGGTCTGCTCCGATCGATCAAAGAGGTTCTGAAATCAGGTGGGGTTCTCGGTGTAATCGATCACCGGGGAAATTCCGATGCTGATAATTCCGGGTTGCACAGAATGACTGAGGCGGAAGCTATTGATATTGCTATACAGGCCGGATTCAAGGTTGAAAGCAGCAGTTTGCTGGCTAATAGCAACGATGACCGTACCAGCATGGTATTCGCACCAGGGATCAGGGGAAAGACTGACCGATTTTTGTTGAAGCTGGTGAATCCCTGAGTGCGATAAGGCGCAGTATGGGTGACTTATAGCGGCTAGTAACCGAACCACGCGGGAGCGAGTGAAGCCGTGTGAATTGACAGTCCGGCCAGCCCGCCGACTATCGTGCCATTAATTCGAATAAACTGCAGATCCTTACCAATCTGTAGTTCAATTCTTTCAGATGTGGCATTTGGATCCCAGCTTTCGATGGTGTGAGAGATTAGATCCGAGACCTCATGACCATATGTTCTAATCAGGTACCGTGCACTGTCATCTGCCCAGCCATCTATTTTATCGCCCAGTTTGTCATCTTCAAGAATAGAATTTCCAAAATGTACAACGGCGTCCTCAATAGTTTTCTTCAATTCGGCATCCGGGTTCTCACTTTGGTTGAGTAGTGCTGTTTTGATATCACTCCAGAGGGTGGCCGTAAAATCTCTTAATGCCGGTTCGGCTAGCAAGTCTTCCTTGAGGGAAATCTCTTTTTCGCGAATGTCTTCAGAGTGCTTGAGGTTGTTCATAAATTCTGAACTCATTTTCATGATTCGAACCCGCATAGGATGATAGATGTCCACCTGCATCTCATACAGTGTCCGGCTAACGCTGTGTACAATCTTGTTGTAGATCGCTCTGTCCAGAGAACCAGGGAACCACCAGGGAGTTTCTTTCTCCACAGTTTGTCGAATATCCGCATCGCTGTCTTCGAGCAGATTGAGTCCGACTGTCACAAATGTATCAAACAGATCCTGCTGTCTCCGCCCTGAAGTAATAAACGTCAGCAGGTCTCCGATCATTGGCGCGAAAGAAGTGTCTCTGATTCTTGCCTCTATTTTATGCTCAATCATTATTTGAAGGTCTTTATCGTTCATTACCCGGACGATACCTGCAATGCCTGCGGTGATCTGTTCAGCGATGGCTTCAGCATTGGTTTTTTTAGTGGAGTCCGGTTGTGAGATCCAGGTTGCCACCCTCCTGCTGAGTCCCATGGACCGCAATTTCTCTGAGATAACTTCCTCTGACAGAAAATTCTGCTGGACGAACTCACCAAACTGATCAGCAATGGTGTCTTTCTTCCGGGGAATAATGGCAGTATGGGGAATCTTGATACCGAGTGGATGTCTGAACAGCGCAGTGACCGCGAACCAGTCTGCCAGCGCACCAACCATCGCAGCTTCTGCAGTAGCCTCGACAAATCCGAGCCAGAGGATATCTTCATGGACCAGTTGGGTAGCGATGAAGATACAGGTCATAAGTACCAGCAGGCCCGTTGCAAGGCGCTTCATTCTGCCCAGTTCCTCTGCTTTCAGAAGGTCCGGTTCAGGGAGGCTTTTCAAATCCATTCCTACTTCCCACTCTACTTTCAATCTACTCTATAGACTTGGACGGTTTAATTCACCGATAGGTTTGTACGCTCATTACAGTCATATCGTGATGTATAACGCAATAATTTGGCTGCAAGGATCCGATACTTGGTTAATTTGAGCAGAATTTGATACTTTTCGTGCAGGTAAATTTGTGGAGAGATGTGTGGGAATATTCGATATGACGGGTAAAACCGTTGTGATCACTGGTGCTTCATCCGGTTTCGGTCATCATTTTGCCGGAGTGCTGGCAAATGCGGGGGCCAATGTCGTTCTTGGTGCGAGACGAACAGACAAGATTGAGACCAGAGTAGCTGAACTCAACAATGCAGGCGGAACTGCAGTCGGGCTTGCACTCGACGTCAATGATCCAAAGAGTTGTCTGGCTTTTCTCGATGAGAGTGAGGCCCGTTTCGGCAGGGTTGATGTGCTGATTAACAATGCCGGTGTCGAAGCGGGTGCTAAAACCTACACCATGATTGATGAGGAAGACTGGGATTATGTACTCAATACCAATCTGAAGTCTGTATGGCGCCTATCCAAGATGTACACTGATCGAGTTGCCGAGGACAAGGACCTGTCCGGCAATATTGTAAATATCGCGTCAATTACCGCCTACAGGACCATAAAAGGGCAATTTCCGTATGCGGTCTCGAAAGCCGCTCTCGTTAAGGCGACTGAAGTAATGGCGCTTGAAGGAGCCAGGTTCGGTGTCAGGGTGAATGCGCTTGCGCCCGGGTATATTCTGACTGACGTCAGTCGTCTGCTGCTTGAGGGAGAACGTTCCGAAACATTTGTGAAGGGTATTCCGATGCGTCGATACGGTGAATTTGAGGATCTGGACGGACCACTTTTATTGCTTGCTTCTGATGCTTCGACTTATATGACTGGATCAACGTTAGTAGTAGATGGTGGTCATATCTGTTCCGAATTGTAACAATGGTCCTCTTGATTTTTGTTAATGATAACGGTTCTCAAATGAGTTATATTGTCAATATTGAGTAAAACTGACTGGAAATGAAAACTTTAGCCGAAATGGCGGTGCCCAGCCAGTGTCGCATACACGCTGCTGCTGAAGGAAATAGCGAACTTCAAAGCCGATTGTATGCACTTGGCATGTATCCGGGTGTGGTCGTAGACATTCTAAGATATGCACCAAGCGGTGATCCTATTCAGATAAGACTTGGCAGGACCCTGCTGAGCATTCGAAAACAGGAAGCGTGGTCGATTTCGGTGGAGAAGCTGTAGTGCAAACCTATACAGTTGCGCTGATCGGTAATCCCAATTCCGGTAAGACCACCTTGTTCAACGATCTCACCGGTGCTCATCAGAAGGTGGGCAACTGGCCAGGGGTCACTGTTGAACAAAAAACAGGTTCGATGAACCTGAACGACCTGCACATAAATCTTGTTGATCTGCCGGGTATCTATTCTCTGGAGCAGGAGTACCTTGGACTCGATGAGAAGATAGCGAGGGAATATCTCAAGGAAGGAGATATTGATCTCGTTATCAATATCGTGGATGCGACCAACCTTGAACGTAATCTCGTGCTGACCCAGCAATTGCAGGAGCAGGGACGCAATATCATTGTTGCGTTGAATATGTTGGATGTTGCATCTCAGCAGGGTATCCATGTTGATACGAAAAAACTGTCAGCCAATTTAAATGTGCCGGTTACACCACTGGTAGCTTCGTCAGGACAGGGGGTTGATGATTTAAAAAAATTGATGGAAACAAAACTGCAGCATTCGCAGTTGAGATCGACTGGTGACTTGCCGCCGGATGGTTCCACCGCTGAGAAACTCATCAAGCGTTATCATCGATCCCAGGAATTGATACACGGTGTAGTGGAAATATCCGGAGTGGAACATAACCTGACTGAAAGAATTGATCGCTGGGTACTAAACCGCTGGCTAGGTATTCCTTTCTTCCTTGGCATGATGTATCTGATGTTTACCATCGCGATCAATGTTGGTGCGGTTTTTATCGATTTTTTTGATATCTTGTTTGGCGCAGTTTTTGTCGATAGTTCCCGGTGGCTGCTGGAACAATTGAACTTTCCACAGTGGATAATTGTATTGTTTGCCGATGGTCTCGGCGGCGGTATTCAACTGGTTGCGACCTTCATCCCGGTCATAGGATTCCTGTTTCTGTGTCTGTCGATTCTCGAAGATTCCGGTTATATGTCTCGAGCAGGATTTGTTGTAGATAGCCTGATGAACAAGCTGGGCTTGCCCGGAAGTGCATTCGTACCACTTATTGTAGGCTTTGGCTGTAATGTTCCCTCAGTGATGGCCTCTCGTTCACTTGGGCGGGACAGCGATCGCCTGCTGACGATAGCCATGGCACCGTTTATGTCCTGTGGCGCCAGACTGACCGTCTATGCATTATTCGCAGCCGCATTGTTCAAGTCCAATGGTCAGAACATTGTTTTCTTTTTGTATCTGCTTGGCATCACCATGGCGGTACTGACAGGATTCGCGTTTAGAAAACAAATTTTCACGAGAGAAATAACGCCTTCTTTTCAGGAGATGCCTGCTTACCACATACCTGTTGTCAAGAATATCCTGATTACAACCTGGTTCAGACTGCGCAGTTTTATGTTCCGTGCCGGTAAGACGATAATCCTCGTTGTGATTGGATTGAGTTTTCTGAATTCAATCGGTATGGATGGGTCCTTCGGGAATGAGGATTCTGAATCCTCAGCACTTTCAAAGATAGGAAAAACGATAACGCCGGTATTCGAACCCATTGGTGTAAAACGGGATAACTGGCCGGCAACCGTTGGACTGTTCACGGGATTATTCGCAAAAGAAGCAGTTGTCGGTACATTGGATTCGCTCTATAGCAGTCAAGACAAGACGGTTAAGGGGAGACCGGATTTGCTGGCATCTACCACGGAAGCGCTGCAATCCATTGTCAACAATAGCCGTGATCTGCTTGTCGGACTTGGCGATCCGTTGGGCATTTCGATTACGACTTCGAATGACCTGGATGAAGCTGCAGATGCACAGGGGGTTCAGGCTGGAACCTTGACGAATATGGCGGCGTTATTCGGGGATCAGTTCTCTGCTTTTTGTTATCTCGTATTTATTCTGCTCTATGCTCCCTGTGTGGCAGTGATGGGTGCTATATCAAAAGAAGCCGGGTGGCGCTGGATGGTACTTGTATTTGCCTGGACGACAACACTTGCATACGCCACTTCAAGCAGCATATACCAGATAGGCACTTTTGGCAGCCACCCGTTGTTTTCTTTTTGCTGGTTACTGGGGTGTGCTGCGGTCATGACCTATTTCATTGTGAGTCTGAAGAAAATAGGCAGGCGATCTGCCGGTAATCTTATACCAACGGTTCAAATCAGTTAGCCCGCATAGATCCACCAAGGCGGCGTTAAATAAATTTTGGCAAAATGAAATAAAACAATCTGCTAAATGCTTGACTGCATTGCTCGTTTAGCCGGCTCAGGCTAGAGCTGATCTTTGGATGAAGTGACGGGGCTGGATTGCTCATCGGTTGTCTTTTGTCGAACGGGTTTCTTCAGAACAAGTATCATAAATGCGCTTAGAATGTTTGCCGTCGCAACCGTCAATATCGCGCCGTCGTAGTTCCCAACAATATCAAAGTAGTAAGACGTTCCAATGGGTGCAGCCGCTGTAAGCAGAATAGTGAATGGCATGGCCGCGCTTCTTACCGCACCGAGATAACGACGACCGAAGAAGGATGCCCAGATGACCTCCTGCAGCGGAATCATCCCACCCCAACCGAATCCCAGAAGACCAAAGCCACAGGTTGCAACCAATAAATTGCCGTTTTGAATTGAAAAGACGATGATAAATAGTGATGCGCCGGTAATTGCCGCGCTTGCTGATGCGAGAGGTTTTGGTTGTAGCCCATCGATCAGCCAACCCCAGACAGGTTTGGACAACAATGCAGGAATCGACGCAACCGTAATCATGAATGAGGCAATGGTACGGTCGTATCCTGCGTCACTCATGAACGGTACGGTTTGCAGTAGCATGACCTGAATTGTGATGCCAAATAGGCCAAAGGCAAGCACTAACAAATAGAAGGTGCCGGTGCTAATTGCTTCTTTCCGAGTCATGGAATTATTGAAGTCGTCCATAGCTCGCGTTGTCAGACCGCGGTCTACATCTGCATGGCTTCGACCATCGGGATTTAAACCATAGTCCTCAGGTGTCCTGCGCATGCAAACTGCCGCTGGGATCACCAGGACCAGGCTGATCACCGAGAGGACTACCCAGGCCGTCCGCCAGCCAAATTCATCAATGGTCCAGGTGGTAAATGGCGTCAATATTACACCGGCAAATGAAACGCCCATTGCTGCCAGGGCTATGGCACGACCTCGGAATTCGACGAACCATTTGGCCAGCGTTACATTGACGACCAGATTGCCAATCATCGCACCGCCAATTGTCAATATGACACCATTGAGGAAGATCCACTGCCAGAGTTCATGGATTCTTGACGTCAGTAGAAGAGAAGCTGAGAGAATGAACGTGCCGATCACCATAAACCGGCGGGCACCTTGCTTGTCAACCAATCCTCCGATAAAAAAACCGGTAACCGCCATTACAAACTGGGCAACAGTTCGAGGTAGCGTAAATTCAGCCCGGGTCCACTCGAGCTCCAGCGTCATGGGAATCATAAATGGACCAATTACATAGTTCTGAACACCGGCGGCGATAAACTGGGCGACAAATGCTGCCAGAATCAACCAGTATCCGTAGTAAATATGACGCAAAGTGAGAGACGCTCCAACACGGTTCTTGTGTCGCGGTAGATGATATCAGTCGCTGTGTCGATTAAGTAGCGCTGATGAGTGGTTGATTACACTAATTGCGGTACGGGAGTAATCCAGTGGTGTATTCAGCGTCCTTTTTATTATTGCGCATGCAAATCCCATTAAAAAATGCCAATATTGCCTCCTCAATTCAAAAGTAGTTGATTTTGTGGATATAAGAACCCAACTTGCGCTTATCCTCGTATTCGTATCTCTGCTTAGCATGGTGCTATTAGGTGCATTTGCTTACCAGACTGCATCAGAACTCCTGAAAGAGACGTCGATCCGCCAACTCGATGCGCTGGCTGAAAGTAAGGCACGGAACCTGTCGAAAGTGCAAAAAGGATGGAAGGAGCAGTTGGAGGCGCTTATAGCGGAGGAAGAGCTTCGTAGTGTCATACTTGCTTTCCTGGCCGGAGAGGCGGGAGCCATGTCTCGTTTCGTCCATCTTGTTGAGCACTCTGCAGGGGCTGTTCGAAATGTAGAGCGGATAGAGGTTACCGGTCTTAAAGACAACACCCTGATCTGGGGTGACCAATCGGATTACGGGGATGTAAAACTACCGGAAAAATTAGGAGAGATAGGATTTGGCGGAGCGTTTAGAGATGAAGAGGGCGGACTTAAAATCATCTTGTCTGCACTCCTGCCCTTTGGGGATCTGATTACAGGAAGCTCCCGTCTGGTATCCGGTGATTCTGAGGGTGATCAGGCAATCGGATTAGAAGTCGTATTCGATGCAAAGGATATAGACGCCATTACCGCAGACCATACGGGCCTCGGCGATACCGGTGAGGTCATGGTTGTTGCATTGCGTGAAAACGATTCTATTATGGTGCTGAACGCACTGCGTCATGATGGATCATTGGCGCCACAAGAATTTCCCATGAACCAGACCAGTGAAGCGATCCGACAGGTCCTGTCTGGTAAATCTGTGGTTATGGAGGGTTTCGATGATTATCGCGGGGAGAAAGCCTGGGCCGCAACGCGATACCTGCCGGACCTGAAGTGGGGAATTGTAGTGAAGGTCGATGCTTCTGAAGAAGAAGAACCTGCGGATGAATTAATGGGGAGCATGTTTGATATCGGTATTGCGCTATCCGCGTTTGCTATTATCGGTGGCACGCTGCTGGGATTTTACCTGGCACGTCCCATACATGAACTCGCCGTCCTGGTTGGCAGAATACGCCAGGGTGAAACCTCCCTTAGAGCGCCGGTAGGTGGGGATGATGAAATTGCTTATCTGGGCGAATCCCTTAATGAATTATTAGACCACATGCAGACAGACGACTCTTCGGTTAATCCTCACCGTAATGCATGAAGCAATTGACTTTCTGAAGCTCTTTGGCGGCTTTGTCTATCTTCTGATGGGAGGAGACTTGCTTGTTCGAGGTGCGTTGGGCTTGTCACGTGAAAGCAAGATTCCACCTGTTGTTGTCGGGCTGACCGTCGTTGCAATGGGAACCTCTGCACCTGAGCTGATGGTATCAACTTTCTCCGCGCTGTCCGGATATCCCGGCATTTCGATTGGCAATGTAATCGGAAGTAATATCGCCAATGTATTGTTGGTTCTTGGTGTGCCGGTTCTGATCCATCCCATAGTTTGCGATCAGGAAGGTCTTGATAAGCAGACTGGATTAATGATTGGTGTCTCGTTTCTGTTTATCGTCTTATGTCTTTATGAACCCATCACGTTCTGGGAAGGTGCATTGCTCGTATTTATCCTGGCGAGTTTTCTTATCATGACAACCCGTGGTACAGCGTTGGTACCGGGATTGGATGATGCAGAAGAGGAACTTGAGAGGGTACTGGGTCTGCCGGGAACAAAAACCTACATTACGCTGTTCATCGTTCTTGGCATAGTTGCCCTGCCAACGGGGGCTGACCTCGTTGTCGAGGGCGCTGCGGGGCTGGCGCAAAGTTGGGGGGTCTCCGAGGCTGTTATCGGTCTCAGCCTGATTGCACTTGGGACTTCACTACCGGAACTCAGCACGACTGTCATCGCCGCTTTTCATAAAAGTTCTGATGTCGCAATTGGTAATGTAATAGGCAGCAACCTATTCAATATACTTGCCATTCTGGGGATTACCGCAATGATGACCGATATACCGGTTGAACCCAGGTTTATGC
>CAZJRI010000076.1:21244-24333 GCA_964548025.1 uncultured Pseudomonadales bacterium
GGTATCTATTGGCCTCTGGATCTTTGTGCTCGCAAAACTCCGCATTGGTAAAGTATCAGGCATCATTTTTCTGTTGGGCTATTTCGCCTATCTTCGAGCAATCTACTAGTTCGCGATTGCTCAAGAATCTAAGTTATTAAGACCAAAGATCAAATCGCATGATCTCCTCAACCGGTCTTCGTGTCACTGGACCAAATCTACCCAGAGGATAACCGACCGGAATAAGGCAGAATGCACCCATGGTTTCAGGTAGATTGAGTACATCGGCCACTTTTTTACGATCACCAAGCGCCAGGGTAGTGGGCGCAGCACCAATGCCTAACGCGCGAGCAGCGAGTAATAGATTCTGAATACCGGGCCAGATTGAACCGCCTCCTCTCGCCATCGCTGCACTGTCCACCTTCTCTCCGAATTCCATACAGGCGACGATCAGTGCTGGGAACTCGTGCATATGATCCATCTGCCACATCACGGCATTCAGCATTCTTTTGCGTTTTGCTTCCGATTGATGTGGCAGGCTCCCCGGTCGAGATGTCTGTGGACCTACATAGGCTTCAACACCGGCTCGATTCAGATCAGCCAGTTGTTTTCGCACCTCGGGGTCTCGAACCACGATCCAGCGACCACTCTGCATGTTTGAACCTGATGGTGCCTGATTAGCTGCATCTATCAGTTTAATCAGGTGGGCTTCGGGAATTTCTTTCGTATCCAGTCGTCGCATGGCGCGACAGTTGTACATGATAGTAAATAATTCTGTTTCTTCTGACATGATAATTTCCCGGATACTGGTTGATTTGATATACCTGTTTGAAGAATATCGTATAACAATCTGAGGTTTGGATCACTTGAATATGCTTCGATTCGATGCGTTGAGGATCGCTTTGTTCTTACCTGAGTCCGTGATAACGTTTCACTCGGGTCGGTAGAATACTCAATCATGACGAAATACAGCACAGCAACTTTCATTATGGTGATTGTTATCGGCACCTGGCTGATTCTTGAGATTCAACCAGACGCAGTGTCGACTTTGCCCCCTGGTGTCATTATTGATTCTGATTCGAAGACCCTGGCAGATCGGGTTCAGTTCAATGATATAACGCTAAGGTTGGGTATCAATGCCCGACATCACCAAAACTCCGGTAAATTGACCTCGCTAACGGAAACACTGGGTGGAGGCTTATGTGTTTTTGATGTTAATAAGGACGGTTGGCAGGATGTTTTGTTTATCACTGGCAGTGGCACCAGGCGTCATTATGGTCAACCTTCCTGGTGGTCGGTTGAGCAAACCAACAAGCTGTACCTGAACACCAGCTCTGGAAGACAATTTGTTGATGTCACAGAACAGTACGGTCTTGATTCCTCTTCGTGGGGTATGGGTTGTGTCACGGCAGATTTAAATAATGACTCATTACCCGATCTGATCATCTTCGGAATTGGTGCTAATCAACTCTACATAAATAATGGCAACGGATTTGTTCGAAAGGAATCTGTAGCGGGATTCAATGAGGATATCTGGACGACTGGTGCTCTGGTGGAAGATGTGAATCATGACGGCTTACTCGATATTTACGTGACCAATTTCATAAGATATGAGCAAGGACAGAAAACCTATGAGAAGTTTAGTGGCTTCGACGTAACATCAAGGGGTCCCTTCGATGCGAAGCTATATGACGCGTCCCCTAACCAGTTGTTGATAAACCAGGGTGACTTTAAGTTTATCGATAAGGCAGAAGAATTTGGCGTAGTAAACGCTCAGGGTCGCAGTTTGGGCGCCCAATGGACCGAACTCAATGATGATGGATGGCGGGATCTCATCGTGCTTAATGATCACGGTACCCCAAACGTCGTATTTATAAATCAGGCTGGCGCTGGATTTCTACCTGCAAATCAGGACTTTTTTCCCCTTGCGCTTGCTGGATCCCGGGCTTTGCTTGTCGATGACATTGACGGTGATACGGCCCTGGAATTCATCTTCAGCCGGGGGACAGGATTTCACCATTCCATCATAGATGGAAGCGGACAGATCAAAGACATCAGCAGAGAGAGTGGATTTGGTAGGCATGCCTTCGTTACCGAAAGCACCTGGGGACTGTCGGGTGGTGATTTCAATCTTGACGGCAGTTTTGATTTCATCGCAGCCAATGGCCTCATGTTCCCTGATATCGATTCGGGATATATGGCGACAGGCCAGTCAAATCGGATATTTCTTAATGATGATACCGGAGAGTTCAGTTCGTATTATTTTGACCCCTTTGATGAGACAAAGTCATCCCGATCCGTTGCCCGGATAGACATTGATAATGATGGTCGACTGGACTTTATTGTTGGTAACAACAATAGCGTATATACAGTTTATGAGAATAATACGGAAACCGAAAATAATTGGTTAACTATCAGCCTGGATGCACTCGATGTGGAAATTCCAGGTACAAAGGTAAGAATTTCCACGGGGGAAAGTCACTATCTCAGGATTGCAGGGCTTGCACAGGGATTTATCTCGCAATCTGACAAGCGGATTCATTTTGGACTTGGGACGGCTGAGAAAATTGATGAGATAGAGATTGTCTGGGCGGGTGGTAAGACAACACGACTGAGTGATGTTGCGGTTAACCAGTTGATTTCTGTTGCGGACAATGCGGTTTTCAAAGCGGAACCAACAGCCAATTACAAGAAAACTCAGGAGAAGAATCGGTTTGACGAATGGGACAGTACCAGTATCAAATTGTTAGCGGAAGTGCTCTATAAAATCAAGGATAGTGATTATATCAATTTGTTGTGGTCGAGTGGGAATACTAATGCAATGGTAGCCATCGTTTCGCAGATTCAACGTAACGATACGATTGAATCGATCTGGTTTCTGAAGTCAGCATTGCAATCAGAGGATGTCGGTGTTGTCCTGGCTGGTTTGAAAACAGCAAAGAGGATTGAACTGGAACAGTCAATCGATTGGATTATTCCACTTGTTCGCCACAATGATTTTCTCGTTAGCTGTAAAGCGAGTGAAGTGCTGGAGCACTTCTTTGAAGAAGAAGCAGTGATCAGGAACAAGTATCTATCGGTAAAAGCGTTGATCAGGGTACTTGCCGGAA
>CAZJRI010000077.1:0-24309 GCA_964548025.1 uncultured Pseudomonadales bacterium
CGGCGCCATCTTGATGATCTCAGTTCCGTTGGGTCCGGGTAATCTCAAGTCGGTAATGATTAGAGCAAAACTGTCCAGTCTGAAAGACGCAGCTTCATCGATAGACCCGGCTTCACTGATGCTAAAGCCCTGTTTATTGAGAAATTTACGAAGAGATGATCGAATGACTACTTCGTCTTCGACGATAAGGATTTTCTTTCTGCCCATAGGGAATGCAGAGCTGGCAATATCAACGACTACGAACTAAACAATGAATCGTTGGTTGAAGTCAACTGTATTTCGCTGTGATTGTAGTGCGGTAATCTGATCGTTATGCAGGTGCCTTCCCTCTCCCTGGATTCTGCTGAGATCGAACCCTGATGCTCATCCAGAATCGAGGTCACTATCGCCAGTCCAAGTCCGGTACCTTGCCCGGGGTCTTTGGTGGTGAAGAAAGGTTCAAATACCTGGGCGAGATCTGTTGCTGAAATACCGTGCCCCCGGTCAGTTATTTCGATCACGACCAATGCATCTTTCAACTCGCCGTTTATAACAACCTCGTCACTCTCGTTAGATGCGTCCCGTGCATTTGCCAGGATATTAACAAATACCTGCAGCAGTCGTTGCCCGTCACCAAGTACGTACAAGTCTGGAGCACAGTGATTGACGAAGTTAATGCCCTTCAAATTGCTCGATAGATTCAGAAGAGTGATGGCTTCGTTTATGCACTGTCGTAGCTCAACAGGCATGTTGGGTCGTGTAACGTTAGATTGGCCACCATGGGCAAAACTAACCAGAGATTCGAGGATGCCGGAAATACGGTCCGTCTGTTCAAGTATTTCGTCAGAGATTTCGAGCAGTTCGGGCTGTTCCGTTTCTATTCGCAGATTCTGAGCAAGACAGGCAATTCCCGTGATTGGATTGCCAACTTCATGTGCAACACCAGCGGCAAGTTGCCCGATTGAGGCCAGACGCTGGTTGTGCATTAATTGACGCTCCAGAATCTGCTCATCGGTAATATCTTCAATGACTATTACGGAATCGCCACTACCTGAATTGCTGTCTATAAGTGACTTGTGCAGATGAAGTAGTCGGGTTTTGGAATGAACTTCGAATACGATTTTCAGCCGATCAATATGTTCGTTGCTGATAAAATCGTTCAGCATTTCATACCAATCACCGGGAAGTTTTTCGAGGTTTCGATCAACGATTATTGATGCTGAGATGCCGGTTAGCTCCTTCATAGCCTTATTCCAGGTGAGCACCTTGAGTTCACTATTTAAAGAGCAGACCGCAGTTGGCAAATCCTGGAGAATCTGACGGTGATAACGCCTGAGGTTATCAAGTTCTGCTGCCAGACCGGTTAGCTGAGACTGATAATCTTCAAGACGATTCTCCATATGATGGACACTTTCAGTCGCAGTCTGTCCCTGGATGTTCTTTCGAAATGGCAGCAGTCGCCCTATGACATTGTGAGCGATCGTGCGACCGACAATGGTAGACAGATTGGATTCTAGCTGGTTTCGAATCCGTATGAGCGCAAACGGCCGGTGCTCCACTTCTGAATACTGTAACTCTGACAGCGTCATCTGTACTTCTCTTGATGCGGCTGCACCGCCCAGTACTTCTTTGAGATTTGTTTCTATCTCGGATACAGAACTTGCTTCCAGTTCTCCTAGATAAGGCTGAACCGGGGAATCGCTCAAGCAGATATTCGCTGCGCTTAGCTCATCTGCAGTTGGCCTGAAGAGCATTGAGAAAGTCACAAATGCGATTGAGTTGAACACCAATGAGGTTATTGCAGCGACATGCCAGACATTTTCACTTGGCTCGAACAGAAGTGGTGTGCCCAATTCTGTTGAGAAGACAATATTAGTTAACAGTGGAATGAACAGCATCGAGAACCATACGAGGAAACCGGCGACCAGCCCGGCCAATAACCCGATACGGTTTGCACGCTGCCAGTAGAGTCCGCCAATCAATCCAGGTAAAAACTGCGTGACAGCAATAAATGACACGATACCGAGGTCGATGAGGTTCTGTTCCGGACTAAACAATCGATACAGCCAGTAGGCCAACAATATGATGCTAACAATCAGGATACGTCTTGTATAAAGCAGGAAGTTGACGAGGTCCGTGCCTTGTGTTGATCTGAATAAAGGTAACAAAACGTGATGCAGGAACATTGAGGCAAGGGCAAGTGTAATTACGATTAGAACACCGCTTGCTGCTGCAAATCCGCCGATGAAAGCCAAAATCGAAATGATTCGGCTGCCACTGGCGAGTCCGAATCCGATGGCATGGAACTCGGCAGGTGAAGTGACTCCCAGGTTTATTGCTGCCCATAGAATTGGAGGAACACAAAGACTCAGGGTTAGCATATAAAGTGGGAATCCCCATCGGGCGGCACGAAGAACGCGCGCATCATCATTCTCCGTGAAGAGGATATGGAACATGTGAGGCATCGCAATTACAGCAGCAAAGAACATCAGAAGTAACGATCGAGAAGGTCCCTCGGAAAGTTCACTATTAGTGTTTGTGGTTAGTATCTGCTGTGATGTCAGCCAGTTGCTGAGTTCATCGAAACCGCCAAAGACACCGTAGACGGCATAGAGCGCAACAATCAGAAAAGCGACCAACTTGAAGATAGACTCCAAGCCAATGGCAAAGATAAGGCCCTCGTGTTTGTCTCGTGTCGATACATGTCTTGCGCCAAACAGGATTGCAAAGACCGTCATGGTGATGCAAAAGATGACCGCCAGGCTGTCTTTGCTGATTTCCTGATTCATCAGATGTACGGTAACCGTAACAGCCTGAATCTGCAGCGCGATCAAAGGCAGAACGCCAAGCAGCATCGAAACGGTGATCAACCCGCCTACCCATGGCGCTGGGTATCGAAAAGCAAAGACGTCAGCCAGTGACCCCAATTTGTGGGTTAGTGCTATTCGACCGAGTGGGGTCATCAAAAGTGGCGCAACGAGAAATGCCGCACTTGCACCAAAGAAATACAATAGATAGCTCGCGCCGAATTGAGCAGCAATACCCATGGTGCCATAAAATGCAATTGCACCAGCAAATACACCAAGTGAAATTACTCTGATGAATGGGTGATGAGTTAGTGACCTGGGGAGCCAGCCCTTCTCAGTTGCAAAAGCTGAACCGAATAATACGAGCAGGTAAACGAACCCGATGGTGAATACCTGGGTCAGTGTGAAGGTCATTTGTTTTCTGCATCTTTGCGATCAGATGCCAGGTAAGTAATAACGATCAATCCGATCCAGACAATATAATTGGCGTACCACTCAATGAGATTGTTCGTCTGCCACCAGCCGCCTACATCAGCGACGAAAACGAAGAACCCCAGTACGAGGAAAGTGATCAGGCGTTCAATAAACAATTTGACATAAGCTCATTTTGATTACTGCGACCATTCTAAACAGAATTCAGGGTCATACTACAAGCACTGCGCTATTGAAGCCGGACATCCACGAATTAACCGAGATGTTGATACTCAAGATTGAGTCTTTTTGGGACTGTTTCGAGTGACCATTGATTGACCGCAGAATGCAACATCCTGTCTATTGTTGCTCGCTTGACCGGTTTCTGCCCGAGTGCGCCAAGTGCTCGAATAATGACCGAGCGAGCATCCTCGGTCGCAATGGGGCTTGCATGGGTTTGCTTGCTTAATTTTTGACCGTCATTCCCGAGGATTACAGGAAAATGAGCATAATGCATAACTCTGAATCCCAGATACTGTGCGATACAGATTTGTCTCGGTGTTGAGTCCAGCAGATCGCTTCCTCTGATGACGTGATTCACTCCCTGGAATTCATCGTCGACTGTGACGGCCAGTTGGTAGGCAAAGAGTCCGTCTTTGCGTTTGATAATAAAATCGCCGATATCGTATCTGGCCCGATAGCGCTGCAGACCCAGAATCTGATCATCAAATTCTATGGTTGTATCCGGTACCCGCAGTCGAACTGCTGAAGGTTGATCGTCAGAAATGGATTTATCTCTACACGTACCCGGGTATACACCCCTGGTCTTTTTTCGACTACATCTGCACCTATAAGTCTTTTGCGCGCTCTCAAGCCCATTAAGGGACTCCTGATAGGCATCGAGTCGGGTGCTTTGAAATAAAGGTGACTCATCCCATTCGAGGCCGAAAGCCTTCAGTTGTTCGATGATTTCTGCAGGTGCGGTCGGCGACTCCCTGGGTGGATCGAGATCTTCGATCCGGAGTAGCCACTTGCCGCCGTTTGAACGTGCGTCCAGGTAAGATGCCAGGGCAGCGACGAGGGAGCCGAAGTGAAGTGGTCCGGTAGGAGAAGGTGCGAAACGGCCCACATATGGTTGCACTGAACTCATCATGGGTCCGTTGACAGAAGAGGTAACTAACCGAGAATTTGCCGTTCTTTGATTTCAGAGAGCATCTTGCAATCAATACACTGAGTTGCTGTAGGTCTGGCTTCCAGTCGCTGAATACCAATCTCGATACCACAGGAGTCACAAAAACCATATTCATCCTGATCGATCAGATCAATTGTGCTGTCAATTTTCTTAATGAGACGCCGCTCACGGTCACGCGTCCTCAGCTCGAGACTGAATTCCTCTTCCTGTGTTGCCCTGTCAGCCGGATCCGGATCATTTGATGCGACATCTTTCATATGACTCACAGTGCGGTCGACTTCTTCCATCAGTTGTCGTTTCCATGTGAGTAGAATTTCACGGAATCTGGCCCGATCAGCCTCATTCATGTAATCGTCTAATTTGTTTGACCTGGGGGCTTTTTCTGCTTTTACTTTTGTACCCTTGGCTGGCTGTTTTTTAGTGGGTTTTGACTTTGCTTTTGCTTTTGGTTTTGCCTGCGCCTTTGGTGTCACCTTGGCTTTTGCCTTGGTTGGTGCTGATTTTTTTGCCGGAGTCTTCTTAGCTTTGGATTTTGTTTTTGCAGGAACCTGCTTGGCGGGTTTTGTTGAAACTGCTTTCACCTTCGTTTTTACCTTTACCTTTGCTTTGGTTTTTGCTTTGGTTTTTGTGGTTGCTTTCTTCTTGGCTACAGATTTACCTGCGGCTTTCGTCGCGGCTTTGGTCTTTGCCTTGGTCTGTGTGGTTGCTTTCTTCTTTGCTACAGATTTACTTGTAGCTTTCGACGCGGCTTTGGTCTTTGGCTTGGCTTTGGCGGCTGACTTTGTAGTAGCCTTTGACTTTGCTTTCGCTTTGCTTTTGGTTGATGCCTTTGTTGCCGTTGTCTTCTTGCGTTTTGCTGCCATAGTTCCTTCCAGTTGTCTATATCACGAGAAACCTTGTCAAAATCGAGCGCGCACCTTACCAGAACAACTTGGATTCGCCAAGTGACAAATTGGATTTTATCGTTGAACAATTTTAGTTGTTAATTTCATCCAGAAAGATCTATTTTCTACCGTTGGTCGGTAATTGAATAAAGGCAGACTCAATGAGCGCCAGATATGCAAGAAAACTGAACGAAATTGAACCATTCAAGGTAATGAAGTTATTGGCCAGGGCCAATGAGCTGCAAGAGATGGGTCGTCCCATTGTCCACATGGAAGTAGGTGAACCCGACTTCCCCACACCACGTGCTATCACTCTGGCAGGGGCAGAAGCGCTCAAAAGCGGATACACCAAGTACACCCCGGCTGAAGGCATTGTGGCACTAAGAGAAAAACTCTCGCGCCATTATCAATTGCGATATGGTGTCGATATCAGTGCTGATCGAATCTGTATTACCGCAGGCGGTTCCGGTGCTCTGTTACTGGCTACTGCCCTGACAATGAATGCTGGTGATGGGATGTTGATGACAGATCCCGGTTATCCCTGTTATCGACACTTTCTCAAAAGTTTTGATGCCCAGGCACATCTGGTTCCGGTTTCTGCTGAACAGGGCTATCAGTTAAGCAGTGAATTGATAGACAGTTACTGGCAAGAATCGACGCGGGGAGTGGTATTGGCTTCACCAGCCAATCCAACGGGCGCCGTCATCGAAAGTCATGAAATGAAAAGGATTGTCGACAGAGCACAGATGAGAGAGGGGCATGTTATCGTTGATGAAATTTATCATGGCCTTTATTACGGGGAAGGAACCGAGGGGTCGCCGACCCTGAGTACAGCACTCGATATCTCAGATAATCTGATCGTTGTAAACAGCTTTTCCAAGTATTTTGGCATGACTGGTTGGCGACTTGGGTGGTTGGTTGTTCCCGAGGATGCAATTCCCCTGGTGGAAAAGCTCGCACAGAATCTGTTTATCTGTGCATCAAGTATCGCGCAGCAAGCTGCCCTACATGCATTCTCCGAAGAAGCACTGGTAGAGATGGAAGCTAATCGACTGGAATTTAGAAAGCGTCGGGATTATCTGGTGGGAGAATTGAGGAAGCTGGGATTTGATGTGCCTTTGGTACCGGCGGGTGCATTCTATGTTTATGCAGGGATTCCCGAGGGACTTGAATCAAGTGAAGCATTTTGTTCAAGACTGCTCGAAGAACACGATATTGCGATTACGCCCGGCACCGATTTTGGCTTGTTCAAGGCAGATCAGCATGTCCGATTTAGCTATGCGCAAAATCTGGATGTGCTCCGAGAAGGCATGGATAAATTAAAGCGGGCATTGGAATAGCCCGGAGAAGAAGAGAGATATAAATTGAAATTTCAACCGCCGCTCGAACGGGCTGCATTGATCAAGCGTTATAAACGTTTCCTTGCTGACGTTATGCTGCCAGATGGCGAGCATCTGACAATTCACTGTCCCAATACCGGATCGATGAAAAACTGTACTGAGGTCGGATCGGAGGTCTTTTTCTCAACTTCAGACAACCCGGACCGGAAGTATCCCAACACGTGGGAGTTAGCCCGTACCTCAAGAAAACATTACATAGGCATCAATACCGGTCGGGCAAATCAGCTTGTTACCGAGGCGATTAACGATGACCTCATTTCAGAACTGACCGGTTATGAAGAACTCCGGACCGAAGTGAAATACGGGAGCGAAAACAGCAGAATTGACATTCTGTTATCTGATCGTGATTTGCCTGATTGTTACGTTGAGGTAAAGAGCGTAACGCTGCTTGAATCGCCCATTCGAAGTGGCAGAGGTTATTTTCCCGATGCCGTTAGCGAGCGAGGGCAAAAACATCTGAGGGAACTGGCGCAGATGGTCAGCGAAGGGCATCGTGCTGTTCTATTATTCTGTGTCCAACATTCAGGGATTAGGTCCGTTCACCCTGCGGCTCATATTGATAGTAAATATGCAGAAACCCTGCGTCGTGCAATGGATACAGGGGTTGAAGTAATCGCCTACAAATCCAGAATGAATCCGGGCTACAACAAAATTGTGAAATCCATACCTTTTGAATTGACAGAGCAGGCTCAATGAGCAGAGCAGGTGCCTATTTATTGCTTGTCGGCGTGCTAGTTGTCCTCTGCTTTCTCAGCCTGGGAATCGGTGCTGTGCCGATCAGCATGATGGACATTTTGAATGGCAACCTCTCAGCCACAGAGGAGCTGATCCTTACTGATATCCGCATGCCGAGGATTGTGCTGAGTATACTCACTGGCGCCGGGGTATCTGCGGCCGGGGCGGCGATTCAGGGTTTATTTCGAAATCCTCTTGCAGATCCTGCTCTTATCGGTGTCTCCAGTGGCGCTGCCCTTTTTGCAGCGGGATTCATGGTGATCGGGTTCGAAGGCCAGATGCTCAATCAGCTTGGTGTATCTGGCAGTGCATTTATAGGCGGCCTCCTGAGCACTATGCTGGTTCTAATGGTAGGTAGACGCAGCGGCTCAATCTCAAGCATGTTACTTGCGGGAATTGCGGTTAACGCAGTTGCACTCTCCGGCGTGGGTCTGTTTTCCTTTCTGTCGTCGGATGCACAATTACGATCGGTGGCTTTCTGGGCTCTCGGCAGTTTCAATGCGGCGGATTGGCAAGGGGTAATAATCGTGGCGGCAACACTACCCATTATCTGTCTGATTTTTCTTGAGAGTGGAAAACTCAATGCCATTACACTCGGTGATCAGGAAGCCGCTCACCTGGGTATATTTGTGCCGGGTCTTCGCCGAAGGATTGTGATTTATACTGCTGTAATCATAGGCATAGGTGTTTCGCTGGTTGGTATCATCAGCTTTGTTGGTCTCGTCGTGCCACATCTGATTAGGCTGACACTTGGCTCCAACCACTATAGCCTTGTCCCCTGTTCGGCATTGTTAGGTGCGTCGCTGGTGTTGGTGGCAGACGGCGTCAGTCGAAGTCTGTTTGCACCGGCAGAATTACCTGTTGGTATTCTGACGGCGATTGTCGGTGGGCCGTTTTTTATCTACCTCATTGTCAATCAGAGAGAGAGGCTGGTTATTTGAGTATCCTGGCGAAGAATTGCGACCTTGCCGTGGACGATGCAAGACTGCTGTCAGACGTGTCCATGTCAATGTCGAGTGGTGAAGTGGTATCTGTCATTGGGGCCAATGGTGCAGGCAAGACGTCATTGCTTAAACTGCTTTCCGGCGAGTATCACCCGGATTCAGGTGAGGTCAGGGTGAATGGGAAACTGCTGTCGGGACTTAATCTTGAGGACCGTGCCAGATCTGTCGCTGTATTGCCCCAGCGGTCATTGCTTGACTTCCCGTTTCTGGTTGGTGAAGTCATTGAGATGGGCAGGTTCCCGCAGATGACGGGGCGTTCGTTTAACCAGAAGGTCGTGAGAGAGGTGATTGGTCAATTAGGCCTGGATGAATTTCAAGCCAGGCGTTATACGACTTTGTCCGGTGGTGAAAGACAGAGAGTTCAGATCGCGCGAGTCCTCGCTCAATTGTGGGATACGAAAGAGACAGCTCATTATCTTTTTGATGAGCCAACGGCACCTCTGGACCTGGCGCACCAGCTTGATTTTTTCTCATTGATCAGAAATATCGCTGACGATGGTGCTGCTGTCATGCTGGTAATTCATGATATTAATCTGGCGGCACGGTTTTCAGATCGGATAATTCTATTGAAACAAGGCAGGATTCTGGCAAGTGGTGAACCGGAAGAAGTTGTCACCAACGAGAACATTAAATCCGGGTTCGATGTGCAGGTGGACGTATTGAGAGCAGCATCGAGCAAAATTGTTCAGATAAGTTACTAGCCGACTGATAAATTCTCAGCTTCTAGTTCCACTCTGCTTCAGCCAGTAGTTTTTCCTTTAGCGCAGAATCCAGCTCGTTCCAGTGGACATCCATCAATGCGCCCTGGAGAGCATACAAAAGAACCCGGTTCGCTTTGAAACCTCTTGCTTTTACACACTGGTATACATCAACTGGCCCGCGATCGAGAAGCTGATCTTTGGTATGCACACCCACGGCATGTAGCCACCGGACAGAAGTTTTGCCAAGATTTCGAAGTTCCAGGAGTTCGTCTTGCACGGTCGATACTTTGTAGAGGGTTCACTACTTAGCATAGATGACCAATAGCGACTGGCCAGTTCAATTGGGACATAATTAACTGATGACCGACAAAAACTCGACCAAAGGCTTCGTGCTCACCCGTCAGTGGTATGAATCGTCTCCCGGGCAGGAGCTGGTTTATTGGATTGCAACGGAAGAGGGTCCGGTAAAGCTTGTCTTTAGCGCGCAGGAGTCTGTCTTTTTTGTTAGAAAGAATGATCTTGATCGCATTCAGAAAGTCATTGATATGCCCGGATCATGGCGCCATGCGGAATTGCAGTTGAGGACCTTTGATCATGAACCAGTCATTGCATGTTATTTCTCATCGCAGAAAGGGTTAAACGTTGCCCGGTCAAGAATTCGCGACGAAGTCTCGGTCTATGAGGCCGATATCCGGCCGACTGACCGTTACCTGATGGAGCGTTTCATTACTGCTGGTCTTACAGTGAGAGGTGATTCATACGAGGATAATGGAATAAGGGTATACAAAGATCCTTCTGTCTCACCTGCGGAATACGAGCCAAGTCTGAAAGTTATTTCACTGGATATTGAAACCTCCTACACGGAAGAAATTCTGTACTCAATTGCCCTGTACGGAGATGGGTTCAGGAAAGTATTCATGGTTGCGACGGGTACGCCAGCGCTTGAATACCTTGAATATCTGCCGGATGAAAAATCAGTAATCGGCGCATTCCTTGAGTGGATATACCAGGTAGACCCTGATGTGATTATTGGATGGAGTGTGGTCGGATTTGACCTGAACTTCCTCCAGAAAAGATGCGACGCCTTGTCTATCCCGTTTGCGATGGGTCGCGGTCACAAGACTGTATCCTGGCGGGTCGCTACAAGGGGGACCGAGAGGAGTTTTGCCCTCGTACCGGGCAGGATAGTACTCGATGGTATTGAATTACTTCGTACGGCGACCTACCAGTTCGAGAGTTTTGCCCTTGAGTCTGTTGCAAGAGAGCTGCTTGGACGGGGTAAATTAATAGAAGACGTCGATCAAAGGGCCAGTGAAATTCAGGACTTGTACCGAAACGATAAAACACATCTTGCTGAGTACAATCTTGAGGACTGTATTCTGGTTTCAGAGATATTTGAGAAGACAAATCTCATTCGGTTTGCCATCGAACGGAGTCGTCTAACAGGGCTGGAGCTTGATCGCGCCGGAGGTTCCGTCGCCGCTTTTGATTTCCTTTATCTTCCAAGGCTGCATAGATCGGGATTTGTCGCACCCGTTGTCGAGGAAGAATCAGGTGTTGTCAGCCCTGGCGGCTATGTACTTGAATCAAAACCGGGTTTATACGATCACGTAATTGTGCTCGATTTTAAAAGTCTGTATCCGAGTATCATTCGGACTTTTCATGTCGATCCGTTGGCGATGATATCCGCCGGGGATGAGGAAGATGCGATCCCCGGGTTCATTGGAGCAAGATTCTCTCGAAGCAAATTCATCCTGCCAAAAATAATTGAAGAACTGTGGGCAGCCCGGGATGTCGCCAAGAGTTCCGGTGAATCAGCGATGTCACAGGCGATTAAAATCATCATGAATTCGTTCTACGGTGTGCTCGGTACAACTGGCTGTCGATTTTTTGATCCAAAACTGGTGAGTTCAATCACGATGCGAGGTCACGAAATTCTGCAAAAGACCCGTGATCTGATTGAGGAAGAAGGGCTGTCGGTTATTTATGGCGATACGGATTCAGTGTTTGTCCATCTCGATTCGGTATCCTCCAACGAAGAAGCTGATGCGATCGGCGGCAAGTTGAGGGACCTCTTAAACAATTGGTGGAGAGACCATCTGCGAGCAACCTTGCGGGTAGAAAGTTGTCTTGAGGTCGAGTACGAAACTCATTTTAATCGATTTCTTATGCCGACCGTGCGGGGCTCAGAGAAAGGGAGCAAGAAGCGTTATGCCGGTATGGTAACTACCAGGGAAGATACCCGGCTTGTATTCAAGGGACTTGAAACCGTTCGAAGTGACTGGAGCCCTTTGGCGCGAGAATTTCAGCAGGAACTATATCGAAGAATATTCCTTGATGAGAGCTATACAGACTTCATCAAGCGAATTGTTGCGGACGTAAACGAAGGAAAATGCGACGACAAACTTGTTCTGAGAAAGAGACTGAGGCGCAAACTGACTGACTATCAGAAAAACGTCCCTCCCCATGTCAAGGCTGCGCGCATGGCTGAAGAAATCAGAAACGAGCGTGGTCTGGGTAATCAGCAGGGTCACGGTGGCTGGATAGAGTACATCATGACCGTCAATGGCGCTGAACCTAAGAACTACCGCCGATCGAGAATCGATTACCAGTTTTATATAGACAAACAGCTCGCGCCTATCGCTGATTCGATTCTGTTCTTTAAGACTACTTCACTGGCGAAAATAACAGATCGGCAGTTAGGACTATTTTAAGCTGCAGATGGTATCCCGATCCAATCTTGCGCCGAAGTTTGAGACAAGCAGAGAAGCCGATCGGTTAGCGAATTCTGCGGCACTGGCAAAACTTTCACCCTGGCAGATTGCATAAAGGAATGCCCCTGCAAACATATCACCCGCACCGGTTGTATCGACAGCCTTTGTCGGAGTGCCTGGGACTGTTGCCTCACTGCTACCATCGGAGACCATTGCGCCTTCTTTCCCGCACGTCATGGCAACCTGAGAACAAACTGTTTGAAGTTTCTTAAACGCTTCGGTGGGTGTCCTGCTGCCAGTCCAGATCATGGCTTCATCCTCATTGCAGAAAACCAGATCAATCCCGCCCTCGGCCAACTGATCGAAAGCATCCCTGAAGTTTTCAACGATAGCCGGGTCTGAAAGAGTCACAGATACCAGTCCGCCTGCTTCTCGAACTATTTTCTGTGCTTCGAGGGTTGCTGCAAATGCAGTAGAAGATGTGACGAGATAACCCTCTATGTAGAGATACCTGCAATTACGAAGAGCACTCTCATCAAGTTCCTTCACGGACAAATCCTGACTGATACCCAGGTGGGTCATCATGGTGCGTTCCGCATCGGGGGTAACCATGGATATGCAGTGGCCTGAAACGCCTGCATCTTTACCATTGTTCATATTGGTATCAACACCTGCTACTTCCAGATCCTGAAGAAAGAAACTACCCGTTGCATCGTTTGCGACCTTGCAACTGTAGAAACTGCTGGCACCCAGTTGTGAGATAGCGACAATCGTGTTTGCTGCTGAGCCCCCACCAGCCTGACTGATAACCTTATGTTCGTGGTGGACCTCGAGTGAATGAATGAGGTTGTGTCTTTCATCAGCCTCAATCAGGGTCATAATGCCTTTCTCGATGCTGGCATCTTTAATAAAGCCCTCATCGACTTCGTACTCTGTATCAACGAGCGCATTTCCGATTCCATAGACATCGTATTGTTTCATGGATTGATCCTAACTGTTGGCGAGACCGGCAAATGCCTTTTTGGCTGCTTCAAGTGTCTGTACGAGATCTGCCTCAGTGTGAGCTGCCGATACGAAGCCCGATTCGAAGGGCGACGGCGCAAGGTTGATGCCGTTTTCCAACATGGTGTTGAAGAACTGGTTAAATTGCGCGGTATCAGAATTCATGACCTGGGCGAAACTGGTAACCGGATTAGCACCGGAGAAGAAGAATCCGAACATCCCGCCCACCTGATTGGTACTAAACGGGATACCGGCACTGTCAGCCAGAGACTGAAGACCGCTGGTTAGTCGGCTCACTTTTGCAGACAGGTCGTCGAAAAAATCCGGTTGTTCGATAATCTCGAGCGTCGCAAGACCTGCAGTCATGGCAATCGGATTACCCGACAATGTGCCTGCCTGGTAAACACCTCCTAGTGGTGCGACTACGTTCATAATATCTTTTCTACCACCGAAGGCACCGACAGGCATTCCACCGCCGATAACTTTACCCAGTGTTGTCAGATCAGGTTTAACTGAATAGATCTGCTGGGCGCCGCCAAGTGCCACCCGAAACCCGGTCATCACCTCATCAAATATCAGCACCGATCCAGATTTATCACAAACGGAACGGAGAGTTTCAAGGAATCCCTCGGCTGGAGGCACACAACTCATATTTCCAGCGACCGGCTCAACGATAATTGCGGCGATATTCGCTCCTTCCCGCTCGAAAATCTCTTCGACCTGATCGGCATTGTTGAATTCGAGTGTGATGGTATGTTCAGCGGTACTCTTGGGTACGCCGAGTGAATCGGGCTCGCCAAGTGTCAGTGCGCCTGACCCTGCTTTAACAAGAAGGGAATCGCAGTGTCCGTGATAACAGCCTTCGAATTTTACGATCTTGTCTCGGCCGGTGAAGCCCCGGGCAACACGAATGGCACTCATGGTCGCCTCGGTGCCGGAACTCACCATTCGAATCATTTCAATATTCGGCATGAGTTCGCACACCTTAGTGGCGAGAATCGTTTCGACTTCAGTTGGTGCGCCAAAACTGAGACCGTCAGCGAGCGCTGACTGGATTTTCTTAAGCACTTCGGGATGCGCCTGGCCGACGATCATCGGCCCCCATGAACCGATGTAGTCAATATATTGTTTATCATCTTCGTCGATGAGATAGGCACCTGACCCTTTCTTGAAAAAGACGGGTTGGCCACCAACACGCTGGAAGGCCCGGACTGGTGAATTTACACCGCCTGGCAGTACCTGGCGGGCATTCTCAAATAGCGTACTTGATCGGGACATATGACTTCGGACTCTCTTGTCTTCTGAACGTGCGCATTCAAACATTCATCGCCCGATGATTCAATTAATCAACTGGTTTCTTTATGAAAATTGATATCTTAATTTTCGTGCCAGAACATCCGATTTGGAATATGTTGCCCCATGCCCATTCTTCTGCCGCTTTTCAGTGAGTTCCAGGTATAACGTTGCGCTTTATCCATGGAGGTAATCGGATCAAATCCGTGAGCGACGTGTGCGGCGATCGATGCCACCAGAGTCGAGCCGGAGCCGAGGTAATTATGTGGCAATCTTTGCCAGAGCCATTCCCTGGACTCACCCTGCGATGTATACATACGATTAAGTGTCAATTGCATGTCGCTGCCGATATCGTTGACCAGCACAAACTCAGTGCCGAGATCCAGAATTTCATGTATCGATGCTTCGAGAGTGTCGGATCGGGGACACAGTACACCAACCTCTTTCTGGTTGATGGCCACAATATGAGTAAGGGGCATCAGAAGAGTTCGGATGCTCTCGATGATCTGAAGTGCATAGTGAGAATGCAGCGAGTTCAGCGCCGGTGCGAAAATGACTGGTTTTTCCGGGTAATCTCGGAGGATTTTGTAGATTGCATGAACATTCTCAACGCTATTGATTAATCCAACCTTAAAAGCGGTTACGGCCATATCTTCGAGAATTGCCCGGGCCTGATCGTTGATCACATCAGGATCGATAGAAACCGAGTCTCTGCATTCAAATGTATCCTGTGCGGTAATTGAGGTCGCGACCGAAGAACAGTGACACCCCATGCTGAACATCGTCTCAACGTCAGCCTGAATTCCGGCTGCACCCGAAGGATCAAGATCGGAGAATGCCATCACCACCGGGGTCTGGGGAAGAATTGTCATCGAACTGCACCATCAGATGAATTCTATTAAGTGTAGAGGCAGGAAGAGATTCTGCCTTTTCAATGGTCGGAAAGTGTGCTTTTTCTACAAATAATACGATTCGATATCTTCTCTGGTAATAATACCGACTACCGAATCCGTCAGAGGTGCACTGATCCGATTCACATAGAGCGCCTGGAGGCCGGATTCGTTGAGCATTTGTAGCGCCTCCGACAAGGTAGCCTGTAGCAGAATGTCGGTAACATCTTTTCTGGTTGCCGGGATCTCCGCAAGATCAATCACTTCACTTTGGTCTGAAGCTAGAAATTCAATTAGATCCGGCGTTCTGAGGATAAAAGCAGGTCCACCGCCAGAATCACGATTTACCAGCAGCCAGTCCGGTTTGTTCATCGACAGTTGAACAGCCTGATCGCGACTGAGTTTTGATTCAACCCGCTCAAAACTCCGGGACATGATTGAAGCGACTGCTGCCCGGTTGAGGGTCATTGATAGTGAATTCTGGTTAAATTCCAATCCCAGTATTTCCATTTGCATAAGAAAAACTGACTTGGTCTGGAAAACCTGGCTGGCTGTCAGATTGGCGACAATGATGACGAGCATTGCCGGTAGTACGATGCTCGGATTGTGCGTCAATTCCATAACGGCCATCAATGCTGCAAGCGGTGCCTGCAATACGGCACCCATCATCGCTCCCATACCGAGCATGACATAAAAACCAGGTGAGGATGCCAGTTCAGGGAATACCTCGGCTCCAAGTATGCCCAGCACACCGCCTGCGGTAGCGCCGATAAACAGCGTCGGACCGATGACACCGACGGGTACTCCCAGGGCTATTGTCGCAGCGGTTGCGATGAGCTTAAGAAGACAGGCGGAGAGAAGTACTATCAGTGTCAGTTCACCTGCGTGGGCTGTGTTGACCGTGTCGTAGCCAATCCCCAGAATCTGTGGGCTGACCAATGCGAGCGTGCCGGTAATTAGTCCGGCGAGAAGCATTTTTCTGTAGAAACTTACCGGCCCTGCGACGTAGATGAATCGAATAAGGCGAACGAAGCATGCTGCCAACACACCGATGGCGATCCCTTCAAGAACCAGAAAAGGCAGGTTGTAGAAACTGTTCATTGAAATATCTGCCGGTACATCAAATGCAGCGCTTGTTCCATAGACGGACTGGTTGATCAGGGTAGCGATGACCGCGGCAAGAATGACGGGTATAAAACCTGCGATGGTATATTCCATGATGATGACTTCCATCGAGAAAATAACACCGGCAATTGGAGTATTAAATGAAGCCGATATTGCAGCAGCGGCACCACACCCCACCAGGATTCTAATGCTGTTATTTGGCAGTTTCAGCGACTGCCCAAGAAGGCTGCTACAGGCCGCGCCGAGATGTATTGCCGGACCCTCCCGACCACCTGAGTGCCCCGTGCCAAGGGCAATAATCCCTCCCAGAAACTGGGTAATAGCGTTTTGCCATGGCAGGTGGCCCTGATGTCTGCCCAGCCGCTCCAGTACGTGAACTACACCTACTCGTCGATAGTCAGCCGGGATAATGGCATACATGATCGCCAGTACAATCGCCCCGACAATTGGCAGTGCGAAGCGATACTGGTAGGACAGATTCTCGAAATTCTCGAAGCCGTCGGTCAGAAAGACAGATAATGGCAACTCCATCAGTGTTCGAAAACCCAGGATCACAAGACCGGTAACAATGCCTGAAAATATACCGAGGATGGCAAATTGTGGAACCGAATCGAAAGATGCCAGGGAACGTCTGAAGCCGCGTATCGAGTAATTTGAAGACAATTTCAAGGGCACTGATGAGATGCTCGATTGGTAGACTTTAGCTTATTCCATGGGGAACCAAAGATCGACCATTGATTCCACGACGGGTGTTAATTGGGCATTTCTCACTCGTTTTCTGTCATTTTCTGCTAAGCTAATCGTCCTTTTTACGATTCTGTGGAACTGGCAGTGGCCGCCGTTAAAGGTAGTAAGCAATACCAGATGCAGGTAGTAGCACATAGACCACTCTACAAGGCAGGTATTTTTTGTTTGTGCCTTGTGGCAGTTGCTGCGTTTAGTCTGCTTACTTATCGTTACGGGCTCAAAGAAGGTCTTGCAACAAAAGTTCAGGTTGTAAGTGAAATGGAAGAACTCAGGCAGCAGCTCACAACCACCACCGGTCTTATAGGGGACTTAAGACGGGAAGTCGCTGAGCTTAAGTTGGGCGGCCAGGTCGATTCACGTGCCAATGAGGAAGTTCGGCAGACAGTTGAATCGTTGCAGGCGCAGATTGCTGAGTTCAAAGAAGAAATTCGATTTTATAAAGGGGTGATGCTACCCAATGTTGAAGACAAGGGGCTGCGAATCGAGCGGCTGGATATGAAAGCATCAAGTGATCCTAACAAGGTCAATTTCAGCCTGCTTTTGACGCAGGTCGTTGAGAAACACGAATATGTACAAGGTGGTGTAGAGATTAGTCTCGTTGGGCAACAGGCGGACACGAGAAGAGAACTGTCTCTGAATGAAATAAGTGAAGAAGACTTGGATTCCATTCGTTTTAGATTTAGATATTTTCAGAACATCGATGGGGAGTTTAATATTCCCGATGGTTTTGAACCGCAGCAGATTCTGATTGTTGCGAGGTCTTCGGGTAGAAATTCCCAGCGACTGGAGAAGAAATTTGACTGGCAAATAGGTGGAGACTAGTCATGTTTGGGAAGAAAGGAAGCGGAGGTGCCGGTATCACGCTAATTGCAAATAACTGCGAACTGTCTGGGGATGTTCATTTCAGTGATGAACTTCAGGTCAATGGAACAATTAAGGGTAATATTTTTGCTGTTGAAGGATCAAAAGCAGTGATCGTTGTTAGCGAAAAGGGTCGTGTTAAGGGCGATATCCGTGTACCCAATGTTGTTATTAACGGAAAGGTGTTTGGCGACATACATTCAGAAAAGCATATTGAGCTTGCTGCGAAAGCCGAGATCAATGGCAATGTTTATTACAACCTGATTGAAATGGTCATGGGAAGTCGGGTGGACGGAAATCTCGTCCATGTTAAAGATGGCAAAGAAAGTAAAGCAGAATCCCTTGCGGTCGCTTCCGACCTTGCAGCAGAAGAGAATACCACCGGCCAAAAAACCAACGTATCGCCTGTTAAATCTAAAACGGCTTAATTGTCGGGGAACCTGTTGCAAAGGTGACAGGAGAAACTTGATTTTAAGGCATATAGACCCATATTGAATATTATGAGCGAAACACCTACAGAATTTGTCCCTCTGGGCATGAGTTTTACCGATCAGGCAGCCAACAGAGTGAAAGTCCTCATAAAGGAGGAAGAAAACGAGAATCTGAAACTTCGGGTTTTTGTGACGGGTGGCGGATGCTCAGGATTTGAATATGGTTTTACTTTCGATGAGGACATCGAGGAAGACGATACTGCTATTGAGAAAGAGGGTGTAATGCTCGTTGTTGACGCTTTGAGTTATCAATATCTTATCGGTGCAGAAGTTGACTACAAAGAAGACCTGCAAGGTTCCAGATTTGTTGTAACTAATCCCAATGCGACCACGACCTGTGGTTGCGGTAATTCGTTCTCTATATAGATCCTCCTCAGGAACCGCTGAGGGTAGCTTAATCGCTTGAGTCTCTAATATCCCCGCCATCTGCGAGAGCGTATCGCCTGCCTCCTGCGACGGATTCCAATCGAGCCAGCATCGGTTGAGTCAGTTGTTTGAACCTGGCCAGATTCGATTCGGTTATAGGTTGTGCCTTCGGTAATTTAACCGTTCTTGGATTGCGATGTTGGCCGTTGACCAGAAATTCATAGTGCAGATGGGGCGCGGTAGCCCAGCCCGTTGCACCTACATATCCAATAGTCTGTCCCTGTTTGACGGCTTTACCGGCTCTGATGCCCTTTGCGAAAGCTGAAAGATGCAGGTACTTGGTTGTATATTGTTCACCGTGTCGTATGACAACGTAACGGCCCGACGCATTGTTTCTGCGCGCTATTGTCACCTTACCGTCCCCTGATGCGAGAACTGGCGTGCCCCTGTTTGCAGCGTAGTCGATGCCTCGATGAGGCATGACTCGCTTGTGGATGGGATGCAGTCGTTTCATATTGAACCGGGAACTGACATGAGAGAAGTGAACCGGGTCTCGAATGAAGGCTTTGCGCATGCTTCGACCGTTTGGCGCAAAGTAACTCGAACGTCCCTGGTCGTTCTCGTATAGTACAGCGGTATATGTCTTGCCCATATTCTCAAACTGTGCGGCGAGGATCCTGCCTTCCTCGACTATCTCTCCATCGACATATATGTCCTCGTAGAGCAATGCAAAGGTATCACCCCGTCTCAGATCAAGGGCGAAACTGATATCCCACTGAAAGACGTAGCTTAATTGCATAATCAGATTATCAGATAGTCCTGCCGCCTTGCCCGCATGGTAAAGGGAGGGGTGGTCGGCGGTTATCCTGGAGGTCTTGTACGAAATCAGGACCTCGGGTTCTACCAGGTCCCACTCGGAATCAAATCCATCATTCGAATTCTTGACTGTCAGTTTCTTAAGGGGAGTTTCTTCATATAGCAGTGTTTTTAGGGTGCCTTCCTGAGTCACTTCGAACTGGATAGACTGCCCTGGTTTAATCTTGCCGAGAACTGATACGTCATTGCCAAGAGACATGATTTCCTGCAATTCTCTTGCTGAGAGACCAGCTCTTTTGAATATGGTAGACAGGCTGTCACCTGGACGTATTTTTATTTCCTCCCAGATTATCTCCGGGTTCTCCAGATCGAAGCTGGTCTCCGGGGTACTTAATTCTTCTATGTTTTCAGTGGGTTGGATTGAAAGAGAGACGGGAACAGTAGTGACTCGATTGACTTCTTTGTCCGGTAACGCAGCGATTGCGATTGCCAGACAGACTGTCAGAATTACTGCAGTCTTCAGATGTGACTTCGGGTATTCGTCCATAAAGCAGTCAACTACAGATGTTTATTAGTGTTATTTGTCATAAAATGACGCTAAGTATATAAAAAATATGGATTTAATTAAACAATTGACCTATTGTCAATCATAATTTTCCAATGTCGCGATCCGCAGATCGATTTACCGGTAGTGATTTCCCTATCAGTGTGAATGATTCACAAGCGGTTGATTTTCGAATTGTGATGAATGAATCCCAAATAACAGCTTGAATTTCCCTTCACTTACTGTATTTTGGCGCCTCCTTAACC
The DNA here is from genome assembly GCA_964548025.1 of uncultured Pseudomonadales bacterium. GTDB lineage: Bacteria > Pseudomonadota > Gammaproteobacteria > Pseudomonadales > Azotimanducaceae > JAHRVQ01. The sequence goes on from CAZJRI010000077.1 coordinate 20,229, forward strand.
TTAGACGCTTTTTGTAAAGAGCGGGAGGGGAAGATTACATGAGTTGTTCGGGAATTGAACGATGAATTTCACAGTTTTAACAAAAAGTACCATATTGGGGAATCTTCATGGCCGTCGACACAGATCTGCTTGATCAACTTGGATCCCTGGGCCTTATATCCCAGGTTAGCAGTGAGGCTGAACTTGCAGAACACTTATCAACCGGTTCACGAACCGTGTATTGCGGTTTTGATCCCACGGCAGATAGTCTTCACATAGGAAACCTGGTCCCGTTACTCGCATTGCGTCGATTTCAGCTCGCAGGCCACAGACCGATCTTATTGGTTGGTGGTGCCACGGGGATGATTGGCGACCCGGGTGGCCGAACAACGGAAAGAGAACTGAAACCGACTGAAATGGTACGGGCCTTTGTTGAGAAGATTCGTCAACAGGCAAGTCGTTTCCTGGACTTCGACTGTGGATCAAATTCCGCAATTGTTGTGGACAATGCTGAATGGACAGAGAAACTTTCGGTAATCGATTATCTCAGAGACATTGGCAAGCATTTCAGCATAAACGCAATGATCCAGAAAGAAACGGTCAGGCGGCGACTTGAGGATGACAGTGTCGGTATCAGCTATACGGAATTCAGCTATGCACTTCTTCAGTCCTATGACTACGTGATTCTCAATCAGCAACACGATTGCACGATTCAGATGGGCGGAAGTGTTCAATGGGGAAATATCACCTCTGGTATTCAGCTCGTGCGCAAAATGTCGGGTGAACAGGCCTACGCCATTACCTATCCTTTGATTACCAATTCTGACGGAACAAAGTTCGGCAAGAGCATGGGTAACGCTGTCTGGATCGACGCTGAAAAAACCTCACCTTATAGTTTCTACCAGTTCTGGCGAAACTGTGCGGACGATGATGTCGCCAATTACATAAAGATCTTCACTTTTCTGGATTCAGACGAAATTGAAAAGCTGGTGGCAGCACATGAAGAGGATCCAGGTTCGAGAACTGCTCACGTTGCCCTTGCCCGCGAGGTAACCAGACTGGTTCACGGAGAAGATGGCGTTGCTGCGGCAGAGCGAATCAGCAAAGCCCTTTTTACAAATCAGCTCGCTACCTTGTCAGAGGGAGATCTTGCACAGGTCGCGCTTGATGGACTGCCGACGTCTGAAATCGCTGATGATGCTGTAGGACTCATCAGCGTGCTGGTGGATTCGGGGTTGGCGGTTACACCGAGAGGTGAAGTAACGCAGGGTCAGGCCAGAAAGCTGATTAAAAGCAACGCGGTATCAGTAAACGGTGAGAAGATTAGTGATCCAGACTATGAGTTGGATACCGCTACGGCTCTGTACGGTCGTTACCATGTGGTACAAAAAGGGAAGAAGAACCATCACCTGATTGTAATGAAATAGCATCATCGATGGTGAGTTTTGAATTAGGTGTTATCCTAATTTAAGCGCTTCATGCTATGAGCGTTGTAAAACAAAAACGGCTGCGTATAATACCGCGGCTCGTACTTGAGAGCCTGGTAAAATGTTCTTGAGTCGATAGAAGTAAAAGCTATTGTTGGGTCTGTAGCTCAGTTGGCGCACCCCTGATAAGGGTGAGGTCGGTGGTTCAAATCCACCCAGACCCACCAGAGTTAATCTGGTAAAGAGTGATCAAGGTCAGAAGGTTGTGAGGTCGGTGAACTGGGCGTCCCCGATCAAATCCACCCAGACCCACCAGAGTTGATCTGGTGAATACATTAAGCAGAGTGCGATATCGGAAAATCCTGCTACTTTGTAAGAAATGATCTTCCGTATGCACACAGGAAGAAATTGAGATATATAATGTCTCTAGTCCAGAATTTTCTGGGGCCATAGCTCAGCTGGGAGAGCGCCTGCCTTGCACGCAGGAGGTCCGCGGTTCGATCCCGCGTGGCTCCACCAAATTCACGTTTTGCGCAGCAAAACGTGAATACTATCTTCGATAACTCAAAGCTGACAGCAAATTCGCGTAGCGAAATTGCGAGAAGCCCGGAACGAACCTGCTCTATCCGAACACCTTGCTTTTCGCTTCGCGCAAAACGTGAATACTATCTTCGATAACTCAAAGCTGACAGCAAATTCGCAAAGCGAAATTGCGAGAGGCCCCCGAACCGAGAGGTCCCCGAACAAAGCCACAATCACCATTCCAGATTAAACCACACCGGTCCGCAACCAAGCCGTCCCCAACCAGGCGTCCCCAACCAGGCGTCCCCAACTAGGCGTCCCCAACATCATACAAATTCATCTCGTCAATGGTTTAACCATGCCCTCTCCCTGACGCATAATAAGCTGATGGATAAAATAGAATTACAAATTGGAAGAATGGCTCAAGGGGAGGCCGTTGACGCGACCCCGGAATTAACAGAGGCGCTTGGGGATTTGGGCCTGTCCTTCGAGGAAGCGTCAGGCAACTTAAAACTCCAGCGACCGCTTGAATTGCTCGATTCAGAACTGATCGGCCAGAACCTTCATTCTGATGCAAGAGATGCGCTCTCGAAACTTGAAGTCCATTGGTCAATTGATTCAACCAATACCTATCTGATGTCGAAAACTCACGAATCGGATTTTCATGGGTCAGCCTGTATTGCAGAGCGTCAGGTTTCCGGTCGAGGTCGACGGGGGAGATATTGGGTTAGCCCTTTTGGTAAAAATATTTACATGAGTCTCGGCTGGAAAATTCCGGCAAAAACAGGTGTCAGCGGACTGAGCCTTGTCGTCGGCATGCAGGTTGTAAAAAGCCTGAGGTTGGCTGGGCTATCCGGAGTTGGATTGAAGTGGCCAAATGACGTATTGCTTGATAATGGGAAGCTATCTGGCATCCTGATTGAGATGGGCGCGACCAGCCGGGGCAGGGTCGAAGTGGTGATCGGCATTGGGGTAAATCTGCAACTGGACGAATCAGAGGCTAGTGAGATTGACCAACCCTGGAGTAGTGCTGGTGAAGCCCGGACGATCTCAAGAAATCAATTGGTATCGCTTCTGTTATCCAACCTGATTTCTGAACTCAACCATTATTCAATTAGTGGATTCGAACGCTACAAGTCATCGTGGGATGAATTCAATGTCTATTCAGACTGCCCGGTTCAGATTTTGATTGGAGACAAGGTGATAGAAGGCATTGATCGTGGTGTTGATGAAGGGGGTAATCTGATCCTGGAAACAAGTCAGGGATTAAGAACCTTTAACGCGGGAGAAGTAAGTTTGAGAGCGTTGAGATAATTATGCGAGCTGTATTTGTCGCTCTCGTTCTCATGAACATTGCTTATTTTGTGTATCGAGATCAGCTTTATGAGCCCCGGGAGCGTATATCAGTGCGCGCAATCGGTACTGAGGTCGAATCAGTCTATTTATTAAGCGAAAACTCGAATAACAGTATTCGAGAAAAAGAGATGGATCTTGTGGTAAATAATCCGGTAAAAGCAGTTACTGGCGGAACTGAGGAGTGTCAGGCTATTGGTCCTTTTGCAGATCTTTTTGCTGGGCAGAATGTTGCCGACCAGTTGAATTCTGTTGATCTGGCTGTAGATCTCAAAGCAATTGATACACCCACAGGAGAAAGTGACTTCAGAGTTATGATCCCGCCCGCCAGCTCTCTGCAGGAAGCTTTTCGTAAACTGCGTGAGCTGAATTCCCAGGGAATAGACAGTTATGTCATTACAGAAGGAGACGATGCGCTTGGCATATCGCTAGGCGTATTCTCGACTCAGGAAGCGGCTTTGTCTCAAAAAGAAAAGCTGCAGAGCACTGGGTATGAAGTTGAGATTGTCAGTATTCCAACGATCGGCAGAGAATTCTGGATTTTCCCCCAGACTGGCCGGCGATTGGAGGTGAGTTCAGTCTTATGGGCATCATTACTCGAAAGTCACGAGGGAATTGACCGGCAGTTGAGGCAGTGTCTGGTCAATTGAACGCTTTGAGTACATTAAAGTTTGAACACCATGATGAGTTCGAATACAATCCGCTTCCTGTTTTTACAGGGCTGCCGCTATAGCTCAGTTGGTAGAGCAACTGATTTGTAATCAGTAGGTCCCGAGTTCGACTCTTGGTGGCGGCACCAG